>DATEVB010000227.1:0-14351 GCA_035282865.1 Acidimicrobiia bacterium | reverse complement strand
TCGCCTTGCTTCACCTCACCCAGGATCACATCGATCATGTTGGGCTGAAGTTCCAGCGCCGGATCAAGAATCTGCAGCATCCGGCAGTCTTCGTGATCATCCGCGGCATTGATACCTCCTGGAAGCCGGAAACCGACGATGTCGACATCGGTCACCGTTTCGTACATGCCGTTCTGGCCGCGATGCTGGACCTCGAACTCGCTCAGGGTCAGGTAGCCGTTGAGCCTGAGATACGTCTCGACGAGGTTCACGGCAATGTCCATGTACCCCATTCTGCCCCCTGTGGATAAATGAGTCGGACGGCTCATACCCTTCTCGACATCGCCTGCTACCGTGAGTGCTTGTGACCCCACACTAAGTGGCAGAGAACCCGGAGGTTGTCTGATGCTGGACCAGTTCATGCAGATGATGTATGAGATGGATCCTGATCTGTCGGGCCACGGCTCCCGGGTTGCGGCCCTGGCCGCGCCACTCGCCGACTGCCTGGGCCTCGATCGCGACGACCGTCGGCGGCTCCACATCGCTGCTCATCTCCACGATGTCGGCAAGATCCGGGTCGATGCCTGCGTCGTACACAAACCGGGCCCGCTGACCGCCGCCGAATGGGTCCAGATGCGGAAACATCCTCTCGAAGGGTTCCGAATCATCGACGGACTCGTGCACGCCGGAATCGCCGACACTGTGATCGCTCACCATGAACGCTTCGATGGCAGCGGCTACCCGTTCGGGTTGCGTGGAGACGACATCCCCTACTTGGCCCGCATCCTCCTGGTGGCCGACGCCTACGACGCCATGACCAGCGACCGGCCCTATCAACCCGCCCTGCCACCAGACCACGCCATCGCCGAACTCCGGCGTTTCGCCGGCACGCAGTTCGACCCCGACGTCGTCGACGCGATGCTGACAGTCGCCCCGGTCGGCTACTGGCTCCCCACGTTGCTGGCCGGCTGAGTCTCGATTACCGCCATCAACGCATCGGTACCGATCGCTCCGACGCCCGCCCTATTGCCAGATGATCGGGCAGCCTGCACCAGTCCATTGATCTGCTCGGGAGTACCCGGCCGCCCGAGTAGGTGGCCCTGCACCACGTCGCAGCCGAGTTCGCGCAGCACATCGAGTTGCCGGCGCGTTTCCACGCCCTCGGCAATCACTTCCATCCGCAGGCTGTGACCCATCCTGATGATTGCCGTCGAGATGGCAGCACCGTCGGGACCATCCGTGATGCCATCGATGAACGACCGATCGATCTTGAGCGCATCGATGGGGAACTGTTTGAGATAGCTCAGCGATGAGTAGCCGGTTCCGAAGTCGTCCACCGACACCCGCACTCCCACCTCACGCAAATGCTCGAGCGTCCTCCGCGCCAGCTCTACCTCCTCAATCAGGGTTCCTTCGGTCAGCTCCATTTCCACCAGACCAGGATCGAGGCCAAACCGAAGCAGCGTCCGCTCGACGGTCGGAACCAGATCGCCGTGGTGGAACTGCCGGGACGAGACATTGATCGACACCGGCAGATCGAGGAGCCCATCATCGCGCCAGCGGGCCGCCTGTTCACAGGCGTGTTCGATCACCCAGATGCCCAACGGAATGATGAGATCGGTCTCCTCGGCCAGCGGAATGAAGCGGGAGGGTGGCACCGGGCCCAACTCCGGGTGATCCCACCTGAGGAGTGCCTCGACGCCGACCAGCTTCCCACCGGCCAGATCGAATTTCGGCTGATAGACCAGGCGGAGTTGATCACCCGAGGCGAGGGCACGCCGCAAGCTGTCGATCAGATGGAGCCGGTCGGTGGTCCGGGCTCTCAGCTCCGGTGTGAAGAACTGGAAGTTGTTGCGACCTGCCTCTTTGGCCGCGTACATGGCAATATCGGCATCACGCACCAGGTCGTCGACGACTTCCCCGTCGAGCGGGTATACAACGATACCGATCGATCCCGTCATGAAGATCTCCCGATCACCAATCCGGTAGGGCGCACCGAGGACATCCAGAATCTTCTGGGCGACGGTTCCCGCGAACTCGGGACGGTGCTGGCCTTCCAGCATGACGGTGAATTCGTCGCCGCCCAACCTGGCAACGGTATCGCTCTCCCGCACCACGCTCTCGAGCCGCCTGGCAACGTTCATGAGTAGCTCATCGCCGGTTCCGTGACCGTATTGGTCGTTGACCCCCTTGAAATCATCGAGGTCGACGAACATCAACGTGACCATCCCGCTCTCCCGCCGGGCTCGGACGATGGCGTGATCGAGTCGATCCCACAGCAGGGACCGGTTTGCCAGCCCGGTCAAAGGGTCGAACTGGGCCAGGTAGTTGAGTCGAACCTGGTCGTACTCACGCTCGGCTGTGTGCCGGCGTTCTCGTTCCCGCCACCCCGTGCGGATCCGCCGTGCGGCCGGCCGAAAGAGAAAGATGCCTTCGATCACCAGCAACACCAGCATGGCCTCGAGCAACACAATCTCGACCTTCTCCAGGTTTCTCACCCGGCCCTCAGCCTCCCGTTCGTACTCGAACACCAGAGCTCCCATCTCAGAACGGAACAACTCGGCTCTGGAGTTGAGCGCCGCCGCTTGCCCGACGGGTTCGGAGGCCGCGGCCAGAGCTTGCGCGGCGTCGAGCATCGAGTAGAGGTGCGACTCGACCGACTCCAGCATGGCGTTGACCCGGACACTGTTCTCGCCGGGAAGCCCAAGAGGTTCCGATCCGAGACTCAATCCGAGGTGGGTACGGACCATCTGATCGGCAACCGATTCCAGAGCCGTCAGAACAACATGACGATCTGGATTGCTCTCGCTGAGGGCCAGTCTCACGCCGGCCTGTTCCAGCTGGTAACTCAGGGTCACCTGTCCTGCTGCCGCGTTGACGACCCGGGCGTCGCTCTCCTGCCGGGAAAGGGCGCCTCCGACGGCAAAGCTGCTGGTGACGGCCAGGGCGGCGATGGCAGCCAGGCCGATCACATACCGCCCGACCAGCCGATCAGGGGTACGTTCGCCGGACGGCGTCGGGGCCGATAGAGACGTGCCGACGCCGAGCCGCCGCGATGAAGGTGACAGGGCGGCATTCGTTCCCATGCATTCTCCTGGATGAACAACGGATTGGGTATCGGCGGCCGGGGTCGGATAGTTGAGTCACGACCCTTTGTCGGTGCAGTCTCCTAGCCTTGCCTCGTGCATGCGCTCGCCACCTTCTCCCCCGCCACCCGTGCCTGGTTCGAGGCATCGTTTGCGAGCCCCACCGAGGCCCAAGAGCGCGGATGGCCGGCGATCGCCGCCGGTGCCCACACACTCATTCACGCTCCGACCGGCTCTGGAAAGACCCTGGCAGCGTTCCTGTGGACCCTTGACCAGTTGCTGCACCGCCCAACTCCGGCCAAACAGGAGCGGTGTCGGGTGCTCTACGTTTCACCGATGAAGGCGCTGGCCTACGACGTGGACCGCAACCTTCGATCGCCGCTGATGGGCATCCGTCATGCAGCCGCCACGCTGGAATTGGGAGAACTCCCCGATATCACCACGTTTCTACGGACCGGCGACACCTCGACCGATGACCGCAGGCGAATGCTCCGCAACCCGCCGGACATTCTGATCACCACGCCGGAATCCCTCTATCTGATGCTCACCTCCCAGGCGCGCCAGATACTCGCCACCATCGAATGGGCGATCATTGACGAGGTCCACGCCGTGGCCGGTTCCAAACGGGGCGCTCATCTGGCGCTTTCGCTGGAACGACTGGAGGAGATCAGCCACCAATCACCGCAGCGCATCGGCCTTTCCGCCACCCAGCGACCGCTCGATACGATCGCCCGGTTCCTGGGCGGCGGCCATCCTCAATCGGACGGGTCATGGTCTCCGCGGCCGGTTGAGATCGTCGACGTGCCCGGCGACAAGGAGATCGATGTCGAGCTGGTCGTCACCATCGACGACATGGCCGCGCCTCCTCTTCCACCCGCCGGCGCCAACGCCCCGGCCGGAATCGTGGACGGTCCAGCCAAGCAGCCTCCGGCCCGAGCAGGAATCTGGCCGTCGATCTATCCCCGTCTGCTGGAGCTCATCGAGCAGCATCGGTCGACCATCGTGTTCGCCAACAGCCGCCGACTCGCCGAGCGGATCTGCGCCGAGATCAACCTTCTCGCCGGGCGCGAGGTGGCTCGTGCGCATCACGGATCGGTGTCCAGGGATCAGCGAATGGCCATCGAAGAGCAGCTGAAAAGAGGCGAGTTGCCGGCGGTGGTCGCCACTTCCTCGCTCGAACTGGGAATCGACATGGGGGCCGTTGATCTGGTGCTCCAGGTCGAATCACCGGCCACGGTCGCTACCGGGCTACAACGAGTAGGGCGAGCCGGTCACCAGGTAGGAGTTCCCAGCCGCGCCAAGGTGTTCCCGAAGTTTCGCGGCGACCTGATCCAGGCGACGGTCGTTGTCGACGGCATGTACCGCCGGGCGGTGGAGGCCACCAGGATGCCGCGCAATCCGCTGGACGTCCTCGCTCAGCAACTGGTGGCCACCGTCGCCGATGCGACCTGGGCAGTTGACGATCTCTACGCCATGGTGCGAAGGGCCGCTCCCTATGCAGACCTCGGGCGCGGTCCATTTGAGGCCGTCCTGGACATGCTGGCCGGTCGCTATCCGTCCGATCTGTTCGCCGAGCTGCGGCCCCGAATCGTGTGGGACCGGGTCGCCCAGACGGTAACCGGCCGGGCGGGCGCCCGCATGCTGGCGGTCACCAATCCCGGCACCATCCCCGATCGGGGCTTGTACGGGGTCCACCTCCCCGACGGCGGGCGAGTCGGCGAACTCGACGAAGAAATGGTCTACGAGTCGCGCCCGGGCGACTCGTTCATCCTCGGCTCATCGACGTGGAAGATCGTGGAGATCACCCACGACCGGGTCGAGGTGATACCGGCGCCTGGTGAGCCCGGCGCCACCCTGCCGTTCTGGCATGGTGACATGATGGGCCGGCCGCCGGAAACAGGGCGGGCACTGGGGGCTTTCGTTAGAGAGGTCGGCGCCCTCGAACCGGCCGAAGCGCTTGCGCACCTGCAGGCCGACTACCGGCTCGACGAACTGGCCGCCAAGAACCTGGTCGCATATCTAGCCGAGGAGCGCGCCGCAACCGGTGTCCTTCCCACCGACAGGACCATCGTCGTAGAGCGCTTTCGTGATGAGATCGGCGACTGGCGTCTCGTGCTCCTCTCCCCTCTCGGTGCGCGAGTCCACGCTCCTTGGGCCATGGCGCTCACCCAGATGCTGAGAACCCGTTTCGATCAGGACGTCGATGTCATCTGGGCCGACGACGGGATCGCCTTCCGCTTTCCCGACGCCGATGCCGCTCCTGGTGCCGGCGACCTGGCGCTCGACCCTGACGACGTCGAGAACCTGGTCGTGGAATATCTGGGCAGCTCAGCCCTGTTCTCGGCCCGCTTCAGGGAAGCCTCGGCCCGTGCACTCCTGCTTCCCCGCCGGCGACCCGGAGGCCGAACACCTCTGTGGTTGCAGCGTCGCCGTGCCGCCGACCTCCTGGCGGTGGCCAAGAACTTCGGATCTTTTCCGATTCTGCTGGAGACCTACCGGGAGGTTCTGCAAGACGACTTCGACGTACCGGCTCTCATCGAGGTGCTGAAGGATCTGCGGTCGCGCCGCATTCGGATGGCAGAAGTGGACACTTCCGCGGCCAGCCCTTTCGCGGCATCCCTGCTCTTCGAGTTCGTTGCCGCCTACCTTTACGAGGGCGACACACCCCTCGCCGAACGTCGGGCCGCGGCGCTCACCCTCGACCGAGAGCTGCTCCGGGAGCTGCTCGGCGAAGGCGAACTGCGGGAGCTGCTCTCCGCCGACGTCGTGCAATCCGTTGAGCTGGAGCTGCAATGCCTCGCCACGGAACGGCGCGTGACCGGCCCGGATGCAACCCACGATCTGCTCCGGCGCCTCGGTCCCCTGTCAACAGACGAGCTGACGGCGCGCTCCCAGGACGACGACCCCACCACCGTCCTGAGGGAACTCGAGGCAGAGCGCCGGGTGATCGGAGTCCGGGTGGCCGGACGGGATCAATGGGCGGCAATCGAGGACGCCGCCCGATTGCGGGATGCGCTGGGTACCGCCCTCCCGTCGGGGGTGCCGGATGTGTTCTTAGAGCCCGTCCCGGATCCTCTCGGCGATGTGATCGGCCGCTTCGCCCGCACGCACGGTCCCTTCACGATCGCGGACGTGACGGCCGCCTCCGGACTCCCAACCGCCGTCGTAGCACAGCAACTTTCCACCCTCGAAAACACCGGCCGGGTGACCCGGGGGGCGTTCCGTCCCGGTGGCCGGGACCAGGAATGGGTCGAAACGGAGGTGCTTCGCCGGCTGAAACGACGCTCGCTGGCCGCGCTTCGCAAAGAAATCGAGCCGGTAGGTCAATCAGCCCTAGGCAGATTCCTGCCTGTCTGGCACGGCGTGCGGAAAACCGACCGGTCTCGCCAGCAGGCCGGGTTGCTCGACACGCTCAAACGGCTCCAGGGCGCCGCCGTCCCCGCCTCGGTGTTGGAACGAGACCTCCTGGCATACCGGCTCGACTACCGCCCCGACATGCTCGACCAGTTGATGGTGGCCGGTGAGGTGGTGTGGGTGGGGCGTGGGGCGCTCGGTCCCCGGGATGGTCGCATATCGCTTTACTTCCGCGACCACCTCGCGCGGTTGCATCTCGCATATCACACCGAACCGCCAGATGGCGTTATCCACCAACGACTCCGCCGTCACCTGGTAGATCGGGGGGCGAGTTTCTTCGGCGACCTGTATGCAGCCGCGGAAGGCGGTGATCCTGAAGGCGTCCTCGACAGTCTGTGGGATCTGGTCTGGGCGGGCGAAGTGACCAACGACTCCCTGGGGCCGGTCCGAGCCTTTTTGGCCGGCAAGCGGCCGCGCAAACCGGGGAGACCTTCGGTGCCGTCCAAGTTCCCGCCGGCCTCCGCCGGCCGGTGGTATCTCGTCGCCGACCTGTTGGACCCGTCGGTCGATCATACCGTCGCCGCTACCGCGTGGGCCGAACAACTGCTCGAACGCCACGGCGTTGTAACTCGCGACCTGGTGGCGGCGGAATCGATTCCGGGAGGTTTCATGGGTCTCTATCCGGTCCTGGCCCGCATGGAGGAAACCGGCCGGGTGCGCCGCGGGTATTTCGTGGAGGGTCTGGGTGGCGCCCAGTTTGCGCTGCCCGGGGCGGTCGACCGGTTGCGACAGATGGAAGCGACCGGAGACGTGACGGTGCTGGCGGCGACCGATCCGGCCAACCCGTACGGAACGGCGCTCCCCTGGCCTGAGCGGGCGGGTGGCCGGGCCGGCCGTTCGGCAGGTGCCTACGTGCTGCTGGCCGACGGCGACCTGGTCGCCTTCGTCGAGCGGGGTGCGAAACGGGTGCTCACCTTCACAGAAGATCCGGACCGACTCGACCGGACCGCGTTCGGGCTGGGCGAGATAGGTGGGCGCCGGAAACGTATGACCGTCGAAACGATCGACGGCCTACCTGCTCGAGACACTCCGCTGGGCCGCTTCCTGGAACAGCATCGTTTCACCGACTCGTACAAGGGAATGGCCTACCGACCCTGAGTGACTCGACCTCGTTCGCTTCTGACTACCGTGACGGTCGTGCCCGACTACACCCTCACCGTTCGACCCGGCCATCCGGATTTCCTGGACCTCGACTGGAAACGCCCCCTCGACGAGTGGGACTCAGAGAGGATCGTCGATCTGCCGCAAGGTATCTCGCGCCATATCGTCAAATTTGTCTCCTACCGACAGGGCATCTACGCCGTGAAGGAGTTGCCAGCCGCGCTGGCCCATCGCGACTACGAAGTGCTGCGCGAGTTGCAGGTCAAGGGCGCGCCGGCGGTGATACCCGTCGGCCTCATCGACCACAGAAACGCCGACCCGACCACGGAAGCGTCGGCGGCGTTGATCACCAAATACGTGGATTTCTCCTTTTCGTGCCGCGAGCTGCTGGAGGGTCCCGGCTTCGGTCAGCGCCGCAACCAGATGCTGGACGCCTTTGCAAGTCTCCTCGTTGAACTCCACACCGTCGGTTGCTTCTGGGGCGATTGCTCCCTATCCAACACGCTGTACCGATTCGACGCCGAGACCATCGAAACCATCATGGTCGACGCCGAGACGGCTGCCATGTTCGAGACCCTCACCGACGGCCAGCGGGAAGAGGACCTCGAGATCATGATCGTCAACGTGGCGGGAGGCATGGCCGACATCGCCGCCGAGCGAGGTATTGCCATCGACGATGCCGACCTGGCCCTCGGCGAGGACATCGCCGACCGCTATCGAGCGCTGTGGGCGGAACTCACCGACACGCCGTCCATCGGGTCCGAAGAGCGGTATCGCATCTCCGAGCGGGTCAAGCGGCTCAACGAACTCGGCTTTGACGTCCAAGAGATCAACCTGATGCCCAGGGAAGGAGGGCGACGACTGCAGGTGAAGGTGCGGGCCGGGGGCAGAACGTACCACCGTACGAAGCTGAAGGAGCTCACCGGAGTCGAGGCGCTCGAGAATCAGGCCAGGCAGATTCTCGACGATCTCTACTACTTCCAGGCGAAAGCCGGCCGAGAGGAGCCCGGCTTCAAAGCGTTGACGTCGGTGCAGTGGAGAGTAGGCGAGTTCGAACCGATGCTGCAGCGGATGAGAGCCATCGGGGAGAGCCTCGACCCCATCCAGGCGTATTGCGACCTCCTGCATTTCCGGTACGTCAAATCGGCGGACGCCGGTCATGACATCGGTACCGAAGCTGCTTTTGCTGCCTGGCTGGAGGCGGGAAAGCCCGGCTTCCCGCTCGAGTAGGAGTCTGCCGGTGATGCACCGTCGTTGGAGTGGTCCGGCCATGCTCGCCTGTGCCGCTCAAGCCTTCTCGACCATGTTCGTCATCATCGCCGCCAGGGAGGGAACCGAAGACGGCGGAGGTGTGGTCATGGCCTACCATGCGGGATGACGAACGGAGGTCCGATGTCCGATCCCGGATTGCTGGATCGGGGTTACGCCGAAGTACTGCAACGGTGCGTCGCCACGGGACAGGCCCCCCACTACACCGAACTGGCCGCCTCGCTCGGGATTTCGCTGGCGGATGCAAGGTCACTGGTACACGAACTGGTGGCACTGACTCCGGGATGGGTGCATCCTGGAACCGATCTCTTGGCATCGTTCCCGCCGTTCAACCTTCAACCCACGCAGTACCGGGTGTCGATCGACGGGGATCAGCGCTGGTTCGCCCAGTGCGGTTTCGAGGCCCTTGCCATCCGATGGCTCTTTCCCGGCAAGCAGGTGAGGATCGAGGCCCCATGTCTGTGCTGTGGGGAGCCGCTGGTGGTGGAGATGACCGATGAGACGATTACAACCATCGAGCCGGAGACCATGGTCGGTTACACCAGTGCCGAGGTCGGCGGTGACGCGGCCAGCAGGCCATTCAGGTGAGCGAACATGAACCTCTTCCGGTCGGAAGATCACGCCCGCAACAGGGACCGGTACGACGAGGCGATGACTTCGAGCCTCCGCCCCGTCACCGATTGGGCCGACATCTTCGCCAACCGCTACTTCCGGGAGCGCGGTCGCCCCGACTTCGTGTCCTGGACACGAAGTGAAACCGGGCTGTCAGCCTTCGCCGAGCTTCGACGTCGGGCACGGTCTTGACGCTGGTGGCCTGAGCCTCCCCACGCCCTTCAATCCCACTCAGTGAGGGCGACGCTCGTCATCCGCCCTTTCCCCCAGATACCGCTTCCGCGTTTCACAGATGCCAACGTCAACCGATCCCGGCCCGTGCGCCGGTCACACCTCCGTCGATCGGCAGGGTCACGGCGGTGATCCACGATGACGCCTCGGAGCAGAAGAACAGCACTGCACCCGTTACGTCCTCGACTTCGCCCAACCGGCCGAGTGGATGCAGCCCGGCGGCGCTCTCCTCGTTCATCTCCCACAGAGACCGGGAAAACCGGGTCTTGACGATACCGGGAGCAATGGCATTCACCCGGACGCCGGGAGCCATCTCGTAGGCCAGTTGCCGGGTCAGGAAGATCAGCGCGGCCTTCGACACGTTGTACGCACCCAACAGAGGTCCTGGCTGCATTCCGCCGACCGACGACACGTTGACGATCGACCCACCATGTTCCTGCATCCACTGCCGCCACGCTTGGCGGGCGAACACCAGAGGTCCCCGCTGATTGACCGCCCAGATCTTGTCGATGGCTCCCATCTCGACGTCGATGATGTTCCCGGCCACCGGGTTGGTGGCTGCGTTGTTGACGAGGATGTCGAGCGCCCCGAACCGTTCGACGGCTGCCGCAACCGCCGCCGCGGCATGCGCTTCGTCGTCCGCTCCGCCGGCTACCGCCAACACCCGGTCCTGGTTGCCGATCGCGGCCACGGCCTCCTCGAGGTTGGCCGGTTTCCGGCTGGTGATGACCACCCCTCTTGCCCCACTGGCTAGCAATTCTTCAACCACCGCCAAGCCGATCCCGCGGCTGGCACCCGTTACCAGAGCCACCTTGTCATCTACTCGAAACTCCATGCCCTCTCCTCGTACGCGGCGCGACGGCATGGTAGGTTCGTCGAACGTTGGACGCGGGACGCAGTATTAGTGGCCGCCCCGCTTCACTCCACCGTATTTCATTCTGGTGTCGCTCATGGTCGCAACGGGCCCCTCGTAGTCGGGGTCGATGCCGGCGTCGACGATCTCGCCGACGAAAAAGGTGTGGGTCCCATAGTCGGTAGAGCTGTGCACAGTCAGTTCCATCCACGCCACGGCTTCTTCGAAGATCGGAACACCGGTCGAACCCGCACGGACCGCCCGGCCATTCATGGAGAGGTCTTCCTTGTGAGCCGGTTTCGAGAACTTGACGAAGGTCCGGGTATCGGCGGAGGACCACAGGTTGATGGAAAAGGAGCCGCCTGCCGAGATCAAGCGGTGCGTGACCGAGGAATTGTCAACACCGATGCCGACCAGCACGGGATCCATCGAAACCTGGGTGATCCAACTGGTCGTCATAGCATTCCACTCGTCGCCCGACCGCGATCCGACCAGGGCCAGAGCATTGGGGATCTTCCAGGTCACCTGGTTGATCAGCTCATCCGGTGGACGTCTATCTCCCATATCTTTCCTCGTGAGCGGACCGGACCGATCCAAGGTCCCGGCAATGTGTTTAGCCTATGACCGTGCACATCTTGATCGCCACTGCGGGCGTGCTACCGACGAGTCCCGTCGCCGACCTGATCAGGCAATTCCTCCCCGAAGGAGGGCAAGTCTCGGTCGTCACCGTTATCGAAGTCCCCCGCTCATTCCTCGACGGTCTCGAGTCCGACAGCTGGCATCCATTCAGCGAGGATACCGAACGAAGCGACCGTGCGTCGGCTCTCGTCGAACGCTACGTCGAGGAACGCGGACGCAAGCTCGCCGAGCCGGTGATGGCCGCCCTCGGTTCACGCGGAATCGAAGCCAACCCTATTTTCGTCGAGGGAACGGACCGGGCCGCAGCCATCTGTGAGACGGCCGAGCAGGTGGAGGCGGATCTCATCCTCATGGGTGCCACCCGCCGTCTTTTTGGGGAAGGTGCTTGGGAGAGCATCTCCGGCCAGGTGATGCAACGCACGCATCTGCCCCTCTTGCTGGTGTCCGGAGCGCCTCGCCCGGCGGAAGAGCGCGATAGCGAAGACCCCACGATCGGAGCACACGAGACCAGCGACGCGTAGCGACGACGGTGCCGGTCTCGTGACCAAGCCCTACGGCGGGTTCAGGGAAGGCCGACCTGGAACGGTTCACCGCAGAACCCGGCCACCGAGTCGCGGACGACGACCGTCACCGACTTGACCCCGGCCGGGATACCGACGCCACTCCGGCTGCGGGTAAAGGGCTGCTCCTCGACGTGCGGATGGGTGAGCACCCGTTGAGCCAGGATTGCGCCGTCCGGGCCTCGCACCTCCCATAGATCGGCATACTTGTCCCAGCCGGTGTCGGGCGAGCGCACGGTCACATCGAGTCGGTACATGCCCGAACCCTCCGGGGTGATCACCACATCAACGACGTCCGCACAGCCGCTCGTAGCAGCAGAGGCCCCCTCGCCCACCGATGATGAAGTTGCCGGATCGGTCGGCGTCGACGATCCGGCACACCCGGAAACCAGGGTTGCCGCGGCCAATGCTAGAAACACCGCCCGGCCCGATCGACGTCCCGGCACGGGACGATCACTCCCAACGCTCGTCGACATGGAACCCACGCCTGCGGACCTCCTCCATGAACCTCGCAGCCGGGACGGCTTGTTCCATCCGGTGGACACCCGGGCCGACCGACCCGGCCCCGATGAAGCCGGCCATGATCGAGGCGTGCCACCCGGTCAACCGCTCCATCGCCGCGAAGCCGGTGGCCGGGTCATAGCGGTCGACCAGCTCAACCACGACCCGCACCTCGGCGCCGTGGAGCGCACCGGTTCCGATCGCCCGCATCAAACAGACGTCGATGACCTGGTCGGTCTCGATCTGGGGGCCGAGCAGCGCGTGAAACACCCGACGCGGACTGACGACTGTTCCCGCTATTTCCATCGTCGCCCGCTCGAACAGACCAAGATCCTTGAACGCTTTGAACGCGGCCAGGTGACCGGGATAGCGGAGTGTCTTGTTCTCGTAGACGGCGAGTTGGCCCTCCAGTGTGTAGGGCACGGTCGACGTGCCCCCGGAGGTCACAAACGCTTCGAGTTCCCCGAACTCCCCGAAGGTGACCGTTTCGAGTTCGGTCAACGCCGGAACGGCGGTCACCTTCCCGCCTCGTAAGAACAGGGCGTCCCCGTCATACTCGTTGGTGAGGCCATCGATGTGGAACGCTGCCTGGTAACCCCACGGCTCAGGAGGATCCTGCGGCAGTCCGCCGTCGTAGAGCCGGACGGCCGATGGAGCAGCGCCGCCGGCACGCAGCAACTGCAGCACATACATGCCGAGGGTGTTGTTCAAGCCCGGCCCCATCCCGCAATCGGGAACGATGGCCACTCCTCTCTCCTTGGCCTCCTGGTCCAGCTCGAGCTGTCCGAGGACCGTGTCGGTGTGCCCGCCCAGATCGACCATGGAGGTCCCGGCTTCGATGGCGGCTCGCGTGCAGCCGGGTATGAACAAGAAGGGCACGGCGCATACGTAGACATCGAGCGGCGCAAGCGTCTCGACCAGCGCTTCGTGGTCGGAGACGTCGACGCACTGCCCGCTCGCCACCTCTCGACCGGCCAACCGGTTGATCCGGTCGGCCGAGCGCTCGGCTACCGGGTCATGCACGTCGATCATCACTACCGACGCCCCCCGCCCACGTACCGCCAGGTCGTAGCCGGCTGCGGTGCCCTGTCTGCCGGCGCCTACCACGCCGTACCGGATGCCGCCCATGCAGTCACTCCTCTCGATAGGCTCACCGATGCGCACCCTACCGGGAATTGTCGGCCCGATCCGAGGTAGATCTCACCACCCAAATGCCTGCGTCAGGCGGTCACCTCGAAGGACCCCGGCCGGTAGCCAACTCAAACGGCCGTCGACGTCCCGGCCGGGACTCGGGTCGTTCTGCCCGCAGTCACATCCCCGCCAACACGTAGAAGTACGCGCCTTGTGGATCCTTCAGCAGCGCGAACCTCCCGACGTCCGGTATGTCGCTAGGGGACATCTCGACCACGCCGCCCAGTTCCAACGCCTTGGCCACTGCGTCGTCGCAGTCGTCGACCGCCAGGTAGACACCCCAGTTGGGCGGGACGGGTCCCCACTCCGGCTGAATGGCCATCATGCCGGCAACAGCCCGGTCACCTACCTTGAATGAAGTGTAGGTGATGCCCGTCGGCATCTCAGCCGACTCGGCTTCCCAACCGAGCACGGCCGCATAGAACGCGGCCGCTCGATCGGGGTCGTTGGTCTGCAGCTCGTTCCAGGTGAACGACCCGTGCTCGTTGGCGAACGCCGAGCCGAAGTGGGCGCCCGCCTGCCAAAGGGCAAAGGAGGCTCCGGTGGGGTCGATTGCCACAGCCATGCGGCCGGAGTCCATGACGTCGCGCGGCGCCTGCACGACCGTCCCGCCGGCTGAGGTGACCCGGGCGGCCGCCTCATCGACATCATCTACCGCCATGTAGGTCACCCAGTGCGGGGGAACACCCCGGGCGGCCATGTCCTCACCTATGCCGAATACGGCGGCGACGGGCTTGCCCTTCAGCATGAACATCGTGTAGACACCGGCCCCGGTTGGGACGTCGACCACCGTCCAGCCGAAGATTCCTGCATAGAAGGTCTTGGCGCCGTCCGGATCGGTGGTGGCCAGGTCGATCCAGGAGGGCGTGCCGGGAGCGTACGAGGTGAACTCGCTCATGGGATCCTCCTTCCTTT
>DATEVB010000226.1:0-16305 GCA_035282865.1 Acidimicrobiia bacterium | reverse complement strand
GATGCCCGGTTGGATCGGGCGATTGTTCAACTGAAAGCGGCGCTGGCGGATCTTGACGCCGTGGAGACGCAGGCTCGGCGGCTCGTCGAGCACCTGGCCCTCGTTCTCCAGGGATCGCTGGTGGTCAGGCACGCCTCGCCGGCGGTCTCGGAAGCGTTCCTCGCGTCGCGGTTCGACTCAGGGTGGGGCCGGGCGTTCGGGACCCTGCCGAATGGCCTCGACCTGGACAGCATCGTCAGCCGGGCCGACACCGCCTCGAGGTGATCAGCGCTCCCAACGCCGCCGCCGCCAGAGCTGTTTCGGGAGGGGTCGGAGTATGTCGGTCAACGGGATCCGCCGGTACGGGCCCCGTACGACCCCGGCGACACCAAAGGCGAGCAGGGGCAGCGAGAAAATGGCGATGTCGACCAGCCGGGTCCTCGATTTGCGGACACACTGTTCCTGGATCCATGGGGTGCGAGCCTGGTCACTGAACTCGCGTTCCGTGAGAATCGCATACGGCAAACCACACGTCACGTACACCCTGGTGAGTTCGCTCCGCGAGCGCGCCCACCCGGTCTGAAATTCCACCGGCCAGACCAGGAATAGGACCGCCAGCACGAGACCGGTCAGGATTGCGACGATACCGCCACGTCGGTACATGGGCGGACGTTACAACAACGCAACCCACACGATCAGGGTCCCGGTCACCGAGGCACCCGGTCACCGAGCCGTCCGCTCCCCCCTCAGCCCGTCACCTCCGCTGGATCCTTCGGCGGCGTCCAGATGCCGCTACGGAGGTACTCGTCGATCGAAGCAGCTGCGACTCTCCCGGCCCCCATGGCCAGGATGACCGTGGCGCCACCGGTGACGATGTCGCCCCCGGCAAACACCCCCCGCTTGGTAGTACGGCCCGTCGTTTCGTCGGTCACCAGCGTCCCCCAGCGGGTCTGATCGAGATCCGGCGTCGCTCTTGGGAGCAAAGGATTCGGGCTGTTCCCGATGGCAATGACGGCAACGCCGACCTCCTCGATCCACTCGCTTCCCGGCACCGGGACCGGGCGCCGCCGGCCCCCTTCGTCGGGATCACCCAACTCCATACGCTGCAGGTGGACCGCTTCCAGGAAACCCGCCGAGTTGCCGAAGAATTCGAGCGGCGTAGCCAACATCGAGAACCGAACGCCCTCCTGGCGGGCGTGATGTACCTCTTCGCGGCGAGCCGGCATCTCCTCTTCCGACCGCCGGTAGATGATCGAAGCCGGAGCGGCTCCCAGACGTACTGCAGTTCGCACAGCATCCATGGCCGTGTTACCGCCGCCGAAGACACTCACCGCTCGACCACGCAGATCGAGCAAAGGGGTGTCGGAATCCGCCCGGTAAGCCTTCATCAGATTGACGCGGGTGAGGAATTCGTTGGCAGAATAGACCCCGATCAGATTCTCGCCGGGGACCTGCGGAAACCGCGGCAGACCGGCGCCTACCCCAAGGAAGACTGCCTCGAAACCCTCCTCCCCGAGCAGATCGTCGATCGAGTCCATCATCCCGATAACGGCGTTGGTCACGAACGCGACGCCCATCTCTTCGAGTTGCGCGATCTCCTTCTGGACGATCTCTTTGGGGAGACGGAACTCGGGAATGCCGTACACGAGGACACCTCCCAATTCGTGGAGAGCCTCGAACACGGTCACCTCATGGCCGAGCCTGGCCAGATCGGTCGCGCAGGCGAGACCGGCGGGTCCGCTGCCAACCACCGCCACCCGCTTTCCCGTTCGATGGGGCGGTGAGTACGTCTGCATCAGGTCGTTTTCGAGCTCGTAGTCGGCCACGAACCGTTCCAGAGCACCGATGGCGATCGGCTTGCCTTTGCGGGCCAGCACGCAAGCACCTTCACACTGATGTTCCTGTGGGCAGACCCGGCCGCAAATGGCCGGCAGTGAGTTGTCCTGCTTGATGACCTTGGCCGCTTGATCAAACTCTCCTTCGGCTACCAGATCGATGAAGTCGGTGATGCGGACCCCGACCGGGCATCCTTCGATGCATACTGCCCGCCTGCACATCAGGCACCGTCTGGCTTCCTCAATGGCCAGTTCGGGGGTCAGCCCGAGGTTCACCTCGGTGAAGTTCCGGCGTCGCGAGTCTGGATACTGCTCCGGCATCGCCACCCGGCTCATCTGCATACGCTCTTTGAGTGTCAGCTCGTTCACAGCGCGGCCCCCAAGGGGTCATGCCGTGATGCGTTCCACTCGTTCAGCCGTTGTTGCTCGAAATCCCGGTAGGCCGTGTTGCGCCTGGTGAGGAGTTCAAAATCGACCTGATGGGCATCGAACTCCGGTCCGTCCACGCAGGCGAACCTGGTTTCCCCACCGACTTCGACACGGCAACCGCCGCACATTCCGGTTCCATCGACCATGATCGGGTTGAGGCTCACCACCGTCTCGATGGCGTGCGGTCTGGTGAGCTCGGCAACCGCTTTCATCATCGGGATAGGCCCGATGGCCAGGACAAGGTCGATCGGCGGCCCGGAGGTGATGAGATCGGCCAATGGGCCGGTCACCAAGCCATGGTATCCGTATGAACCGTCGTCGGTGGTTGGATACACCTCGTCTGCGACGGCCCGCATTTCGTCCTCGAGGATGATGTACTCGCGGCTGCGTCCTCCCATGATCGCCACCACCCGGTTCCCTGCCTCCTTCAACGCCGCGGCAGTCGGATAGGCGATGGCCGTCCCCACCCCGCCCCCGATGGCGACCACATTCCCGAACCTCTCGATCCGGGACGGCATCCCCAACGGTCCCGCCAAGTCCGGAATGCGATCACCGGCCACCACCGTGTTCAACTGGTGGGTGGTCTTACCTACCCCCTGGCAGATGAGGGCGATCCATCCTTCCGCTGGGTGTGCGTCGGCGATGGTCAAAGGGATTCGTTCCCCATTCGATGATGCCCGAACGATGACGAACTGACCGGGTTTCCGGCGCCTGGCGATCTTGGGCGCCTCTATCCTGAGATACCGGATGTCCGGAGCCAGATTCTTCGCTTCGAGGACCTCAAACACTGTCAACCCCGCCAGTTGCGACAACCGCTTGCAGTTTGGCGCGCCGGGTGCCTTTCGGATCAGGGACTAAGTGCCCATATCCCGGGGCACCGGACCTGATAGTGCCTTGCGAACCGAAACTCCGAGCTAGGTCGACGCTTGCCAAGGATCGATTGGCCCTTCGGTCCATCGACGGGCATCCTGATGGTCTCCGTCGACGTCGGGCGGGAGCCCAACGGCCCGGGCGTCGGCGTCCATCAACGAGCCGACCATGTCGTACCACAGCGATCCCGTGGCGCAGTCCGCGCAGAGGAACACGCGCCTTCCCCGGGTGATGATCGCTGGCTTCTTCCTGCACCTGGTGCATTGGAAGGTGAACACGGCTGTCTGGCTCCTCACGTACCTTGACTTCACCGTCTTTATCGGCCCCGAGGCCGTGGTTCTGAAACTCGATTTCAGGCTGCGCGGTAGGATGAGACCAACTGGGGGAAATCATCGCCGAATTCGAAGCTCGTATCCAGAATCAGGGAGACACGACCGAGGGTCTTCGAGTCCACATCCAGATCGAGAACCAGCGATTGAGAATCTGGGCAGGCCCGAACCGGCTCGGCTCTTGGCCGCTGGATGAGGTCTCTTTCGAGCGGTTGACACCATTCCGGTTCCGGGTGGTTGTGGAAGGTGACCCGATGCTCGTGACACCGGACGACCCGACCGGGTTTGCCGACGCTACCGGCGCGTTCGTCGACGTGCGGACCCCCCGGTTTGGCCTGGCGAACCGCATCCGGAGCGGTCCGGAGGCCTAGGCGCCGTCTCTCAGCCGCCGCCCACCAGGCGATCGAACAACACACCCACCCCGTAGGCAAGACCGCCACCTCCCGTCGCTACCAGCAGGTTCTCGAGAGCGGCGCGGATCGGATCGCCCCGGGTCGCCCAGGTCTTGACGGCTCCCACCACCAACAGGCCGAGCACCGCCCCGATCGTTGCGATCAGCAAACCCAGCGGGGCACTCGACACAAACGCGAACGGAAGGACGGACGGCAGCGCCCCGACCAGGAACAGCCCGCCCGACATGAACATTGCCCGGTAGGGCGATCTCCGTTCGGTCTCGACCACCCCGAACTCCAGTGCGGTCATCGCCTTCAGCAGTGCTCCGTCGTCCTCTCCGAAGTGGGCCACCACCTCGTCGCGAAGCGCACCGCTCAAACCGATGTCTCCCAGCAGGTCGCTCAGCTCGTGTAGCTCTTCCTGACGGAAATCACGGATGTGCACCTTCTCGAGGGCGAGTTCTCCCTCGAAGACCTCTTCTTGTGTCTTGGTGGCGATGTACTCACCGGCAGCCATCGAGATGGCTCCGGCGATGGCCCCTGCCACCCCGGTGAGCAGCACGTTCCGGGTGGCCATTCCGCCGCCCACCACTCCGGCGGCGAGAAGGAACATCGACACGAGCCCATCGTTGACACCCAGAATGATGTCCCGCAGGTACTGGCGGTTCCGACCCAGGTGCTGGGTGTAGGAAGGGCTGCTCCTGTAGGACGGATGTGCACTCATCAACCGGGATTGTAGGACATGTGGCCGGGCGACTCGACCCACCAGACCTGTGCAACCGGGTAGCTTTGGAAACGTGCCAGACGAGACGTTCCTGATCTTGGGTGGAGCGGGCCTGGTAGGGACCCAGGTGGCCCGCCGCATCATCGGCGATCTGACACCCCGCCGGGTGGTGATCGGCTCGTTGATCCAGGAGGGAGCCGATCGGGCGGTGGAAGACCTCCGCAGCGTGTTTCCCGACGCCCCCACCGAGATCGTCGGTGAATGGGGCGATGTGTTCTTGCGAGAGACCTACGCGCGCCGACATCGCGAGGATCTGCTCGAAGACGCAGAGGCGCGTGAGGGGATCTTTGCGGATCTGCTCGGCCCCATCGATGAGGCTTTCGAACGGTCCAGCCTGGCCCGACTGATCCTCCAAAACCGTCCGGATGTCATCGTCGACTGCATCAACACGGCAACCGCCATCAGCTATCAGGACGTCTACACCACTTCGATCATCGCCAAGCAGACAATCTCGGAGTATCCGGTCAACAACGGCGGTGATGTGCTGCAGGCTCGGACCAAACATGATGTCGAGGCCCTCATCCTCTCCCAGGCTGTTCCGCAGTTGATCCGGCACGTCTTGATTCTGAGCCGGGCGATGCATGAGGCAGGCACTCGGCTGTACCTGAAAGTGGGCACGACCGGGACCGGAGGCATGGGTCTGAATATCCCATATACCCACAGCGAAGACCGACCCTCCGCCAAGCTGATGACCAAGACGTCGGTTGCCTTTGCGCACACCGGGTTGCTGTTCTTGTTGGCTCGCACTCATGGTGAACCAGTTGTAAAGGAGGTCAAGCCTGCCGCGCTCATTGGCTTCTCGGATGTGGAGCACCGCACCGTGCTCGAACAAGGGGAGCCGGTGCACCTTTACGCCGCGCAGACCGTTCCCCTCGACGGCCCCCTTGAACTCCGGATCCCCAGCAGCCAATTCGACCGTCTTTCCGATCTGCAGCTTCCCGTCATCGATACGGGCGAAAACGGGGTGTTCACCAAAGGTGAGTTCGAGGCCATCACCTCGATCGGCCAGATGGAGTACGTGACTCCGGAGGAAGTCGCCCATACGTGCCTACAGGAGATCATGGGCGGCAACACCGGACGGGACATCATCGGAGCCATCGACGCATCGCTGATGGGTTCCTCCTATCGGGCGGGGATTCTGCGCTCCGGCGCCCTGGAGGATCTGGAGCGGCTGGAGATCGAGACCGGCACCCACAGCGTCGCCCTCGGACAACTCGGACCGCCCGAACTCTCCAAGCTGCTTTGGGAGGCCGAGCTGCTCAAACTCGCCTACCAGACCCTTCCGAAGGTGCTGGCCTCGACACCGTCGGAGATCTCCGACACCATCACCCGCATCATCGGCGATCGCCCCGGCCTACGCAACACCATCGCTTCGCTGGGTCTCCCTATCCTCACGGCCGACGGTAGGAACTTGATTCGCGGGCCGTTCATTCGGATCCCCGAGCTGGCCGGAGCACGGACGGTCGCCATGGATCGAGAGGATCGTGACGCCTGGGCGCACAAAGGGTGGATCGACCTGCGTCCCGAGAACTTCGCCGTCTGGCAACAGCGCTTCACCACCATGTATGAGGCGCGGGGCGGAAAGGCCGTGCGCGGGTCGGCGGCGGTCAGCCAGGAAGGGTACGTTCTGGAGGACATCTTCATCGGCACCGTGGCTGCCTGGATCCTGGCCAACGAACACGACGGATTCCGAGTCAAGTAGGTTGCGGACATGCCGTTCGAACACTGCTCCGCGGTGTCTCCTCTCAACGGTATAGGTCGTTCCAGGTCAGGCAGTGCAGGGTCCCGTCGTTAACCTGCCGGGGGGCGAAGGGTACCCATGGCCACTCCCTCAGCAGACGGTATTGCGGACAGATCCGATTCGGAACCGGTTGGCGACGCCGCAAAGCTGGTCATCGAGCACCCCCTCCCCCTCTACGATCCCCTGTGGCTCAGGCTCCTCCACAAGTGTTGTTTGTGGGACGGAGGTGCCCGAACCACCGGGTCGGAGTTCTGCTGTGCCCGGTGCGAAGAGCTGTATGCCGACTGGCAACACCGCACCGCCCACGTCCTCCTGGGACGCGAACCCCTGGTGTCGTTTCTCGAACGGGACCGTGGACTGCCAAGATGAGCCTATGAACACAGCCGGGATTGGCAACAGCGGCACTCACGTTGCCAGGGTGTCCGAGGAGGACACGGCCGTCCAGATGGGGAGTGGCGACGTTCCGGTGTTGGCCACCCCGCGAGTGATCGCCTGGTTGGAAGCAGCCGCGGTGGCCGCGTTGGGGAGGTTACCGGAAGAGATGACCAGCGTCGGCCTTCACATCTCTGTGGACCACACCTCCCCCACCCCGGTCGGGGCCGTAGTGCGGGCCGTGGCTGAGGTGCGCGCCGTGGACGGCAAGCGGATCGAATTCGACGTGCGGGCCTTTGAGGGTGACCGGGTCGTCGCCGGCGGGAGGCACACCAGACTCATCGTGGACCGTCACCGGTTTCTGACCAGGGCCGGGCAGGCACGGCAACATTAGGAATCAGGCTGGGCGGGAACCTGACAGGTCGGCCGCGCATCTCCACTCCCCACCGGGGTGGTGCGCAGATAGGGAGTCGTGAACCCCGACCCTGGATCGTCGGAGGCGACAAAGCGGACCAGCGCCCGGTAGATGGCTTCGGCATACGCCTGCCGGAATTCCGGCGTCGCCAGTAGAGCCTCTTCCGGCTCGTTCGAGATGAAGGCTCCCTCAGTGATGACCGCCGGCACCAGTGCTCTCCGCAGGATGCCGTAGTAATCGGTCTCCCCGTCTTCCTGAAGTCGGTATTTTGCCCCTGCGTCGCGATCACCCATCCAGGCAATATCGAATGCCGCGAACGATCGCCGCATCTCTTCGATGAGCAGCCCTCCCAACCGTCGCGAATCGGAGTCCTTGAACATGTAGAAGATCTCGCTGCCCGGCCCCTCGAACGGACCGTCGGGATCGGCGTTGTTGTGGATGGAGATGAGCGCGCTGGCCCCAGCCTCAGCCGCCAGGGCGGCCCTAAACAGGAGACCCGCTTCGTAGTCGGCTCCCGGCGGCCCCTCGGTGCGGGTGACCCAGGCGCGGCCCACCGGCGGGATATCCGGTCCCGGGTAGACAACCCCGGTCTTCCAGTCGACGGTGTGAGGCTCCTGCAGGAGATCCCTCGCCCGTCGGGCGATGTCGAGGTTGACCACCTCCTCCCGGAGGCCGGTCGGTCCCGTTGCCCCGTGATTGGCTCCGCCGTGGCCGGGATCGAGCACCACAACCGCGTCGGAGAATGCGGTTCCCTCGCCCACCTCGATCGGCAGCGCTGCCGGCGTGAACTCGAGCTCGGATGCATCTGCCCAGGCACGAATGTCGCACATCGTGCGCAACAAGAACCACCCGCCCTCCCGATCCTCGACGGCCATCACCAGACCCTCATGTGCCCGCACCAATGGGTTCTCCGACCGATCGTCAAACAGGTCGGCCCCGCCGGCGGCGATGACCGCCACTCCCTTGGACCCGGCCGGGGGCTCCTGGCCCGGCCGAGGAGGTGAGGGATCGGGTCTCGGCTCGCCCGGAATCCTCGGGACCGACGGCAGTGTGGTCGTCGTGGTCATGACGGCGGTGGAAGACGGGACGGTTGGGGATTCACGGTCCGGCCCAACGGTTGCGGATGGCTGCTCCCCGATCGCGGTGCACGCTGCAGAAACGAGCAGGGTTGTGGCCAGCAGAGTTGAAGCCACCAGGATTGGAACCTTTCCGGGCGATCTCATCGCTTCGTCCTCCCACTTCTCCGCCCATTCTGCCCGTTGGGGTCACCGCAGAGTGACCTTTCCAACCTTCCGGTAGTGTCCACCTTGAACATCCGACCCGGAGGATTCGTGAAACTGATCGAATGCGTACCCAACTTCAGTGAGGGGCGCGACTTGTCCGTCATCGATGCCGTCACCCGTGCGATCACCGCCATCGAAGGAGCCATGCTGCTCGACGTCGATCCGGGAGCCGCTACCAACCGCACGGTAGTCACTTTTGTCGGTTCCCCACCAGCGGTAGAAGAGGCCGCCTTCCGGGCCATCGAAACGGCCTCAACCTTGATCGACATGACCAAGCACCATGGCGAGCATCCCCGGATGGGTGCCACCGACGTCTGCCCGTTCGTGCCGCTGCAGGACGTCACCATGGAAGAGTGCGTCGAAGTAGCCCGCCGCCTCGGACGGCGGGTGGGCGAAGAACTCGGGATTCCCGTGTTTCTCTACGAGGCCGCCGCCACCAGCAACGAGCGCCGTTCGTTGGCCGCCATTCGCAAGGGCGAATACGAGGGTCTCCCCGACCGCACGGACAGTCCGGACTTCGGACCGGCGGAGTTCAACTCCCGCAGCGGGGCGACCGCCATCGGGGCGCGGGAATTCCTCATCGCCTATAACATCAACCTGAACACGCGCGACCGCCGACTCGCCGACGAAATCGCCGGGGTGCTGCGGGAAACGGGCCGACCCAGGAGAGATGCATCCGGCACCATCCTCCGGGACACCGACGGGGTTGCCTTACGTGACCCGGGCGAGTTCAAGGAACTGCGCGGCGTCGGGTGGTACATCGAGGAGTACGGGCGGGCTCAGCTGTCGTTCAACCTCACCGACCACAAGGTGACCTCACTTCACCAGGTGTTTGACGCAGCTTGCCGGGAGGCCGACCTCCGCGGCCTGCGGGTGACGGGCAGCGAGGTGGTCGGGTTGGTGCCGCGCCGGGCGCTGCTGGCGGCCGGGGACCACTACCTCGCCCGGCAAGGAGCAACCACCGGCGTCCCCGAGTCTGAACGAATCCACGCAGCCGTACTGTCGCTCGGCCTGGGCGATCTGGGACCGTTCGATCCCGCCGCCAAGGTCATTGAGTACCGATATGCGGGAGCCGCCACCGGGCTCGTCGCCAAGACGGTCACCGAATTCGTCGATGAACTGTCCTCCGACTCGCCCGCCCCCGGTGGAGGGAGCGTGGCTGCCTTGTGCGGGTCGCTGTCGGCGGGGCTTTCGGCGATGATCGCCGCGCTCACCTTCACCAAGAAGGGCACGGACGAGGTCCATGAGGCTATGGAGGATCTCGGGCAACGGGCCCAGAACCTCAAGGACTGGTTCCTCCAGGCGGTCGACCGGGATACGGATGCGTTCAATCAGGTGCTGGCCGCCGCCCGCCTTCCCAAGGAGACGGAATTGGACAGGGCAGCCCGGGTCGAAGCCATGGCAGCAGCCAACCGGCAAGCAACCCAGGTTCCTCTCGAGGTGCTCGAGCGCTCGGTCGAAGGGCTGGAACTGGCTTTGGCCGTCGCACGAGACGGGAATCCCAACGCGGTCACCGACGCCGGCGTAGCCGGGGCCTGCGCGCTGGCTGCCGCTGAAGGCGCCTCCCTCAATGTGCGGATCAACCTGAGTTCTTCCACCGACGAAACATGGGCCAACGATGCCCGATCTGCGGCGTCGGAGTTCACGGCGCGGTGCCGCACGCTCGCTGCCGAGGTGCGGGATACGGTGGAGAAGGCCCTGGCAGGTTAACGAGAGAGCTCGATCCCGGCGGCGATCGCCGCCAGGTTCTTCTCGGCGTAACGACCAAGGCCGGCGGCAGCCCGAAGAGCCTCCGCCGACACGACATTCTGTCGCACCACCGCGGCAGTCAGCGCGACCAAGGCAAGCTCGGTTCTTCCCACGCGGGTTGGAAGGCGACCCAGGTCGAGTACCTCGACGGTTGCTCCGGTTTCCACACCGGGCAACTCGGGGACCATCACCACCCGGTCGGAGGCCGTCATGGCCGCCAGGTACGGCCGGGACTTGGCCAGCCCATCCTCGCTGAGTATCACCATCAAATCGGGGCGGTCGATACCGGTGAAATCAATGGCGTCGGGACTCAAGATGAGCTCGGAAACGCTATGGCCGGTCTTGACTGTGATCGGATAGTCGTCGGACTGGGTGGCATGGAGCCCCGATCGAATAGCCGCCTCGGCCACCATCCGGGCGGCCGATCGGACCTTCCCGCCCGCCGACCCCATGACGAGCAGCCGGAATGGACGATCCAGGGTCGACACGTATTCCGATTCGAGCAATTGCGGCTCGACACCGGAGACAGGGGAACGATTGGCCGCGTCCTTCCGATAGGCCTCTGCGTATTCAGCGACGTTCCTGCGTTCGAGAACCCCGGTCCCCAAACCGAGACGCTGCTGGGTGTCCTCGAGCGACCTCTTCCCGAATCTGTTGGACGGGGCGAAGTACGCCGTGCACAGCTCCCAGATATCAAGAATGGAGAACCCGGGGGTCTCAATGGCTTCAACGATCCGGTCTGTCAGCTCGGGATCGAAGTTGGTACCCCGGTACACGTAGGCGGCCCCGTTGACGGCCGCGGTTGCGCAGATATCGAGGGGACGCTCCAGGTTGCCTCCCGGGGTGGTCGAGGTGATCGCTCCACTCGGAGTGGTGGTCGAGTGCTGGCCGCCCGTCATGCCGAAGTTGAGGTTGTTGAAGACGAGCACCGTCATCCCCACGTTGCGCCGGGCGGCGTTGAGAAAGTGGGCTCCCCCAATCCCGGTCCCCCCATCGCCCATGGTGACGATGACTTCCAGTTCGGGGCGGGCCAGCTTGATACCGGTGGCATAGGTGAGACTGCGACCGTGTAATCCATGGAAACCACTGGTGGCGAAGTATTGGTCGGACAAACCGGAGCAGCCGATGTCACTTACCAGGACTACCTCCTTCGGATCAAGATTGAGACGGACCAGCGCTTCGTTGAGTTGGTCGAGAATGGGCCCGTGCCCGCAGCCGGGGCAGAAGGGGTAGGCCGTCTCGTTTCGATAGGTAGCCAGCGGGACGATGGTGGTACTCATGCGATCACCCCGATGATCTGGTCGGGG
Source organism: Acidimicrobiia bacterium (assembly GCA_035282865.1). Lineage (GTDB taxonomy): Bacteria > Actinomycetota > Acidimicrobiia > Spongiisociales > UBA4744 > UBA4744. The sequence continues at coordinate 4,820 of DATEVB010000226.1, read as the reverse complement.
GCGATCAAGCTGCCATCCACCCGGTTGATCCCAACGACCTGGCGGCCCTGGGCGAGTCGTTCGATCTCCCGCCGGTACTGACCCAGGTTCAGTTCGGGCACCACGACCCGGCTGATGCCGTCGAGCGCGGCAGTGATAGCTCGTTCCGGGACCGGCCACAGACTGTGCACGACTAACAAGGACACCTTCCGGCCATCCTGTCTGGCATGTCGAACCGCGTGGCGGGCGGCGCCGGCCGTGACCCCGTAGGCGAGAATCAGCGTTGCGGCTCCGTCCTGGGCGTCCAGGTCTACTGATTCGATCTCCTCGAGGTGGTCGTCGATCTTGGCGGCGAGGTGCTCGTTCAGGGCACCGACGGTGGCGGCCTGTTTGGTGATAAATGCGTCTTCGTTGTGGGAGGATCCCGTGAAACGCACCACTTCGTCGCCGTACCGACCGATCGGCGGCACGACGTCCGGCGGCTGATATCGGTACTGCGAACCCTCATCGCCGGTCCGGAAGGTGCGAGGCCGCACGGTCACGCGGGTAAGCTCGGCAGGATTGACGGTGCGCATCGTGAGGCTCAAGTCCTTGTCGGTCAGCAGGAACACGGGACAACGGAACCGTTCGGTAAGATCGAATGCTCGCATGGTCAGGGTATAACACTCCCCCACGCTGGATGGAGCCAGGGCGATGATTGGGTAACCGCCGGCCGTTCCCCAACGCACGAACTGGACATCTCCTTGACCGACGGTGGTTGCCCCTCCGGTAGCAGGCCCCAGCCGCTGAACGTCGACGATCACCAGCGGTACCTCACCGATGATGGCGAGGCCGATGTTCTCGCTGTAGAGACTGATCCCCGGGCCGCTGGTGGCCGTCATGGCCCGGGCTCCGCCGAGAGTGGCGCCGATGCACATACCGATCGAGGAGATCTCGTCTTCGCCCTGGATGGCGATCCCGCCCCGGGCGGGCAGTTCGGCCATCATCATCTGCAGGATCGATGAGGCCGGGGTGATCGGATACCCGGCAAAGAAGTCGCACCCTGCGTCCAGGGCGCCCCTGACGATGGCCGTAGACCCGTCGATGAATTCGCGCGCCATGCATCGCTCCCTATACCATCGCGGCCATTGTCCCCTGGACGGGAGTGCAGCGCGTAGGGTCGTTGGTCACGTTGCGTGGGCTCCGCCCCGGCCGCTGCCTTCCTCGACCAGCCGTACATCAGACGCTTGTTCCGGGTACTTCCCCTTGCCGCCGGCATAGAAGCGGCGCAGGACGTCCATATCGGTTGTCGGATCGTCGCCGGGGATGAGCGGCGGGCCAACGGTGACCAGTTTGTGCGGGTAGTGGATCCGGGCGGGAACAATCGGTACTCGGGCGGTACGGGCGATGTGGTAGAAGCCCGATTTCCAGTGATCGGAAGGGTGCCGGGTTCCGGCGGGTGCGATCACCAGGATCAGCGAGGTGGACGCCGCGAATGCGTTCGCCATCTGCTCGACGACGTTCTCATGGACTCCCCGCCGAATCGGGATACCGCCCGACCGGCGAATGATCGACCCGAAGGGACCTTTGAAGAGACTGTCCTTGCCCATGAAGGAGATCTTGGCGCCGAACGAGGTCATGACCGCCAGCATGAAGACGAAGTCCCAATTGGTTGTGTGGGGAGCACCGATGGCGATGAACTTGGGTTGGGGTGGAAGACCTCCTTCGATCTTCCACCCGGTCAAGCGGAACCACCAGAGGGCCAGGCGACCGAGCATCCTATAGCAGTGTTCCACACGGGAGACCGGATCATGATTCTTCGAGCAGGTCCAACAACCGGTCGACCAGGGCGGTTTGAGCGGCGTTCAGCTTGCGGCGGGCGGCCTCCGGATGGAACCACTCGACCCGATCGACCTCGGGAAATTCCTGCACCCGCCCGGAACGGGGCGGCCACTCCATCGAGAAGGCATTTGAGCGCTGCTCGGCCGGATCGACGTCACCCTCGCAAGCCCAGGCGTGCACCACCTTGCCGGACCGCAGCGTCACCGAACCGAGCGGCAACGGGGGTGCACATGAGAGGGGGATTCCCACCTCTTCGTGGAATTCGCGCCGGGCGACCTCCAGGAGGTCTTCATCCTTCGCCACCTCACCCTTAGGGACGCTCCAGGCGCCTTCGTCTCGTTTCGCCCAGACCGGCCCGCCGGGGTGGCAGAGCAACACCTCGACGACCCCACCGATTCGGCGATAGAGCAGGATTCCGGCACTGGTCACGGTCAGACGGTACTGCGCCCGGCCGGGTTTCTGCCACGTAGCATGGTTGGCGCTGCCGGCGGAGAGGACCGCATGATGCGACCGGTTTATGCCATCTCGGGAGGCGTTTCGAAGTTCGCCAAAGCGCGCCCCGACAAAACATTCCAGGCGGTGATCAAGGAGGCCTACGAGTACGCCATCGACGACCTCGGCATCGACATGCCCACGTTCACGGCAGCGGCGGACGGATCCGTTGCCTCCTACTTCTCCGATCATTTCTCGCGCCAGTTGATGGCGGGGATCATGGCCCAGGACTATCTGGGACTGATACCAAAACCCGGCCATCGGGTGGAGGGTGGTGGGGCGACCGGGGGACTCTGTTTCCAGGAAGCCTGGAAGTCGGTGGCCTCGGGCGACATGGATGTGTGTGTCGCCTATGGCTTCGAAACGATGAGCCGCGTCGAAACCTGGAAGGGCAACGAGTTCATCGCACTGGCTTCCGATGTGTCATGGGATTACCCGGTCGGTGGTTTCTATTCGGGGTACTACGCCATGATGGTCACCAGACACATGAAAGAGTACGGGACGACGGTCGAACAGATGGCCCACGTCTCCGTCAAGAACCACCTCAATGCTTACCACAACCCTTACGCCCAGAAACGCAACCGCTATTCGATCGAGGACGTCCGGTCGTCGCCCATGGTGGCCTGGCCCCTCACTCGGCTCGACATCTGCGTGATGTCCGACGGGGCGGCCGCAGTGATCTTGGCCTCCGAGGAGGGGCTGGAACGCTTGGAGAAAGCGGGCGCCTCGATCTCCCGCCCGCTCGTTGCGGTGGCAGGCATCGGGCGTGGGACCGATGCGATGCGGATGTCGGATCGGCCCCACGTCGATTACGACACGTTCATGCGCGACTATGCCACCGAACTCGAACGGGACTCCGCCGAGACCCGGGCGTACTACAAGAAGCTGTGGGACAAGGGCACCCGGTACCCCGGAGTTCATTCGTTCCGGGCCGGCCGAACAGCCGGAAATCTAGCCTACCGACGGGCCGGGATCGTCGACCCGATAGCCGACCTCGACTTCGTCGAACTCCACGACGCCTACACCTCGAGCGAGATCCAGACGTACGAGGATCTGGGATTGTGCCGTTACGGGGAGGGCGGCCCCTTTGCGGCGTCCGGCAAGACTTTCATGCCCGGTATCGACTACGGGCTCGATCTGCCGGAAGATCCCCTGATCCCCGTGAACCCGTCCGGCGGTTTGATAGCCTGCGGCCACCCGGTCGGCGCCACCGGGCTCATGCAGGGGGTGTTCGCTATCTGGCAGTTGCAGGGCACCGTAGGCAAGCACTTCGGCGATCCCGCACTCCAGGTCCCGCAAGCCCGTCGGGGGGCGATCCACTCGCATGCCGGCACCGGCACCTACGTGACGGTCAGCATTCTCCGGAAGGAGGACTGAGATGCCAAAACTCCCCGACCGTCCGGAAGAGACCCTGGGTGGGTTCATCGTCCACGGCGTCCCGTTCCCCGTCGACTCCGGCCCGGATGCGTTGGCCTTCCTCAAACGAATGGCTCCTATTCAGATCGAGCAGGGGTACTCGATCACCTATCTCCACTCGTACGGTCAGGACAGCCCCTGGTTTGCCGGGGTCTCAAACCGACGGTTGCTGGCTACCCGGGATCCTGAGTCCGGTTACACCTACGCGACGCCGCGTGGCCACGACATGTACTCGGGCGAGGAAACGGAATGGATCGACATCACCGACCGTCCAGCCTGGATCCACACCTTCACCGTGTGCCACTTCGGTTCAGAGGAGTTCCTTGCGGAGACCCCCTATGTCCTGGCACTGATCGAATACGAGGGAGTCGAAACGCTGTTCCTGAGCAGGCTGATGGGAATCGATCCGGATGAAGCGTCGATCGAGTGGATCGGGATGGAGGTACAACCCCGCTTTTTGCGGAACAGCAAGCTGAAGCCAACCGACGTCTACTTCGTGCCCGCCCGATCGGCCTCTTGAAGGTGGCCACGCCGCAAATTTGGCCAAGGCAGAGAGGTGCCTGATGACGGAACTGGACGTCCAGGCCGCCCATCATCGGTCTGCAGTTGAGTGCTTCAACGGCGCATGGGAACTGCTCGAGAAGGAAGACCGCAGCCCAGACGACATCGCCGCAATGGTCCATATGGCCCACGCCTCATTGTGGCACCGGCGCCACTCGGAACACGGCGATCCGCAACATTTCGTAGTGGGAGCCTGGCAACTGTCCCGCGTATACGCGGTAGCCGGGCGTCCGGAGGAAGCGCGCCGCTACGCCGAAGAGTCATCGCTTCTGTGCCGCCAACATGAACTTGCGCCGTTCTACCTGGCCTACGCCTTTGAAGGCCTGGCCCGGACAGCGGCAGTAGCCGGGGACGGCGCCCAGCGCGAGCGCCAGTTGGGCGGCGCCGCGGCGGTAGCCAAGCGGATAACGGACCAATCCAACCGGCAGGCAGTGCTGGACGATCTGGCCACGATCTGAGCCGATCACGGGCGAGACGGTTCATCCCGTCTACGCTTGCCGCCATCGGATCTGACATGCGCTCTCGCACCCTCCTGGTAGCCGGTCTGCTGC
>DATEVB010000225.1:0-25991 GCA_035282865.1 Acidimicrobiia bacterium | reverse complement strand
GACAGCATCGCTAGTTTGAGGGGAAGCGACCGGGAGACAGTCAATGGAGGACATACCGTGGGCCGCGCTGGCGCCCGTGTTGGTCTTGATCGCCGCTTTTCTTGTCTACTGCCTTGTCGACCTGGCCCGATCTGAAGTTCGGCACCTCCCCAAATGGGCGTGGGCGACCATCTGTGTGATATCGGTGCCGTTGGGTGGGATCATCTATCTCACGATCGGCCGGAAACCCCGCCTCGAATGATTGTCAGTACCCACCAGCTTCGAAAGGAATACGGGTCGACGCTCGCCCTTTGCGACGTCGAGTTGCGCGTCTCGAGTGGGTCGGTGTACGGCCTGGTTGGCCCGAACGGGGCGGGTAAGACCACCTTGCTCGGCATCCTGGCCGGGCTGCGCAAGCCGACCGCAGGAACGGTCGAGATCGGTGTCGAGTGGACCAAGGTGGCCGTCCTGCCCGATACTCCCCAGTTCGATCCCTGGTTGACGGGCAGAGAGGTAGTCGACCTGGCCCGTTCACTGACCGATCCGTCAGTTCCACCGGGCCGGGTCGATGAGGTGCTCGAAGAGGCGGGTCTCGCCGACGCGGCCCGGAGGACGGTCGGTGGGTATTCCCGCGGCATGCTGCAGCGCCTCGGGGTGGCCTCCACGGTGGTCGGGCGGCCCGGGTTACTGATGCTGGATGAGCCATCCTCGGCTCTCGACCCGGCCGGACGAAGAGAGGTGCTCGACCTGGTTGCCCGGTTGCGCGGCGAGGCGACGGTGATCTTCAGCAGCCACATTCTCGGCGACGTGCAGGAGGTGTGCGACACCGTCGGGATCCTGCGGGCGGGCGAGTTGTTGTTTCAGGGGCCCATCGACGCGTTGCTGGTGGGTAGTGCCGTTCCCACCTACCGGCTCCGGTTGCGGCCTCCCGGCGATGCGGCGATCTTGGCGCTTCGGCGCGCCTGGTGGGTACGGTCTGTGGAGGCGGTGACCCAGGAAGAGGTGCGGATCTTCGTCGAGTCGGTCGAGGCTGCCGAACAACACATGGCGGCTGCCTTGGCAAGTACCGATGCCCGTATCGTGTCGTTCGGCCCGGAAGCCGCCACGTTGGAGCAGGTCTTCCTGGAGCTGACCTCATGAGTCTGTGGAGATTGGAATGGCTCCGGCTGGTTCGAACCAAGCGTTGGATCGCCCTGGCCAGTGTCTACGTGTTCTTCGGCCTGCTCGGTCCGCTGTCGGCACGCTATCTCGGCGAGATCGTTGAGCGGTTTGGTGGCGGGGTCGAGGTGACCTTCCCGCCTCCGGTTCCCGCCGACGGGATGATCCAGTACGTGTCGAACGTGTCCCAGATAGGGCTTCTAGTGGCCGTGGTGGTGGCCGCCGGCTCGCTGGCGTTTGACGCCAAACCTGAGATGGGTGTGTTCTTGCGCACGAGAGTCCCCCGGCTCTGGGACATTCTCGTTCCGCGCCTCGTCGTCAGCTTCCTGGCCGTCGGGGCGTCGTTTGTGCTGGGTGCCTTGGCCGCCTGGTACGAGACGGTGGTACTCATCGGAAGCCTTCCGGTAGGCGGGACGCTGGCGGGCATCGGCTACGGATCGCTCTACCTGGCGCTGGTGGTAGCCGTTGTGGCCGCCGCCGGGAGCCGTTCCAAGAACGTCCTCGGTGCCGTCCTGGTCACCATCGTTGTGCTGTTGGTCATGCCCATCGTCGGGATCGTGGAGGCCATCGGCGAGTGGCTTCCCAGCCATCTGGTCGGCGCTCTGGCGGGTATCCCGAGCGGCCTGGGAATATATGACTACCTGCCCGCCGCCTTCGTCACGGTCGTCTTGATTGGACTCTCCCTCTGGCTGGCCGTCCGTTGGTCGGCGGCCCGGGAGCTCTGAACGGGGGGCCGGCCCTTCCCGGTCAACGTTTCCACGGCGCGGACGGCGGCCCTCAATTCCTGGGATCGCTGCGAACCGATGAGAGTTTTTCGACCGTCGTCAAGGGGATCGCGGATTCGTCCGCAAGAACCACTTCTCCTTGGGGCTTGGAACTCGTGAGATTGTGACGAGCGTAGGCTCCGAGGCGTCCGCTCCAGCATGCGCGCGACAAGAAGGTCGTTCCGGCGCAGACAGTATGGGCTTGACCGGCCACCTTGAGAAAGGCCGGCCCGGCCGGGAACGGCCGAAACCTTGGCGCAGCCGCTGGCCACGTGGCCGCCGGGACGAGAGGAGTTCGGCCGCGCCCAGGGGCAGGTCGGGAGGGGGGCCTGCCCCCTTCCCGCTGATACCAGACCAGTCCAAACGCGAGAAGACCCGGAGACACTTCATCGTTTCCGATGCCGCGAGAGGACCAACTCGCGGGTCTCCAGGTCTCGGTGGTCCGGTTTTGAGTCGCCACCTGATCCCTTGTTGGGAAGGCGACGCTATGGCCGCCTTAGCGCCCGGCCACCTCCAGAGTCCTACAAGAACTTTCAATCAATGCGGACCACCTCCTTTCTCTGGTGGTGGCAGTTTTACACACAAGTCGCGGAAACCAAGTGGTTTTTTCAGCGGCGAGAGGACTTCGCTGTCATCGCAACTGCAGCCCGGCCGCCCATTGGGCCGTGGCATCCAGCGCCGCGTGGCGGGTCAGATCGACCTGCATCGGAGTCACAGAGACCCTCCGCTGGGCAACGGCGAAGAAGTCGGTTCCGGGCCCGGCATCCTGCTCCGGTCCGGCCGGTCCCACCCAGAAAATGGTGCGGCCGCGTGGGTCTTTGGTCCGAACGACGCCTTCGGCCTTGTGGCGGTGACCGAGTCGCGTCACCTCGATGCCTTCGAGATCGTCGAAGGGTATGTCGGGGATGTTGACGTTCAGGATGGTGTCGGAAGGGATAGGGCTGTCCGCAATGTCGCTGAGCAGAATCCGGGCTACTCGCGCCGCGGCCGTGTAATTGCGCGCACCGTCGAGAACGAGCGAGATGGCCAGGGCGGGAAGTCCGAGGAATCGTCCCTCCATGGCAGCTGCCACAGTTCCCGAGTAGATGACGTCGTCGCCTAGATTGGCGCCGGCGTTGACGCCGGCCACGACTACATCGGGTTCCTCGACTAGGAGGCCGGTGAGAGCGAGGTGCACACAGTCGGTCGGGGTACCGTCGACGAAATAGCCGCCTTCAATGCGGGTGGCGCGGATCGGATTGTCGAGCGTCAACGAGTTGCTGGCGCCGCTGCGATTGCGCTCCGGAGCAACGATGGTTACGTCGCCCATCTTCGACAGTTCCCCGGCGAGAGCCACGATGCCGCGGGCCCGGTATCCGTCGTCGTTGCTGATCAGGATCTTCATGAGCGCAGGCTATCGTGCCGGCCAACCGGGCCGGAACCTGAGGGTCCGATTACCGGCCCGGATCGCTACGGTTGCCGCAACGGTTCATCGATGGAGGTCAGCACCATGCCAAAGCCCCCCTCACTTCCCTGGACGGACCAGGAAGACGCCAACCGGCTTCTCGCCGAAGATCCCCTGGCCTTGTTGCTGGGAATGATGCTGGACCAGCAGTTCCCGATGGAACGTGCCTTTCTTGGGCCCTACCTGTTGCGGGAGCGCTTGGGGCGGGCCCTCGATGCCGCCGACATCGCCGGGATCGACCCCGACCGGCTGGTCGAAGTCTTCAGAGGGCCTCCGGCCATTCATCGATTCCCGGGTTCAATGGCCAGACGGGCGCAGGCACTGTGTGCCTTCGTGGCGGAACGGTACAACGGTGATGTCACCCGCATCTGGGCGGACGGGACAGATGCGGCCGGGGTGCTGAAACGGCTCCAGGAGCTGCCCGGGTACGGGAAGGAGAAGTCGCGGATCTTTGTCGGGATCCTCGGCAAGCGCATGGGTGTACAACCGGAAGGTTGGGAGGACCAGGCGGCCGATTGGCCGTCAATCGCCGATGTCGCGGCGTGGGATGACGTGTTCGAACTTCGGGAGAAGAAGCGTCTGATGAAGGAGGCCAGGAAAGGCTGATTTCGCTCCCACATGTCATTCGCCTGCAGCCGCCCCTCGGGGGCCTTCGGGCGACTCCGGTCATCCGGCTGAGATCCGGCGCCGTATGACTCAACGTTTGAGAGGGGAGATGCGATGACTACCGTTACGACCGAAACCAAGCTGGGCAAGCTGCGCCGTTTCAATGTGATCATGGGATTCTTTCACCTGGTGCAAGGGATTCTCATGCTCGTGTTGAGCAGCGACTTTGCTCTTCCCGTCACTACCGCATTTCAGGTGTTTGATGCAGATGCGAATCGGCTCGTTTCCGACTTTCGCACCGCATTCGACCTTCCCACCGGGCCTCTGGTGGCCGGTTTCTTGTTGCTGTCGGCGATCGCGCATTTCGCCATCGCCACACCGGGGATCAACGCCTGGTACTCCCGCAACCTGCTGAAAGGCGCCAACTACGCTCGCTGGATCGAGTACTCGCTCAGCTCGTCGTTGATGATCGTGGTCGTCTCGATGCTGGTCGGCATCTCCGACGTGGTGGCCCTGATCGCCATTTTCGCCGTCAACGCCATGATGATTCTCTTCGGCTGGATGATGGAGCTCCACAACCAGACGACCGAAAAGACCGACTGGACGTCCTATTGGTTCGGGATCATCGCCGGGATCGTCCCCTGGATTGGGATCGCCATCTACCTGATCGGTGCCGGCCAGGGCGACCAGGGCCCGCCCGCCTTCGTGTACTGGATCTTCTTCTCCATCTTCCTGTTCTTCAATGTGTTCGCCATCAACATGGTCTTGCAGTACAAGAAGCTCGGGAAGTGGAGGGATTATCTGTACGGCGAGCACGCTTACATCCTGTTGAGCCTGTTCGCCAAGACCCTCCTGGCCTGGCAGGTCTTCGGCGGAACCCTCCGGCCGGTGTGACGAAAACGCCGTCCGTGCCGGCCGGGTCCTAGGCTCATCCGATTGCCACATCAGGAGGAAGAAATGGAACTCGAAGCTGTGCAGGCCTGGCTCAATGCGTACCTCGAGGCCTGGCGTGGCAACGAACCGGAGGCGATCGGCGCGCTCTTCTCGGAGGATGCCACCTACGCCTACAACCCGTGGGATGAGCCCGTGCGGCGAAGGGAGGCCATCGTCGTCGACTGGCTCAAAGAGCCAGACGAACCCGACGCATGGCAGGCGGAGTATCGCCCCATGCTGGTCGAGGGCAGGCGAGCCGTTGTGACCGGGGTAACCCGGTATGTCGACGACGGGACCTATTCGAACCTTTTCGTGATCGACTTCGATGACGAAGGGAAATGCCGGGCGTTCACCGAGTGGTACATGCGTCATCCGGAGGTCACGCCCGGAGATGGCTGAGACTACGAGTTGGGCGGCGGTTCCGGAGGGATAAGCGGCGGGCGGTGGCTACCGCCATGGGGATGGTGCCCCGGTACCTCAGGCAGGGTTGAGCCGGGCGCTCCGTACGACCTTCATATACTGCACGGATGCACTCAACCGTTGCCATTCTCGGTGCCGGAGCCATGGGGGAGGCTCTGGCTTCCGGCCTCCTACGAGCCGGATGGGAGACCGGCGAAATCTCCATGGCCGTCCGTCGTGAGGAGCGCCGGCGGGAGCTGGCCGAACGAACCGGCTGTGCCGTCACGCTCGATCCGGCCGAGGCGCTGGTTGGCAAGGAGGTGGCCGTGGTGGCGGTCAAACCTCGCGACGTGCCACACCTGCTGTACCAGATACAGGGTAGATATCAGCCCGGGCAGGTCATTCTGTCGCTGGCGGCGGGTGTGCCAACCCGCCTCTATGAAGCTGCGCTGGGCGAAGCACCCGTCGTGCGGGCGATGCCGAACACCCCGGCTCTGGTCGATGAAGGGATCACCGGTCTGGCGGCCGGACGCTATGCCGGCGAGGAGGCTCTGGCCCGGGCCGAACGGGTGCTGTCGGCGGTTGGCCAGGTCATCCGGATGGAAGAGAGCTTGCTCGACGCCGTCACCGCCGTGTCGGGAACCGGGCCGGCCTATGCCTTCCTGCTGGCCGAGGCTCTGACAGAAGCCGCCATCCGGGAGGGGCTGCCCCGGCAGATCGCCGAGAGGTTGGTGAATCAGACCATCAAGGGTGCGGGCGCCCTCCTGGTGGAGACGGGTCTCAGCCCCTTCGAGTTGCGGGCCCAGGTCACCTCGCCGGGCGGCACAACCGCCGCAGCCGTGCACGTGCTCGAGGAACGGGGATTTCGAGCTCTGGTCGAGGATGCGGTGCGGGCGGCGGGGGAGCGTTCGCGGGAACTGGGAGCCAGGGCCGAGCAGAACGGCGACCACTAGTGCCCGACCTGTTATCCCTCTACCGCCGGGGCATGCTCGGCATCACAGAACGCACCTGGGTCAAGCGCCTCTTCACCGAACACCCGGTCGGCCGTCGCCTCGCCACCCGGTTCGTTGCCGGTGAGGGATTGGAAGACGCCGTGGCCGTGGCGGGCGCCCTCAACCGGCGAGGCATCTCGGTGTCCATGGACCACCTGGGAGAACACGTACACGACGCCGGGTCGGCTTCCACTGCGCTCGAGGACTACCTGGCCTGTCTCGACCGGATCGAATCCGAGCACCTCGACGCCAACGTTTCGGTCAAGCTGACTCAGCTGGGTTTGGCGGTCGATCCATCGATCGCTTCGAGCGCGCTCGAAACGCTGGCCAAGCGGGCGGCCGAGGCGGGAACCACGGTGACGGTCGATATGGAGGAATCAACCTGGACCGGTGCAACTATCGAGTTGTACGCAGAGGTCCAGCAGCGTTTCGGCAACCTGGGCGTGGCCGTGCAGGCTTACCTGCACCGCACCGAAGGCGACCTTCGCCGTATCATGCCGCTGGGCGGACACATTCGGCTGTGTAAAGGGGCGTATGTCGAGCCTCCGGAACTGGCCGTCCAGGACAGGGGACAGGTCGACGCACGGTTCCGCCAGTTGCTCGGCATACTGATGGCCGAACCGGCTACCTACCCGGCGATCGCTACCCACGACGAAGCGCTAATTCGCGACACCTATGCCCGGGCTCGTATCCGGGATGAGTCGTTCGAGTTCCAGATGCTGTACGGGGTACGCCCAACTCTCCAGGAGGAGATCCTCGAGAGGGGCCACCGGCTACGGGTATATGTTCCCTACGGATCTCAGTGGTATCCCTACCTGACCCGGCGCATGGCTGAGCGGCCCGCCAATCTGGCCCTCTTCCTGCGGGCAGTAGCGGGAAGCAAGCAGCCGGGAGTTTGAAGCTTCACGACTGCTGACTATCCGAATAGGACACCTGGCAAAACCCGTGGTTGCAGTACCCACCCGGGTTTTTGGCTAGATACTGTTGGTGGTAGATCTCGGCGTAGTAGAAGTCGGAAGCGGGGCTTATTTCGGTGGTGATGGCCCCGTATCCGCTCTCGTCGAGCAGACTCTGGTAGCGATCTCGCGATCGCTCGGCGACGTCCAGTTGCTCGTCGCTGAAGGTGTAGATCGCCGACCGGTATTGCGTGCCACGGTCATTCCCTTGACGCATCCCTTGCGCGGGGTCGTGTTGCTCCCAGAAATCCTTCAGCAACCGTTCATAGGTGACTTGCTCAGAGTCGTACACGACGAGCACTGCCTCGGTGTGTCCGGTCCGCCCGGTGCAGACCTCCTCATACGTGGGGTGGGGGGTGTAGCCCCCGGTGTAGCCAACGGCAGTCGTGTACACGCCGGGAATCTGCCAGAAGATGCGCTCCGCCCCCCAGAAGCAACCCATGCCGAAGACGGCTTGCTCGGTGCCCTCCGGGAACGGCGCATACAAGGACGTTCCCTTCACGAAGTGCACGTCGGCACGCGGCGTCGGCTCATTCCTACCGGGAAGCGCCTTCTCCGGCGAAACCATCTCACCGTCGGATCGAAACATTGGATGACCTCCTGGGCTAGATAACACCATCGGGTGGTTCTGCCTTCCCGAAGAGGCAGGTTCTTGGTTCGTAGTACCTTCTTGGTGTGGCTCCCCCCGGCGAGGAAGCGAGTCGGTTAGGGCGAGTGCACCGAACCCGAAGGGTCAGGGGAGGGTGCCCGTTCCCACCAACCCCAGGCAGTTACAGGTTCCCTACCACCCTCTTCGGGCTGCCGACCACCGCCTCACCGACTGATTGACTCCCCAACCACCAACTACTCGCTCCCAACTACTAACTTCTGGAGCATGGCGATCGATGTGGGCGACCGGATGCCGGCTTTCACGCTCCAGGACGAGGCGGGTAATGCGGTGTCGCGGGGCGACTTCGCCGGTTCCCGACTGATCATGTTCTTCTATCCGAAGGCCTTGACTCCCGGATGCACAACCGAGGCCTGCGAATTTCGCGACAGCTACGACGCTTTCTCCAGGGCAGGGTTCGCGGTGGTCGGCGTCAGTCCGGACCCGCCATCATCGAACGCCAGGTTCAAGAAGAAAGAGGGCTTGAACTTCCCGCTGCTTTCCGATGAGGGTCACAGGCTGGCCTCTGAACTCGGGGCCTGGGGTGCCAAGAAGAACTACGGCAAGGAGTACGAAGGACTGATCCGTTCGACCTTTGTCGTGGGGCCCGACGGGATTCTCGAAGCAGCGTATCGCAATGTCCGCGCCACGGGACACGTCACGCGGCTCGTAGGAGAGCTTCTCGGAGCCGATTGAGCTCCACCGGCCCGCGAATGGATATTCCCTTCCGGGTACCCACTTCTGGGCGTATCGTCAGGGATGAAACCGAAGGAGCAGATCATCGAGCAGCCCCGCCGTCTCACCAGGTCGATCGAAGACCGCAAGATCGCCGGGGTGTGCGCCGGGATCGCCGACTACATGGGCTGGGACGTAGGACTCGTGCGCATCGCCTATGTGCTCTTGTCGATTGGATCGGTGGGGTTCCCGGGTCTCCTCGTTTACATCATCTTGTGGATCCTCGTTCCCGAGGAACAGCCGGCATCCTGACGAGGTGCCGGTCTCTGGGCTCATGTGAACACCGGTAGGCTGGTCGTATGCACCGATCTATTGCATTGCTGCTGCTGTTGCTGCCGGCGTTGATGGTGCCGGCGGGAGTGGCTCTTGCTGCAGATCCCAACGATGTTGCTGATCAGGTTGATCCGCGCGGCTATTACATCGAGCCGGGAGCCGAAGTCGATTTCGCGGTCATGGAGGGCCTGGTTGCCCAGGTGACCAACCCGGTGACACGGTTCTACTTCGTGGCATTGGCCGACGACCCGGTCGAGGGAACCGACGAGTTCGCCGAGAAGGTCGTGGTCCTGCTCGATTCGGGGGCGACGGTGGTGGTGATCTCTCCTGGCGAGATCGGCGCCCGCAGCGACGACTTCTCCGATGCAGACCTCAACCGGGCGGCTGACGAGACGGTCAAGGATGCCGACCGTAGCTACGAAGGTGATTTTCGGGTGTTCGCAGAATCCCTGGTTGGGGTGCCGGCCGGAACCACTGCCACGACTACCACCGACGGCTCCGCCGCCGGAGGAGGCTCCCGCGGTGGGAGCGGGGGCGTTTTCATCTTCCTGGCCATCGTGGTCGGCGTGATCGCGCTGGTGTTCTTCATGACCCGCCGTTCGGCCACACAGGCCCGGCAGACGGCAGGGCTAAGGCTCGAAGAGGCCAAGCAAGAAATCCGGGGTCAGCTTGATGTGATCGCCAACGAGATCCTCGATCTTGCCGACAAGGTCACCCTCTCGGAGCGAGACGATGCCGAGGAGTATTTCCGTACCGCCAGCGCCACCTACCAGGAGGCTCAGGATCAACTCGACAAGGCTACGAGCCTGGCGGAGCTGGAGCGTCTGTCGGATCAACTCGACACGACTCGATGGCAGCTCGAGGCGGCCGAAGCAGTTGTGGAGGGCCGTCCGATCCCACCCGAACCGGCCGACCGTCCCAACTCGTGTTTCTTCGACCCGACTCACCGGGCCGGTGTCGAGGAGGCGAAAGTCGAGACGGCTGCCGGAGAGAAGATGGTCAGTGTGTGCCGGGAGTGCGCCGAGAAGCTGCGGCGCGGCGAACAACCAAAACCGCGCGACATCATGGTGGGCGGACAAAGGGTGCCGGCTCCCATGGCGCCCCGTTCCCACGGTGGCGGTGGCTTCGATTGGATGGGGGCGGTGGCCGTGATCCTGTCCGGCCTGGCACAGGGCACCTCGTACGACTTTGGACGGCGTCCGCGCCGATCGTCCGGGCTCGGGGGGTTGATCTTTCCGCCGTCCGGCAGTTCGGGTCGGTCATCGAGCGGCTCCTCGTTGGGGTCCCGTTCGAGTTCCGGCCGGCGCGCCAGATCAGTTCCAAGACCGAACCGCTCCGCGTCGCGCGGGAGGGGCCGCACCCGGCGCAAGAGGTAGCGAAGAGGTCCGTACAGATCGCGGCTCAGCCGCCAACCAGGATCCGTAAGATGGGACGTACTGTGTTACCGAGACTGGAGGAAACCAGGTGAGCTTTTTCAAGCGTTTGTGGGGGTACATCAAGACCCTCTTCCGCACGACGGCCGAACGAGCCATGGACCCCGAGATCGAGATCGAGCAAGCGATCCAGGACGCACGTACTCAGGATCAGAAGCTGCGCAACCAGGCGGCCAAGATCATTGCCCACCGCACGCAAATCGAGGCAAAGATCGAACGGGCGGCCGACGACGTGGGCGAGGCTCGCGAGATGGCGAAGCAGTCGCTGATGAAAGCAGAAGGCGCCAAGGCCGCCGGTGACACCGAGGGCATGGAGAAGTGGACCAGAGCTGCACAGAGCCTGGCCATGAGGCTGCAGGCGGGCGAGAACAATCTGGCCGGATTCAAAGAACAGTACGAGATCGCCGCCTCTCAGGCGGAGAGTGCCAAAGGGGCCGTAGAGCAGAATGCGATGCGTCTGCAGGAACTGGCTGCCAAGCGCATGGAACTGGTCGGCCGGCTCGAGCAGGCCAAGATGCAGGAAGCCGTCAATAGGGCAGTCGAGTCGATCGGCGCGTCGATGGAGGTCGAGTCGCCCAGCCTGGACAAGGTCCAGGAGAAGATCGATGTTCGTCTTGCCGATGCCAAGGCTCGCGCAGAACTGCGCGAGGCCTCCCCGGAAGGGGCTGAGACCGAGCTGCGGGAAGCCATCTCGGTGGCGCAAGCCGACGCAAAGCTGGAGGAGTTGAAGGCAGAGCTGGGGCTGTGACTCAGGTTCGACCGGCGTGGCTCTCGACCCCGCCGCTCAGACTGGGCGGCTTCTGCCGCAGCTCTCCTAGAGCCCACCAGCAGCGAAAAAGGTACCCATGCAAGCCAAGCCATGGTTTGCACGGGGACTGAAGTCGTCTTTTGGACCGGGTGGATCGGCACCGGGTGGGACGCCGTAAACACTCGGGTCGTCGCGAACGACCCAGTGGCCGGCTCGTGGCGAGAGCTAGAACCGGCGCCCCCGCTCCGGGTCGAGGCATGTGGCACAACCCCGCTCACCTGGACCGGAACCCAGATCATCGCCTACGGCGGCTCGATTCTTCTCTACACACGCTGAGACGACACGACCCACGTTGTCACTGTGATGTCCCTGTTGTGCGTCTGGGTCATGGGTTGGTGGATGGCTTTCCGGCCCAGCCCGGTGCTTGCTGAAGTGAGCGGTCGCTCCCGTTATCTAGACTCCACTCCGTCGGACTTCCGGAAGGAAACAGGATGGAGCCTCGTCGCCGCCTCACCGCCAGTGGAGTTCTCATCGGCCTTGCCGTGGCCTCTTTCTTCGGAACCCTGCTCTTTTGGTGGTTGGGGTCTTTGCCGGGGCACTTCATCCCAGAGGTTGGGCGTGAGGTCTTCGGCAACATTTCTCCGCCGCTGCAAGCCCTCTTCTACGTTGGCATCGCTTCGTTCCTTCCGCTGACGCTATACCTGTTCTCGTTGCGAGCGAGGAACTGGGAACGGGGCAGCAGTGAAGACCGCACCGGTCGCTGGGCCGAGCGCCTGAGGTCCGCGGGAACCGGGCTGGCGATGAAGACCCTTCTGCGCGACCGGGCCGCCGGACTGATGCACGCGATGATCTACTACGGATTCATCGTCCTGTTCCTTGGCACCGTGACCCTGGAGATCGACCATCTGCTTCCCGGGAGTCTCAAGTTCCTGGAGGGCAACACTTACAAGGTCTACTCGGCGATCCTCGACCTGGCGGCAGTTGTCTTTATCGTCGGGATCGTGTGGGCGGTTGGCCGCCGCTACGGCCAGAGACCGTGGCGGCTCCGGATGAAGTCCAAGGCAGAGGATGCCTGGATTCTCCTCACGCTGGGACTCATCGGAGTATCCGGTCTCGCCACCGAGGCGGCCCGTATCTCGCTGCAGGACCGGCCCGACCATGAAACCTGGTCCGTTGTCGGCTATCCGCTCAGCTATCTCTTCCCCCAGTCGGTGGCGGGCGGCTGGCATCGGGCTTTCTGGATCGCTCATGCGGTGGGATTCGTCGCCTTTCTGGTGCTGCTCCCCACGACCAAGCTCCGGCACATGTTCACCTCGCCCGTCAACATGTTTCTTGCTCCGAAGGATCGGCCCAAGGGTGCGATGAGGGCCATACCCAACCTGATGGAGGCGTCCGACATCGAGTCGATCGGCGCATCGGTCGTCGGGGAGTTCACGTGGAAACAACTGCTCGACACCGACGCCTGCACCATCTGTGGTCGGTGTACCTCGGTCTGCCCTGCCAACCTGACCGGCAAACCGCTCGACCCCCGCGAGATCGTCCTCAAGCTGGGCGAAGTTGCAGCCCTCTCAGGAGTCCCGGCAGTGTCGCCTCCGGTCGGGATGGACGAGGCGATCACGGTCACGGCCGACCGAGTGTTCGAGCGGATTCAGCCGGAGGAATTGTGGGCGTGCACCACCTGTCGGGCCTGCGACGAGATCTGCCCGGTGAGTATCGAGATCCTCGACAAGATCCTCGACATGCGGCGTTATTTGTCCCTCATGGAATCCAACTTCCCGTCCGAGCTCGGGAAGTCGTACGTGGCCATGGAGAATCAGGGCAACCCCTGGGGTCTCAGCCAGGCGGCTCGCGCCGACTGGGCCAAGGCGCTCGACTTCGATGTGAGGATCCTGGGCGAGGACGGAGTCGATACCGCCGAGTATCTGTACTGGGTGGGGTGCGCGGGTTCGTTCGATGATCGCAACGTGAAAGTCACCCAGGCGATCGCCCGGTTGCTCAACGAGGCCGGGATCGATTATGCGATCCTCGGGCCCAAAGAGCAGTGCACCGGCGATCCGGCGCGACGTTCCGGCAATGAGTACCTCTTCCAGCAGCTGGCACTCACCAACATCCAGACGCTCAATGATCTCGGCGTCAAGAAGGTGATCACCCAGTGCCCGCATTGTTTCAACACGCTCAAGAACGAATACCCGCAGCTCGGGGGGGACTACGAGGTGCTGCACCACAGCCAGCTCTTGATGTCACTGTTGCGCGATGGGCGCCTTTCGGCAGAGGGAAACGGTGGGAAGAAGATCACCTACCACGACCCCTGCTATCTGGGCCGGCACAACGACATCTTTGTTGCTCCCCGGACCGTTATCGCTTCGATCGGTGGTATCGATCTCATTGAGATGGACCGCTGCGGCAACCAGTCGCTGTGCTGTGGCGCCGGCGGTGCTCAATTCTGGATGGAGGAACAGATCGGAAAGAAGGTCAATACCGAAAGGGCCGGCGAGGCAGTGGGAACCGGTGCCGACGAGGTGGCCGTCGCCTGCCCGTTCTGCTACGTCATGATCGACGACGGAATCAAAGAGCTCGGTCGGGGTGACGATGTGGCGGTGCGTGACATTGCCGAGATCCTCGCCGAACGGGTCTTCAAGATCGAATGACCGATCCGCCACTCACCGTGGTTGGAAGGACTCGGAGGGTGACTAGTTATCGGGATGGAGTCTCAGATTAGTGCGCTCAGCAGTTAGACAACTACGCATGGTGGCGGTAGGGTTCGATCAAATGGAGCTGGGAGGCCCGATGCCGAAGTACGTCGACTGCAAGAAGGGTTTGCACCGCTATTCGCCCGCCGGGCAGATTGGCGGGGGGATTGCCCGGCGCACCTGTTCGCTGTGCAGGGTGGTGCAGATCGATCTCAGCGACGGATCGGCAGTTAGCGACACCAACCTGTTCACCGGGCCGAAGCTGGCAACGATGTTTGAGGTGGAAGCCTTGTTGGCGAAGGTTGGCGACATGCCCGTCATGCTCGGCCGGTCATTTGGGGAGGTGCCGGCGGGCAAGCGCAGGCCGGCCAGGGCCTTCCGATAACGGCCCGAATTTCTGCACGGGAGGCGGGCGACCCATTGGGTCGCCCGTTGCAGGAACCGGTCAATCAACGGTAGCCCGGGGCTGTTGGCTCGGGACTCAATGCTCGACACGCCAGACGACTCCGCAGCGAGGTGGGAGTGCGATGCTCATCCAGTTGCCGTCGGTCTTGATTCCCCCCGTCCCCCACAAGGTTTCGAATTGCCGGCCGGGGTAGGGTTCGCGGATCGAGGCTGAGGCGGCCTCTTCGTTGGCGTTTACGGCGATGAGCAATCGTTCTTCCGGTGTCTCGCGGAGAAACATGTACAGGCTCGAACCGGTCTGCGACGACAATCGCCGGTACGAACCGTGCCGAAGAGCCGGATGAGCGTGCCGGAGCGCACTCAACCGGCGATACGCCTCCAGAATCCGGGTGTTCCACGACTCGGGCCGGTCCCAGGGGAACGCGCCTCGCGATTCGGGGTCCTTGCCTCCGGTCATTCCGATCTCGTCGCCGTAATAGACGCACGGTGCGCCCGGGAACGTGAACATCAGGAGGGCGGCCAGCACCACCGAGTCGACATCGCCGCCTGCCATGGTCAAGGATCGAGCAGTGTCGTGCGATCCCAACAGGTTGAGGTTGGAGCGGGTCGTTTGCTCGGGATATCGGGAGAGCAGCCACTCGATCGCGTCGCCATATTGACCAGCATCAATGGCCGGCTTGACGGGGTAGTCGACACCTTCGGCCAGCCCGGCATCGATTCGGTGGCCCGCCACGAAGGCCAGCGTCTTGCCGGTGAAGATGTAGTTCATGGCGGCATCGAACCGGTCGCCCCGGGCGATCCAATCCGTGGCATCAGCCCAGATCTCGCCGACGAGGTAGGCCTGCGGGTTTATGGCCCGCACTCTGCTGCGGAACTCCTCCCAGAATCCGGGTGTTGTGATCTCGCTGGGAACGTCGAGACGCCAACCGTCGATGCCCTGCCTGGTCCAGTGCTCGGCGACGCCCATCAGGTACTCGCGAACGTCCGGGTGGTCGGTGTTGAACTTGGGTAGGGCCGGGTTGCCCCACCAGGCCTGGTAGTTGGGAGGCAGTTCCTGATGGTAGGGGTTGAGCGGCGACCCGGTGATCGTGAACCAGTCAACCCACGGAGAGCCGTAGCCGTTTTCCAGGATGTCGTTGAATTGGAAGAAGCCGCGGCTGGCGTGATTGAACACTCCGTCGAGGATGACGCGAATCCCGCGTTGGTGGCAGGCGTCGAGCAATGTGCGGAAGGCTTCGTTGCCGCCGAGCAGGGGATCCACCTGGTAGTAATCGTGAGTGTGGTAGCGATGGTTGGAAGCGGACCGGAAGATCGGGTTGAAGTAGATGGAGTTGATGCCCAGCTCGGTCAACCAGTCCAGCCGCTCCACGACCCCGACCAGATCGCCGCCCTTGTAGCCGTGCCGCGTCGGTGGTGAGTCCCATTCCTCGAGGTTGCCCGGTTTGCGGAGTTGGCGGGAGCGGGCAAACCGCTCCGGGAAGATCTGATAGAAGACGGCGTCGGCCACCCACGCCGGAGGGCTATCGGAGGGGGTACTGGCTTCGGACACCCGGCAGACTCTAAAGGTTCCGGCCCGCTTGGCAATGACCCGGGCTGCTCAGGGCCGGGTCTCGCGCACACGGCCCTCGTAGAGTCGAGGGGTCGGCGCCATCTGTCAGAGGCTTTCCGCCCTGGCTCCTGTCATCGAGCCACGGCGCTTTGATCGGGAACGAGGACCCCGGAGCCTTTGAGTCATCAGTTGCCGGTACCGCCGATCGACTGAGGACCGATGACTCGATTACGCCTCGGAAGGGGTCACCCGGCCGCGCACCCGGGGGAAACGAACCGGAGTGTGCAGACGGCAGGTGGATCTGGAGTTGTAGGTGGAGAGCCGGGTTTCGCAACCCTTGTACAAGCACACCCGGTCAGCCGCATAGGTACGAGGTTTGCGGACGTAGCCGCCCGCCTTGCTCGCTTTCATGATGTCGCTCATCGCCATCCTTTCGGAGCTGTCATCGTTCAGTAGGACGGTGAGAATCTCGTGAGTGGTTTCTGAGAATTGTCTAAGAATCGCGGGCTCCGGCTAGTGTCCGCGCATGATGATCGGCTACCAGGGCGAGCGGTATTCATACAGCGACCGGGCTTCGCGGGAGCTGTTCCCGGGCGACGACCGGATCGGGTATCCAAGCTTTGTTGCCGCGTTTGCAGCGCTGGCTGCCGGTGACGTTGAGCGCCTTGTCCTTCCGATCGAGAATTCAACGACCGGCAGCGTGCTGTCCGTCCTCGATCGGCTGGTTGACGCTCCGTCTCGCATCGTGGCGGAACACCAGGTCGAAGTCCGCCATGCCCTCCTCGGGTTGCCGGGCACCTTGCTGGAGGATATCAAGCAGGTCCGCTCTCACCCGGAGGCGTTGGCTCAGGCCGAAGCCATCATCCAGGCCCGGGGGTGGCAAGCGATCCCAACTCACGACACAGCGGGGGCAGTCCGGGAAACTGCCGAGCGCCAGAACCCGGCCGAAGCAGCTTTGGCACCACCGGAAGCGGCCCGGCCACACAACCTCGAGGTACTGATGTCTGATGTGGTTGATCGTGCCCACAACACCACGCGGTTCGTGGTTCTGGCACCCGGCGAGCAGCCGATTGCGGTCGACGCCAACAAGTCGAGTATTGCTTTCGAAACGCAGCATCGACCGGGGGCGCTGGCCCTGGCTTTGACAGAGCTAGGTCTGAGAGGCGCCAATCTGACCCGCATCGAGTCGCGGCCGACAGATACTCCCTGGCGCTACCGGATGTTTGTCGATCTGATCCACACACCGGGCCCGGACGGGTTTTTCGATGTCTTCAATCCGCTGCCCGGTTCGATGTCGAAGCTTCACCACCTCGGGACCTATCGAGCCGAGGTCTGATTCGCGCTCAGTCCAGCTGAGCGGGGGTGGGTTGATGGAGGGGCTCGAGAAGCCTGACGAGCTCTGGACAGGGAGGGCCGGCCACCCGGGCGGCATCGTGGACCGCAGGGAGGTGGGGCACAACTACCTTCGGCTCGAGGCCCAGCCAATGTCGGGCGGCCCGGATGGCATCCTCTCGACCGTTTGGTGAGACCCTATTCAGGACCAGCGCCGGGAGGGGCGCTGCCCATGCCTCGACGGTGGCCGCCGCCCTGATCAGTCCTTTGGGGGTTGCCTCACATGTGAGGATTCGAGAGGCCGCCCGATACAGGAGTGGATCGTCCGGTTCGCTCACCCCGAGGTCGACCACAATACGATCGAAGGATCCCTCCGCCGCCTGGACGACCTCGTTGACCAAAGCAGAAGTGAGGGGGCCGGTGTGGTGCATAGGTGGGCCGGCCAGCAGGGAGAGGGGCCCGACGTGGCGAACCTCAGGCGGAAGAACTCCCGAGAGCATGACCTGGTCCGCCGCGTGAGCCACATCGGGGACCGGTGCGACGCCGAGCCGTACGGAGAGCGACGGTCCCTGCCGGTCGAGGTCGATCAGCAGGGTGGAGTGCTGCACGGCGAGCCCCCACGCCAGGCTGAGAGCGATTTCGGAGATCCCCGGTGCGCCGCGGCCACCGGTCACGGTGATCAAACTCCCCGTCTCAACGGCTGCGGTGATCGGCCGGCGTATCGTCCGGACGATGTGCAGGATGCGCTCGGCCGGAGTCGTGTCCGGGAGCACCTCGTCGGCGCCTCCGATGGTGAGCAACCGGCGTGCTGGCCGATCGTAGGGCGGATGCAACCCCAGCACCGCCAGCCCGCGGTTACGCCAGTTCTTGATGGCAGTGGGGGTAACCCAGGCAGTCTCAGCCCCGGCGACGATCACGTCGATCCCGCCGGCGCGCCGGTCGAGGTCGGCCGGCTGATGAGCACGGGCCACCAGCCTCACCAGGCTGGTCGCCCGGGCCATATCCGCAAAGTTGGCCTCCCACTGGCGGGCAGACAGAACGGTGGCGACCCGGGGTCTCGTCATCGGTTGGTGGCCTCGACCACAACGATGTGCGCAATGGTGACGTACGCCTCTTCGCTGTTGCGCTCCAGGACGACGTGATCGACCCCAACGGCACCAACTCTGCCCGTTCTGGTGCCGCCGTCGACGCAAGTAACCCGGACGGATTCACCCCGATCCTCGGCATCGAGCAGTCGATCACGGATCGTGCTGCGCCGTCGCAAGGTGATGGCGGCCGCCTCTTGTTCGGCTTCGAGGACCTGGGTCAGCTGAAGCCGCAGCCGGCGTGAGATCTCGATCAAGTCGGGGTGTCGGAGGGGGTCCATCGCACCGGTGAGAGGATATTGAATACTGTAAAATAACGATAACTACACTCAGACACCCGAGCAACCCGGCCGGTCACTTTTGTTTCGCGTCCTCCGGGCTCTTGCTCACAGGCATTGGTTCTCATAGCCTGGTGGCAATGGAATGGATCGAAGTCAATATCGCAAAGGAGTGGCTGTCCGTTGCGGACATCTGTGAATACATGGATGTCTCCACCTTCGTCGTAACAAGCGTGCTGCGGAGCGGGCAACTCCCCGCTGTCAAATTCGGTCGCGAGTGGCGGGTGGCCCGAAGGGATTTCGAGGCGTGGATCAACGAGGAACGAGCGCGCGGCGACCGTCTGGTGCCCCCTCTCACCTCGCTGCGCTCGGTCACCTCCCCCGGCTCAGACGCAGGGGGAGCGCACAACAGCAGGACTTGAAACCTCCAACTCGCCACGGGCAACCTGGGACCGGCACTCT
Organism: Acidimicrobiia bacterium; assembly: GCA_035282865.1. Classification (GTDB taxonomy): domain Bacteria; phylum Actinomycetota; class Acidimicrobiia; order Spongiisociales; family UBA4744; genus UBA4744. The sequence goes on along the minus strand of DATEVB010000225.1, from coordinate 7,124 downwards.
CCGCCCCGGGTATCGTGGCACCATGACAACTACTCCGCGGCACGACGAGATCGGGAGCACCGAGGTCGGTCTGGATCGGCCGTGGAACGTCGTGGTATGGAACGACCCGGTCAATCTCATGACGTATGTGGTGTACGTGTTCCGCAAGCTGTTCGGCTTTCCGGAAGAGAAGGCGACCCGCCTGATGCTGCAGGTACACAACGAGGGGCGGGCCATCGTTGCCACGGGTCCCCGCGAGAAGATGGAGATGGACAGTTTCCGTCTTCATAGCCACGGCCTGTGGGCGACGATGGAACGATCGTGAAGGGCCCATTCCGGCCCATGGCAGGCGGGATCGAGCTCACCCTGGCCCCCGGGGAGTCCCATGCTCTGCAGGCAGTTCCTGAGCTCCTGGAATCGGTCGGTACAGCGGGTGGGGACCCGGCGGCCGATCGGCTGGACCAGGCTCCGTACCCGGACGACCCGGAGGCAGCGGCCGAGTTCCGGCGGCTCATGGCCGAAGAGATGGTGCAGTCCCGGGCCGCCGACCGCTCTGCCTTCGCTCTCACCGTCGAGCAATCGTCGCGGGGGGTGATCCTTTCAGCGGGCGAGGCTGAGGCGTGGATGCGCGTGCTTGCGGAGGCACGGCTGGTGCTCGCCTCCCGGCTCGGGATCATCGAGGATGGGTGGGAAGATGACTTGCCCGAAGATGATCCCCCCGTTGCACTGCTCCACTATCTGGGCTGGCTCCAGCAATCATTGACGGAGACGCTCGAGGACTACCTGCCGTGACTGGCCCGGTCGAGGTCGATGTGCATGACATGGCCCACGGGGGCGAAGCCGTGGGCCGTTATCAGGGTAAGACGATCTTCGTGGGTGGGGCGATTCCCGGCGAGCGGGTCCGCGCTGTTGTCGTGCGGGACAAAGGAGCCTGGGCCCGGGCCGACCTCGAAGAGGTGCTGACGTCGGTGCCGGGACGAGTTGCGCCGCCCTGTCCGCACTTCGCCGAGTGCGGAGGGTGCCAGTGGCAGCATATGACCCATGCCGAGCAGCTGAGGTGGAAGTCATCGATCGTGGCAGGCCAGCTACGCCACCTCGGCGGAGTTGCCGATCCCGAGATTGCCCCGATCGTTGCCCCGGGCGGTCCCGTCGCATACCGAAATCGCATGACATTCCACGTCCAGGATGGCCACCCGGGGCTCTACCGCCACCACAGCAACCAGCAGGTCCCGATCACCGCCTGCCTCTTGCTGGTTCCGGGCTTGACAGAGTTGTACGAACGGCTGGGGCCACTGCCGGGTGTGAACGAACTGACGCTTCGTATGGGCGTCCGGACCGGTGAACGCGCCGTTCTGATCCGGGGAAGGTTGCCCGAGCAAGCTGAGGGGTGGGGCGTTTCCGTTGTTCGACTGGTCGGGCGGAGATTCGAGCCGGTGATCGGACCTCCGCGTATCCACGAGGAAGTGGCCGGTGTTCGCTTCCAAATTACCGGCCCGGCTTTCTTCCAGGTCAACACCGATGGCGCCGAGGCGTTGGTCGGTCTGGTGCACAACGCATTGCAGCCGACCTCCTCCGACACCATGCTCGACGCCTACGCCGGTGTCGGGCTGTTCGCTGCGACGGTGGGGAGGTCGGCAGGCCGGGTCATCGCAGTTGAGTCGAGTGGGCAGGCGCGTGCGGATCTGCGGCATAACCTCAGCGAGGCCGGCGTTTCCAACCAGGAGATAGTACGGAGCCGCTTCGAGGAGCTTGTTCCGGCAGGATCGTGGGATCTTGCCGTCTGCGACCCACCCCGGAGCGGGCTCGGGGAAGCCGGCGTTGCGTCGCTCACGGCCGGACGGCCGCGACGTATTGCCTACGTGTCATGCGATCCGGCCAGCCTGGCCCGCGATACCCGGTTGTTGGATGCCGCCGGGTACCGGCTGGCGAAGGCGACCCCGGTCGATCTGTTCCCACACACGTTCCACGTCGAAACCGTTGCGGAGTTCGACGTCGGGTAACCGTAAGGGAAGGTTGCAGCCAGGAGCGTCCGACGGTTTCTCCCGCCAGGGTCCGGGTCGTGGGATGAAAGGGTCCGGTCCGGCCTCTTGACCGCGCTGCGCACCTTTTGCGTTGGATATCGGCGCCTTACCCCTGGTTCTGTGCGGGTATCCGCGGGGTCCGATCAGTGCGGCAATGGTTCGAGATCGATGGGCAAGCCGGCCTGATGCCAGGCAATGATGCCGCCCGCCAGGTTGATCACGTTGTCCATACCTGCCTCGCGGATCAGTGCGGCCGTTGCCATGGCCGAGCGGTTACCCGATCGGCACTGCAGGATGACCGTGCGATCGCGCGGTAACTCCTCGTGCCAATCGTTGATCTCTGAGAGGGGCAGGAACTCGGCTCCCGGGATGCGGACCTCCTCCCATTCGTCGGCTTCGCGGATGTCCACCAGCAGTGCGCCGGCGGCCAGCAGGTCGGTAGCCTCGGCCGGATCGGCTTCAGGAATCCTGCCAAATAGGTCAGTCATGGCGGGCACGTTAGTGCTGTGTCGGGCAAATACGCTCTTTGTGGCACCCAGGGCCGCCAGGACGCGATCGCAGGGGAGGTTCGGAGTCCTTCGTTCGTCGTGTTGGGCTGCCTACCCGGCGCGGTGGTGCGCGGCACGAGCGGGATATCGCAAGCGAGGCCGACTGCCCGGTAACCTCTGCCCGTGATCCTCTCGACCCGTCGCCTGATCGTCCGGGCTCGTCGGCCCGGCGTGGTCGGGCGTCGGTCCGTTGTCGTTGCGGCTCTGGCGCTCGTCGTCACCGCCTTCTCGGGTTCCATTCCGGTGGCATCGATCGGGCCGGTCGACCGCCAGGTGCTGACCATCGGGGAGGTGGGTGACCTTTCCCCCGAGGTTGAGGCGACTATCACCTCTGCGGCGGAACGGTTCGGTGCCCGGTGGGCGACCTTCCATCGAGGGACCCTCCGCTTGGTTTCAGTGGAGCGGGACGAAGAGACCATACAGGAAGCACCGAGAGGCTACTTCATTCCCATGGCAACCACTGCGGTGGACGCCGGGCGAGCTGCTCCGCTGCTCGGTGAAGAGGTCGCCCCGGTGCTCAGGGGTGGAGGGTTGGTGTTTGGCGAAACCTCGGCACGGTTGCGGGGAGCCGCCGCAGGAGACCGGGTGACGCTGGTCGGGTGGGATGGCCGCACCCATCAGTTCGACATCGGAGCCGTGGTGGCGGATGAGTTGATCGGGTGGGCGGAACTGGCCCTGGACCTGGAGTCGGCCGCTCGGATTGGATTCGAGCGGCCATCGTTCGTAGCCGTGTGGGACTACGGCGCGGAAGATGAGTTGTTGCTGGCCATGTGGTCACAGCTGCCCGACGCTCTGCTGACCGTCGACGCCTATTTCGATCCTGACGATCCCGACGCTGTGCTTCCCACCGTCCTGGTCAAGGAACGCTTCGGCGAGTTCGCCTACCGTCCGACCGGCGGGGATCGGATCATCCTCGATCCGGACTGGCGTCGTGCCAACATCGTCGATGTCGATCTCCCTTACCTGGGGCCGTTCCGCTGTCACAAGGAAATCGTGCCCGTCCTCGAAGCGGCGCTCGAAGAGATGAAAGCGGAGGGGCTGGCGTGGATGATCGACTACCGGGACTTCCAGATCGCCGGTGGCTGCTACAACGCTCGTCTCATCCGGGGCGGCGACAAGGGCGGGGCCGTATCCCGGCACGCCTGGGGGATCGCTATCGATATCAACCCCGGCGACAACCCGTATGGCGGCCCGGTCGGCATGGACGAGCGGATCGGCGAGATTTTCAGGAAGTCCGGCTTCGCCTGGGGGGCGGGTTGGCGGTTCCCCGACGGTGGCCATTTCGAGTGGACGCACGAGCCGGAGTTCGTGATAGCTGATTAGCCCTACCACGTCGGCTGGACCCCGTGTAGTGTCAGGATTGAGTGAGGTGCTGTACGAAGACCGAGGTTTGGTTGGGAACCTCCCGCCCTGCGCTCGTCCTGTCGCGACACGCACGATTCACTTCCCACGCGATCGCCTCACCCGTTCCCTGTGCCAAACCAACATCCGCGGCCCTCGGCCGACGGAGGAAGGAGAAACATGCAGGTCGACCGGATCCGGCAATTCACCAACTCCACCTTCCCGGTGTTGTCCGTGTATGTGAATCGGGTCGGCACCCCACGCGACCGAACGTCGGTGGGCGCCAGACTGACGGAGCTGCTCCGACCGATTCGCGAGGTGGCAGAAAGTGGGGAGCTGAGCCACGAGGCGGCGATGTCCCTGCGGTCCGACTTGAAGACGGTTCAGAGCCTGGCCGATCGGATCGACGCCGATCCCGCCTCGGCAGTTGCCATCTTCTCATGCCACGGTGCCGACTGGTCCGAGTACCTATCGCTCAACAAACAGGTGTGGGATGTCGCCCGTGTCGCACACCAGCCGTATCTTCGGCCCCTGCGGGTCGCTGAACAGGAGTTCCGGTCGGCAGCCGTCATCTTCGAACCGCGGCGCTCGGTGGTGTTCGTCAAGAACGGCGAAGCGTTTCGGGAGTACGGAGAAGTTGTCGAAGAGGCAATCAGGAAGTCCAACTACGGGGGCTTCAGCGGCTACGAAGAGCGGGGGGTGCGCAGCCATGCCGACGCAGTCGTGCAGCGTCATTTCAAGGAGACCGCCGACCTCGTATTCCGGCTGTACCAAGGAGAAGGATTCGATTTTCTGTTCCTCGGCGGACACCAGGATGCGATCGACGAAGGATCCAAACTCCTTCACCCGTATGTGAAGGCCCATCTGGCCGGATCCTTTGTGCTCGACACCCACACGATGACCCCGGCCGTGGTCCGAGAACAGATAACCGGCCTCGAGGAGAAGGCCATTGCGGCCCACGAGACCGACCGGGTCCAGGAACTGCTCGACACCGCCGGGGCAGGCGGTCCGGCGGTACTCGGCATCGCCGACGTGCTGGCCGCCGTCAACGCCCGGGCGATTGATCGGCTGATCGTATCGGGCAACTATGCCAAAGAGGGTACGGTGTGCGAGTCCTGCGGCTGGCTCTCCCGCAACGGCACCAGCTGTTCGGTGTGCGGTTCCGATACCCGGCAGACGGACGACGTCGTCGGCGAAATCATCGAGGCCACCATCGACGAGAGCGGCGAGGTGCTGCAGGTCTCGGTTGCATCGGCTCTCGATCAGAAGGCCATCGGTGCTTTGTTGCGGTACCCGCTCCCGGACGGCATCTCCTGACCGATGGCTTGTGCTGTGTCTCGCACATACGGTCTCGTATCGCGGAGCCATCCGGCCTTACCGGCGGGCGTGGGCCGTTCGGGCAGTTCGCACGACGCAGACACGAGTGGAAGAGCTGTGTTGAAGAGGAGGACGCCGCCGGGGCGTCGAGGTCCGGTGAGACGTGATCGTATGTGTGTGGGTCGGAGCCTTGACACTTCGATAACCTGGGGGCTATGACAGAGCAGCTGGAACGGCTCAGGCAATGGAAGCGCGACGGCAAGGGCGTTGCCTTTGCCACGGTGGTGCGAGTACAAGGGTCGGCTCCCCGACCAGAAGGATCGAGACTCCTCGTGTCCTCTGCGGAGGAACTCGACGGATCTGTGAGCGGGGGTTGCGTCGAGAATGACGTAGCTCTCCACGCGGCGCAGGTACTCGAGTCCGGTGAAGCGCGGTTGGTGACCTACGGGATCGCCGACGAGGAAGCCTTCGAGGTGGGCCTGGCATGCGGTGGGACCATCCAGGTGTATATCGAACCGGCCGAGGCCGATGAGATCACCGACGCGGTCGAGCGACTGGTGTCGGGCGGACGCCTGGGTGCACGCCTGATGGCCGTTTCAGGCGGGGATTGGAAGGCAGTGATCGATGCAACGGAAGGCGTGGTAGCAGGTTCGATTCCTGCGCTCCTGGCCGATGATGTCATGGCCGACGCGAGACGGCTCATGGCTGATGAGCGAAGTCGGACGCTCAGCTATGGAGACGTGGACGTGTTCGTGGAGGTGGTCGCTCCGTCACCGAAGCTGCTGATCTTCGGTGCCGGCCCGTTCGCCGAGCCGCTCTGCAGTCTCGGGTCGCGGGTCGGATACGAGGTGACGGTGATTGATCCCAGGCCTGCCTTCGCTCGTGACGAGTTGTTTCCCGACGCTCGTGAGGTCATCGTTGCCTGGCCCGAGAAGGTGCTCGACCCTCAGCCATGGGACGGAAGCTACGTGGTGGTGCTGAATCACAATCAACGGCTCGAGGATCCGGTGATCCGCCGCGCCCTCGCCGAACCCGTCGCCTACCTGGGTGTGATGGGGAGCAGGCGCACCCATGCCGACCGCCTGGCAAGGTTGGAGGCTGAGGGGTGGTCGGTGGAGGACCAGGAGCGGGTCCGCGGTCCGGTCGGTCTCGACATTGGCGCAGAGACTCCTGCTGAGGTGGCGGTATCGATCCTGGCCGAGATGACGACGGTTCGCTACGGGAGCGGAGCCGGAGAGCCTCTGAAGGGCACCCTGGGACGGATCCATCCGCAACGGAAGGACGATGCGGGAGACGTATAGTGGTCGCGGGGGACATAACCTATCGCCTCGACCATGAGTACTGCAGCCCTGATCCTTGCCGCCGGACCATCGAGTCGTCTCGGCCGGCCAAAGCAAATGCTTCCGTGGGGAGGTCTAACTCTCCTGGGCGTCGTTGTGGCGCAGACCCGGACCTGGCCGGTTGATTCGGTGTGGGTGGTACTGGGAAGCCGTTTCGAAGAGGTCCTCGACGCCGTCGACTTTTGTGACGCCGGGGTGATTGAGAATCCTGAATGGGAGCAAGGGATGGCTTCCTCGCTGCGGGTCGGTCTCGATGTGCTGAGCCGGGATCCTTCGACCGAAGCGGCCTTCATCGTGATGGGGGACCAGCCCGGGATCGATCCCGCGGTGGTTGTCGCCTTGCTCGAGCACCACCGGTCGAGCGCGGCCATGGCCATCGTTCCGAAATACCGCTACGTGCGCGGCCATCCTGTGCTGGTCGCACGTCCACTCTGGTCGCGGTTGATGAGCCTGGAGGGCGACCAGGGAGGTCGTAACCTCCTGCAGGCCCATCCCGACTGGGTAGATGAGGTCCGATTCGAGCAGCTGCCCCCACGCGACGTCGACACGGCCGACGACGTCGCCGATCTACAGCCGCA
>DATEVB010000224.1:0-2553 GCA_035282865.1 Acidimicrobiia bacterium | reverse complement strand
TCCCGATCCACGCCGGCCCGCTTCATAGGGGGCGGCCAGGCTCTTGACCATCACGCCTTCATGGCCGTGTTCCAGCGCCCACAGGAAGAAGGTTTCGGCTGCGCCGGCGTCGCCGACGATCGCCCGCGGTACCCGCCAGCGGGAGGGGGGACAAGACGTTATCCGGTGCTTTGTTCGAACATTGCTCGCACGGTGTCGATCGTGTCGGCCTCTTGGGCGGTCTTGTCGTCCCGGTAGCCTTTGACGCGGGCGAATCGCAGCGCCACTCCGCCCGGGTAGCGGGTGCTGGCCTGAATCCCGTCGAAGGCGATCTCCACCAACTGCTCGGGACGCACGTACACGACGTTGCCCCGGCGGTGGGTCTCCAACTCCAGGAACCGCTCGGTCTGGCGGCGGAGCATCTCGTCGGTGAGGCCCTTGAAGGTCTTGCCAAGCATCACGAACCCGCCGGCCTGCGGATCGCGGGCACCGAGGTGGAGATTGCTCAACCAACCGCGCCGCCGACCGCTCCCCCACTCGACGGCCAACACAACCAGGTCGAGCGTGTGGACGGGTTTGACCTTCAACCATCCCGATCCACGCCGGCCCGCTTCATAGGGGGCGGCCAGGCTCTTGACCATCACGCCTTCATGGCCGTGTTCCAGGGCCCACCGGAAGAAGGATTCGGCTTGGTCGGCGTCGCCGACGATCGCCCGCGGTACCCGCCAGCGGGCGGGAACGGCCTTTTCGAAGGCGACGGCCCGATCCATACCGGGCAGGTCGATCAAGTCCTCATCGTCGAGGTGGAGACAGTCGAAGAAGAAGGGCGTCAGCGGCAACTCGAGACGCATCTTGTCGATGTTTGCCTTCGACCCGAACCGGCTCATGGTCACCTGAAAGGGATAGGGGCGGCCGTCGGCACGGAGCGCGATAACTTCACCGTCCAGCACAATCGACTCCACGTCGAGGCTTGAGATCGCATCAACCACCTCGGGCAGCCGGTCGGTGATGTCGGCCAGGTTGCGCGTGAAGATCCGAACCTCCTCTCCCCGGCGATGCGCCTGGATGCGGGCGCCGTCGATCTTCCATTCGATGGCCGCAGGTGAGAACGTCTCGAGCGCCGCCACAACACTGTCGGCCGTCCGGGCCAGCATGGGGAGGAGCGGGCGCAGGACTTCCAGGCCGATCTCTTCCAGCGCTTGCCTGCCTTCACTCAACGCCACCCGGGCCACGGCTCGCAGATCGCCGCGCAACGACGCCGCTCTGCGTACCAAAGCTGGAGGAACTTGCGCGGCACGGGCGATGGCCTCGACCATGATCCCCTCCGAGGCGCCCTGCCGCAGGTCGCCGAGGATCAGTCGAACCAGGAATTGCTGCTCGGGCTCGGTGAGCCGACCGAACAGGTCGTCGAGCAGGCGCCGGCGCTCGCCTTGTGACCCGGGACCGCTGGTGGCGCCGATCGCAGTCAGAGCCCGGTCGGTCTCGAGGAGCGATAGGGTCGGTTGGGCGGCCGGCGAAACCAGCCCGTTGAGCGTTGCGTAGCCGGCGCCGACGGTGCCTTGCCTGAGCACTCCGGTCAGGAAGCCGACCCCGACCTCGATCTCGTCCGGATCGTGTCTGTCGAGTTTGTCGAGCAGCCCGGCCAGCATCTCGATTTTGGCGAGCCGCCCGGACGTCGAGGCAACCCGTTCCGAGGTGGTCACTACTTCGCCGAGGAGCATGCCAGGATCTTGCCCCACTTGGTCGACTTATGCACCCGCACCGGGCACCGGCCACCACCAGGATAATCACTATCAAAATAACTTGACTACTGATGCATCACTAGTATAATGACTTTAGTAATGACGACTGGTTCAGGAGACCGAGATGAATCCCTACGCAATGCAGATCATCGCTGAGACGAAGATGAAGGAACTGCGAGAGGAGGCGGCCCTCCATCGGCTGGCCGCTCAGGCTCGCATGCAACGACCCGGTCGATTCCGTACCACCGCGAGCAGGTTGCTGATCAGCATGGGGGAGCGTCTTCTCCCCAACCCCTCGCCCGCCCTCTCGAATAGCATCGTGAATAGCATCGTTGAGTCACGGTGACCGACCCATGGGGAGACCATGTCTTCTGCCGCCCCCGGTGATCTCGAACTGCTGAGGCAGTTCGTCAACACCATTGATCCAGACGAGCACACCGATGCCCTCGATACCCCCGAACGTCTTGGCTCGTGGTTGGTCGACCGGGGACTCTTGACTACCGGCACTCAACTGGCTCCAGAGGAGCACACCCGGGTGCTCGGTTTTCGAGAGAGTGTCCGGGAACTGGCGATGGGCAACTCCGGCTCAGGGCCCGACCCGCAGGTGATCGCATTGTTCAATGAGTTGGCCGGACCGACCCGTCTCGTGATGCATCTCAGTGCCGAGGGGTCCGCCGAACTCGTTGCCGAGGGCTCCGGTCTCGATCGCGCCTTGGGCCGGTTGTTGGCGTCCATCTATGTGGCCATGACCGACGGCAGCTGGCCGAGGCTCAAGGCTTGCTCCAACGATTCTTGTCGCTGGCTGTACTTCGATCATTCCAAGAACCACTCG
>DATEVB010000223.1:0-21943 GCA_035282865.1 Acidimicrobiia bacterium | reverse complement strand
CTACTCAATGGGCTGACGGATGATGGTCTTCAGCTTCTCCGGTGCCGAGCGGTTCGGGTCGCCGACGTAGATCTCGTGATGTTTGCCCCGCCGCGCATGCCCGTTGTTCCGGATGAAGGCGTGCAGCTTTTCGATCGTCGGGGCCTCGTCGGCGTATGGACCGATATGCATTATCTGGGCCGAGAGCCCTTCGTCGTAGACCTCGAGACGAAGCTCATCGAAGACCGTTAGCGGATCTTTCTTCTTGACAGACTTCCGGGCCGCTTCGAATCGGTCGGCGGTGACGTAGTCGGGTTGCATGATCATCAGCGTCCAGATCCACCGGTCCTTCACGCTGAAGTCGAACTCATCGCCCGGGAGCCACCACAGGCCTTGCAGGGGCATCACGGAATACGCGACCTGCTCTTCGGCCTTGATGGCAAATCGCAGCGTGTATGCCATCGGATACAGGCCCGACATGCACTCCTGAAAACGGGGGCTGGTGTTGGGGTTGCCCGAGCCGTCCACCATCACGTATTGCAGCGGCGGAACCTCAACGATCACGGGAGTGTCCTTGGGGGCTGTGTAGAGCGCCCGGTGTTTCTTCTTGAAGTCGATGGTCTCCAACTGCTTGCCTCCTCTTGCTCTCCAATCGATACCGCCACGCTACCGGGTCGTCCAGGGGCAAGAGGATACGTGTCTCGTCACTCTCGCCAAATGGATGGTGTCTCCGTGAAGGTGTGGGGTTGCTCGGGGCCAGAAGAATCCTCCCGCCTGCGGTAGAGGTCGGCGGCACCACCTGGCAACATGGCGGCGTGGAACATGCCGACTTCGTGGTGATCGGAGCTGGAATTGCCGGCGCCTCGGCTGCCTATCGCCTGGCGCGGCACGGCAAGGTGGTCGTGCTGGAACGCGAACGGGCGGCCGGTTACCACACGACCGGACGCTCGGCTGCCCTGTTCACCGAGAGTTTCGAGATCGGAGTCGTGCGCCAACTGGCGATGGCCAGCCGTTCCTTCTTCGAGCAGCCACCGGAAGGCTTCACCTCAGTTGCCCTGCTCGCGCCTCTGCCGTTTCTCTTCATCGGACGTGAAGATCAGCTCGGCTCGCTGAATGCCGCGCTGGAAGCCGACCGGGACATCCCCGGTGTCAGCCGGGTGGGATCGGAGGAGGCACGAACACTGTGCCCGGCTCTGCGGCCGGGCTATGCGGTGGGAGGTATCTACGAAGCAGGAGCAAAGAGTCTCGATGTGGATGCCCTCCTCCAGGGTTTTCTACGCGGAGTACGAGCGACCGGGGGCATCGTGCGATTCGGGGCGCCGGTCACCTCGATAGATCGTGAGGGGGGCGGATGGTCGATCGCCACCGGCTGCGAGCGAATCTCGGCAGGCCTCGTAGTCAACGCAGCCGGAGCCTGGGCGGATCAGATTGGGTCGATGGCCGGAGCGCCGCCCATCGGCCTGGTGCCGATGCGCCGCACGGCTTTTACCTTCCCGGCGCCACCGGGTCACGATCCGGGGTCCTGGCCGGTGGTCTGCGATATCGACGAGGCCTTCTACTTCAAGCCCGAGGCAAAGCAGCTGATGGGATCGCCGGCCGAGGAAACCCCGATGGAACCGCACGACGTTCGCCCTGAAGAGATCGACGTTGCGCTGGCGATCGAACGGATCGAGGCGGCAACCACCATGCGGATTCGCCATGTCTCTTCCACCTGGGCAGGCCTTCGATCTTTCGTGGCCGACCGGCGTCCCGTCGTCGGAATGGACCCCGATCTGCCAGGTTTCTTCTGGCTGGCCGGCCAGGGCGGCTTCGGGATCATGACCTCCCCGGCCATCTCACGAGCCGTCGAGGGGCTCATCGTCGACGGCCGGTTGTCTGCGGAGCTGAGGGCTCTCGAGTTGAACCCGGAGGAACTGGGCCCGGCGCGGTTGCGATGACCCGACCCGACCGGCCCGTGAGGTCTAGCCTCCCCGGCGTGAGCGCACAGCCGTTCCCGTGGAAGCAGATCTTGCCGCTTTCGCTGACGGTGATGGTGGCATTCGGGATCATGCTCTACGGGTTCTCCGTGTTCCTCACCGACGGTGCCGCCGGCGGAGAGTTCAGCACCGGACTCCTCTCCGTTGCGTACGGAGGCGGTCTGGTGGCGGGCGGTGCACTTGCCTACCCGATTGGCAGGCGGGCCGACCATAGGGGAGTCCGGGAGATCTTCGGCCTGGGAGCGCTGCTCGGTGCGGGCGGTTTGCTGTGGTTCTCTCTGGCAACCGAACCCTGGCACGTTCTTGCTTCATGGTGGTTCCTGATTGGACCGGCGGGTGCGATGACGTTCTATGAGCCGGCCTTCGTGGCGGTCGATCGGTGGTGTACAAAAGAACAGCGGGCCCGGGCTTTGGCGATGCTCACCCTCATCGGGGGACTGGCCGGCGTCATCTTCTTGCCCGGTATCGAACGCCTGATCAGTCTGATGGGTTGGAGAGCGGCCGTGCGAGCACTCGGTCTGCTTTTGCTGCTCACCGGCGGCGGGACGGCCTGGTTCTTCTTGCGCCAGGAGCCGCCGCGCCAGCAGGTTGCCTCCGTTCGAGAGGGATACTCGTTGGGGACGATCCTTCGCGATCGACGCTTCATGCTGTTCACGGCCGCGATGGTGCTGAGTTCCGTCGGAGCACAGGCGGTGCTCTCTCACCGGGTAGCGCGGTTCGAAGAAGCGGGTTTCGCCGTGGCCGGCGTTGCCCTATGGGCGGCGGCCGCCTCCGCGCTCAGCCTGCCGGGGCGGTCGGTTGCGCCGTTCCTGGCGCAGCGGTTCCGTTCTACCAGCGTGCAGGCGACCGTGATGTCGCTGATGGCGATTGCCTCGGTCCTGATGATCGACGGTTCCCGGGACTGGCACCTGGCCGGCCACTTCATCATATTCGGGCTGGCCTTTGGTGCCGTCCTGCCGCTGCGGGCCATGGTCATGAGCCAGTGGTTTTCGGGGTCGGGCTACGGTCGGACGATGGGTGCTCAGTGGGCGGTCGCATCGCTGATCGGAGCGGCAGGACCGGCGGTAGTCGGGGTGCTTCACGACACCACCGGGGGATACCGTGTTCCCATGGCCGTCACAGCCTGTTTGCTGGCGGGTGCCGCCGTCCTCGTCGTCACCAGCGGTCGAATCCCGAAGAGCCGTGAGGTTTCCTAAGCTTCGACGACGGAGGCGGAGCCATGCAAGACGCGAAGGTCACCGACGGAACCCTTCTGTGGAAACCCACTGAGGACTCCCTTGCTCGGGCGAGGATCACTCGCTACCTCACCTGGCTGCAGTCCGAGAAGCATCTCGAGTTCGCCGATTACGCATCCCTGTGGGAATGGTCGGTATCCGACCTCGACGGATTCTGGGGATCGCTGTGGGAGTTTTTCGACATCATCGCTCATGCGCCCTACCAGGCGGTGCTGGGCAACAGAACGATGCCGGGAGCTGAGTGGTTTCCGGGCGCCACCCTCAACTACGCCGAGCACGCCCTCCAGCGAAGGGACGATCGCCCGGCCGTGATTGCCGCCTCTGAGGACGGGGAGGTCGAACGGCTGACCTTTGCCGAGCTATACGACGGTGTGGCGGCCGCAGCTGCCGGGCTGCGCCGGTTGGGCGTTGGAAAGGGTGACCGGGTCGCAGCGTTGCTACCCAATATCCCGGAGGCGCTGATCGCCTTTCTGGCGACGGCCAGTCTCGGCGCCGTATGGTCCAGCTGCTCTCCTGAGTTCGGGATCGGCAGTGTGGTGCACCGGTTCTCGCAGATCGAACCGAAGGTGTTGATCGCCTGTGACGGTTATCGATTCGGAGGCCGCCGGTACGACCGCCGTGAGCCGCTGGCCCAGATCGTCTCACAGCTGCCGGCCTTGGAAGCAATCGTCGTGGTTTCCTGGTCGGGTCAGACCGAGGGGTCATTACCCGGAATAGTTCCCTGGGATGACCTCACCCGCCAAGCCAAAGAGTTGACCTTTGAGCCGGTTCCGTTCGATCACCCGCTGTGGATTCTGTATTCGTCCGGCACCACCGGGTTGCCCAAGGCGATCGTTCAGAGTCAGGGAGGCATTGTCCTCGAGCATCTGAAGGAGCTGGCGTTACACATCGATCTTGCCGAGGGAGATCGGTTCTTCTGGTACACATCGACCGCCTGGATGATGTGGAATCTCGTCATCTCGAGCTTGCTGGTCGGGGCCACCGTCGTGCTGTACGACGGCAGTCCGGGATACCCCGACCTGACGGCGCTGTGGAAATTGGCCGAGTCCGAGAAGGTGACGCATTTCGGCGTGAGCCCCCCGTATCTTCAGGCCTGTGGCCGAGCGGGGCTCCATCCCGGGCGACAGTTCGATCTCAGCGCCATGCGAAGCGTGGGGTCCACCGGTGCGCCCCTTACTCCGGACGGGTTCTCCTGGGTGTATCAGGAGGTGGGACCGGCCGTTCTGCTGGCCTCGATCAGCGGCGGGTCGGACCTGTGCACGGCTTTCCTCGGCGCTTGCCCGCTACTCCCCGTCCATGCCGGGCGCATCCAATGCCGGCAGCTCGGTGCCAGAATCGAAGCGTACGACGCACACGGGAACTCGATGATCGGCGAGGTGGGGGAACTGGTCATCACTGCTCCGATGCCATCGATGCCGATCTTCTTTTGGAATGACCCCGGCGGGCAGCGCTACCGCTCCAGCTACTTCGAGATGTACCCGGGAAGATGGCGGCACGGCGACTGGATCACGATCCACCCCGATGGGTCGTCGGTGGTTTACGGACGGTCGGACTCCACCCTCAATAGAGGCGGCATCCGCATGGGGACCAGCGAGTTCTATCAGGTCATCCACGGGTTGTCGGAGATCTCGGACAGCCTGGTGATCGACACCGGAGGATGGGGTCGGGAGGGTCGCCTGCTGTTATTCGTGGTGCCGGCTGCCGGCGTGCAGCTGGATGATCAACTCCGGCGGCGGATCCAGAATGCCTTGCGCGAGGAGCTCTCGCCCCGTCACGTTCCCGATGAGATCTACCAGATCGACGAGGTTCCCATCACCCTGAACGGCAAGAAGATGGAGGTGCCGGTCAAACAAATCCTGGCCGGTATCCCGGTCGATGAGGCTGTGCGCCGTGACGCCATGGCCAATCCGAGCTCGATGGATGCTTTCGTCCGGTTGCTCGGCGAAACGCCCCACGGCTGAAGCGACCACGCCCAAAGGCACGATCCAGCACGGCAGGCGGTGGTGGCCGCTAGCCTCGATCCCGTGCCCCTCCCCAGGACCCTTGCCCGGATCAACAAGCGGATCACCAATCCGATCATGCGTCGCTTTCACCGGATTCCACCGCTGGCCATGGTCGCGCACCGTGGGCGGTCATCGGGGCGTGAGTACCGGACGCCGGTGCTGGCCTTTCCGACCGATGAGGGGTTCGTCATCGCACTGACCTACGGTAAGAATGTTGACTGGCTCAAAAACGTCCAGGCCGCCGGGACCTGCACCCTCCTTCGGAAGGATCGGACGATCGAACTGGTCAACCCGCGAGTGGTCGGCTGGGCTTCGGGAAGCAAGCACATGCCGATCCCGGTGCGGGTAGCGCTGCTCGGCCTGCAAGCCCGGGACTTTGTGTTATTCGATGAGGCGTCTGTCGACGCTTGATCGATCCTCCTCGCGGTATCGGCGGCCGGACCTGCTAGCGCGCCGGCACCGGGACGCGTACGCTACGGCCGCACACCCGGCCCGGTGAAGTGTCTGCCCGGACGGAGGCAACATGGCGAAGACAACCCGGCTGGCCGGCCAAGCAGCCATCGTGAGCGGCGGTTCCAAAGGAATTGGCCTATCCACCGCGGCCGAGGTCGTCCGCCGAGGCGGGTCGGTTGGCTTGATTGCTCGCGGCCGCGGAGCGCTCGAGCAGGCGGCCGGGCGTTTGCGTACGCTGATCTCCGACGGCACCCAGTTTGTCGACATGATCCAGGCGGACGCAACCGATCGGAATGATGTCGGCCCCAAGCTCGAGGCCTTTATCGCAGCCCGCGGGGTGCCCGACTACCTGATCAACGCGGTTGGCTATGCGCGCCCGGACTACGTGAGCAACTTCGGATTGGAGGACTTCCAGCGGCAGATGGACGTCAACTATTACGGTCAGCTGATCCCGACGCTCGTCCTCCTGCCCCATCTGGTCCAGGCGCGCCGCGGACACATCGCCTTTGTCTCCTCGATGTTGGGGTACTTCGGGATCATCGGCTACGCCGCCTATGCGCCGTCCAAGTTCGCCCTGGTCGGGCTGGCTGAGGTATTGCGCCACGAGTTGCGGCCTGACGGGCTCCGGGTATCGGTGCTCTATCCGCCCGACACGGATACCCCCGGCTTCGAGGTCGAGAACACCACCAAACCTCCCGAAACCCACGAGTTGTCGGCCAACGTCAAGGTCGCTCAGCCGGACGACGTAGCCCGCCAGTTCGTCGACGGCATGCTGCGCGGAAGGTTCCAGATCTTCCCAAGTGGTGCAATGATGGTGTGGAGGCTGCAAAGATATGCCCCGCAACTGGTCCGGGCCTTCCTGGATCGTGATCTGCGCAAAGCGAGAAGAAGGGTCGGCAAGACATGACGAGTACGGAACCCGTCGCGGTGCCGCAGGGCGTCATGGCCGATCTCTTCGATAAGGCTCACGCCTTCACCATCGCCCGCGAGACCAAGGCCTCGGGTCTGTATCCCTACTTCCTGGCCATGGAGGGCAACGAGGGAACCGAAGCCGTGTACCAGGGCCGCCGCATCTTGATGTTCGGCTCGAACAACTATCTAGGGTTGACGACGCACCCCGCGGTCCGTGAAGCAGCCCGACAGGCGATCTCCGACTTTGGCACGAGTTGCACCGGGTCGCGGTTCCTGAATGGAACCCTGGAGCTTCACCTTCAGCTGGAACGGGAGCTGGCGGCCTGGGTCGGCAAGGAGGCCGCCTTGGTGTTCTCCACCGGCCTGCAGACCAACCTGGGCGTTGTGTCGTCGCTAGTCGGCCGCTTCGACACGGTGATCCTCGACAAGGACGATCACGCCAGCATCGTCGATGCGGCCCGCCTCAGCTGGGGTCAGATCAAGCGGTACCGGCACAATGACATGGAACAACTCGATCGTATGCTTGCCGATGTACCCGCCGACCGCGGCAAGCTCGTCGTGGTCGACGGCCTCTACAGCATGGAAGGGGATCTTGCCCCACTCCCCGCGATCGTCGAGTTGTGCAAGCGGTACGGAGCCCGTTTGATGGTCGACGACGCCCACTCCTTGGGGGTGATGGGAGACGGCCACGGCACCTCCGCCCACTTCGGAGTCACGGACTCCGTGGACCTGATCATGTCGACCTTCTCGAAGTCGCTTGCTTCGCTGGGCGGCTTCATCGCCGGAGACGATCAGATCGTCCACTACATCCAGCACCAGGCCCGCTCGCTCATCTTCAGCGCTTCGATTCCGCCTGCCAACGCCGCCGCGGCATTAGCCGCTCTGCACGTCTTGCAGGAAGAACCCGAGCGGGTAGTGCAGGTACACGAAAACGCCGACCGGTTGCGGTCCGGGCTTCGCTGGCTGGGGTTCGACACCGGTGCTTCGGTCACGCCGGTCATTCCGGTGATCGTCGGAGACGACACGCTGACTTTTTTCATGTGGAAGCAGTTGCTCGACGCCGGGGTCTATGTCAATGCGATCATCTCCCCGGCGACACCCAAGGGACGACAACTGCTGCGGACCAGTGTGATGGCCACCCATACCGCCGATCAGCTCGACCGGGTTTTGGAGGCTTTCGAACAGGTCGGCAGGCAGGTCGGGCTCATCTGAGCCCGACCTGTTTCAAGGGTGCTTTGTTCAGCGAACGTTGATGGTGACCTGGTAGCTGTCGAGCGGCTCGAGGTCCTCCCAGGGGCGCAGGTAGTCGAGCTGTAGGTCACTCTGACCGGCCGACACTCCTTCGAAGCGGAGCGTTATGGTTCCACCGGCGCCGACGAGATCCGATTCGGCGGAGAATTCCGGTTCACCGATCTGCGTCAAGAGCGTCGGGTTGATCGATGTGACTACCCAGCCGTAACCCGTGGATGGGTTGGCGGGCAAGGTGATGCTGAGCTCACCACCCGTCTCGAGCTCTACGACCGACCCCGCCTCGGCCGGTCCCAGCACCGTGGGCGTCGACCCCGCTCCACCGATGTGAGTCAACGCTATTGTCACGACCCCGACAAAGGCTATGACGGCGAGCGTGAACAACACAGTCGCCGGCTTCACCGAACGGGGAGTCGTCATTGTTGTTGATGCCTGCGCTTGCATGGGCTACCTCCGTGTCATTTCACTCTTTAGACGACTCCGGCGCCCGGAATGGTTTCCAGTTGCAGCGGGGGAGGAGACCGGGGTCAAAAGTCTTCGGCGGACGGTTGCTCTAGTAGGGCAGCCGGCTTCCGTTTCGGTAGTAGTGCCGAACCCAGGATGACCAATCCGACCACGATCACCGTGGCCGGGAGGGCCAGCCGCCCGTCGATATGGAGCGGGGTATCCAAGAGGAGAACCGGCACCGCCATGCCCAGGAATAGGACGCCGAAGATCAGGGAGATGATATCGACGCTGTGTCGTTCGTTCATGAGTTGCTCTCCTGGGTAACGGTGACCTGGCCGGCTCCAACCCGGACGGTCAAGGTGATGTCGCCGGCTCCGGCCGGGCCTTCGACCGTTGCCGAGCGGCCGACGCCGAGTCCTTCGCTGAGACGTCCGAAGACGTCGACCTGTCCGATCCCGGCGCGGGCGCTCACGGTGGCGCCCACGTCGTTCGGGATCTTGATCTCGAGTTTCCCGGCGCCGAGTTCGGCGTTGATGCCGATCTCCCGGTTCTGCCAGTCGACGCTGGTGAGATCGACGATGAGGGTGCCGCTGTCCATGGTGTAGTTGGTCGCCACTTCCTCGATGGTCGCCGGACGGTAGGTCCGTACCTCGTCGGCAAAGGTGTCGACAACTTTCCCGATGGTGGCGAGGCCCATCAGGAAAGCCAGGAGCAATCCGGCCAAGATCAGCATGCGGGAACGGCCCCAGAACGAACCGATCAGCAACCCGGTTCCAACGATGGCCACGGCCAGGGCAAGATAATGGCGAGCGTCCGGAAAGATGGCTCCGGCGTTGTCCAACAAGGCGAGGATGCCGACGCCGATCAGGCCGACAGCCAGCGTGTAGCGCCCCAGCATCGAGGGCGGCCGCGACGGGCGTGGCGCCGATTGACGGTGTGCTCTCGGTCGGCGCTGAGGGGTTGTTCCGGCTGTCGATGACACGACTACCGGGGCCACCACCTGACCTTCCGGGCTGGTGGCGTGGTCTTGCGTCCCCTGATCTGGCGGGTTCTCTCCTCGATAGAGGAGGATACCGAGAACGAGAATCGCAACGGCCCAAGCGAGACCGGACCGGGCGATATCGAGAGATGTGAGTAACCAGATCGCCGCCAGAGCGATCAGAGCGGCCCCGATCCACGATCGTCCGGTTCCCGTTTCTTCCAGCCAGCGCTCGGCGATCGATCGGTCGTTTCCCTCTGCGGGGATCAGGAGCCAGCCAGCCAGGTAGAGCAGGATGCCCAACCCACCGAAGAAGCTGACCACGACGAACGCCAATCGGATCAACCACGGAGCCATCCGGAAGTGACCGGCCAGACCCGTTGCGACCCCACCCAGAATTCCGTCGTAGCGACGCAGGAGCGGGCGATCCCCTGTTCCACCGGACGGGCGCTGCTGGTCGTCGCCGGCAGCTTCCGGGGGTGGAAGCTCGAGCTGTGTGTCGTTGTTCATGGGTGCATTGTCCGGCTCATCCGCTGCGGCGTCCATGAGGTGTACCCCTTCAGAAACCCTGATACAGGGGGCCCGACTCAGGGTATTCACCTGTTGTGCGGCCCGGAAGCCCTGTGGGATCATCTTTGCAGCCTCGGGAGCACACCATCACCGAACACGTCACGAATCCAGTGCAAAGCGCCGACCGGGTCAAACGACCCGGCCTGCCGGTTGACCGTTCTGCCGACGACCGGGTCCTGACCGGTCTGGCCGCCGGTATCGCCGCGGTGTTGGACATCGATCCCGTCTTCGTGCGAGCCGCCTTCGTCACCTCTTCTCTGGCGGGGGGAGTGGGCGCGCTGGCTTATATGGCCGGCTGGGTCCTGACCCTCGACGACCCTGACCCACAGGCCGTGGCGCGGTGGCGGGAGAAGCTGGCGGTGCGGGGATCACGGCGCCGTGTCGCCCTCGGCATGATCTTTCTCGGGTTCCTGCTGCTGCTCAGATCGTTCGGCCTTTGGTTTGGCGACTCACTCGTCTGGCCCGCGGCCATGGCTTCGTTTGGATTTGCCCTGACCTGGTCGCTCATCGATCAGACCCGTCGCTCGCGCTGGAGGCGGCGAGCTTTCCCCGTCGGCGAGACCACGAAAGGCGGGAGCTCAGCACGCATCATCGTTGGTGGCGTGCTCATGACCGCAGGCCTCGGTCTGTATCTCGAATCGATCAATGCCGTGGGTTTGGTAGGCGGCGTGGTACTGGCGGTGGTGCTGACGATGGCCGGATTGGCATTGGTATTCGGTCCGTGGATGTGGCGATTGGTCAACCAGTTGGCCGATGAGCGGCGGGAACGGATCAGGCTGGACGAACGGGCCGAAGTGGCCGCCCACCTTCACGATTCCGTCCTCCAAACCCTGGCCCTGATCCAGAGAACGGGTGACCCTCGCCGCATGGCCATGCTTGCTCGCCAGCAGGAACGTGAACTGCGCGGTTGGTTGTACGGTGATGAACAGCTCGCGGCCGGGGAGACGCTGCGACAGGCCCTCGAAGCCCTGGCTTCACGCGTCGAGGAGGTTCATCAGGTGCCGGTAGAGGTGGTCACCGCCGGCGATCTGCCCCTCAACGACTCGCTCCGGGCATTGGTAGGGGCGGCCGGCGAGGCCGTCACCAACGCCGCCAAACACTCACGTGGGCCGTTGGTCTCGGTGTTTGCGGAGGTGGATGGTTCGAACGTCGATGTCTACGTCAGTGACCAGGGTGTCGGATTCGATCCGAGCTCCGTCCCAGAAGATCGGCGGGGTATCGCCGAATCGATCATCGGTCGGATGCAACGTCAAGGAGGATCGGCCACCGTCAACAGCGAACCGGGGGAGGGAACCGAGGTGCATCTCACAGTGAGGCAACCATGATCAAGGTGTTTCTGGTCGACGACCATCAGCTGTTTCTGTCCGGGGTCAAAGCCGAGCTCGATGCGTCCTTCGAGCTGGTCGGTGTGGCATCCGACATCGAAGACGCTATCGAGGATATCAAGGCGACTCAACCCGACGTCGTTTTGATCGACGTGCACATTCCCGGCGGAGGCGGATTGGCCGTTGTCAAGGCCGTCCATGAGACCCATCCCGAGATGAAGTTCTTGGCGCTCTCCGTCTCGGATGCCGCCGAAGACGTTATCGCCATGATCCGGGCGGGAGCTCGCGGGTATGTCACGAAGTCGATCCACCCCGAAGAACTGGCCGCGGCCATCCGACGCGTCAACGACGGCGACGCCGTGTTCTCGCCGAGGTTGGCCGGGTTCGTGCTGGATGCCTTCGCCGAGGTGGTCCCCGCCGCCATGGACCCGGAACTCGATCAACTGACACCTCGCGAGAAGGAAGTACTCCGACAGATCGCCCGGGGCTACAGCTACAAGCAGGTGGCGCGGCGGTTGTCGATCTCGATCAAGACGGTCGAGTCACATGTCTCCGCGGTGTTGAGGAAGCTGCAACTGTCGTCACGCTACGAACTGACCCGGTGGGCCACCGACCGGCGGATCATCTGAGCTGGTGGGTGCCTAGAAGCCGTAGGGTGCCAAGAGGCGGAGGTCGGAGTCTTCCCTGATCTCGATGGTCATCGGCGAGCAATCGCCACACGGACTCGCAAACTTGCGGGCCACCTCGTCGAGCACGACGACGAGGTGTGATCCTGCGCAATGCGGGTCTTCGTGCCACACCGGGCGGACCTCCTGCAACGATTCCCGAGTCATATAGCGCAGTGTGGTCGCCGTCACGTGGTGATCCTCCCTCGGGTATTTGTACCATTGTGAGCTAGTTGGACTCTTATGGGAAGCAATAGGTTTCATCTGCCGACCCGGGAAGACCCGATGAGCGCGAGAGCGGTTCGGTGGAAACGCTCATCGCCGCACCGGCCTCGATCTGATAGGCGATCTCTCAGCGCGCCACGGCGGGTCGCTCACTCGCAGGACCCTCGTCCCGTTCTCCGAGCCTCTAGGTTGGATGATGATGAGCGATACGGCGTCTGATCGCCGCCCGGTCGGGAGGCTATTGAAGGGTCCGGACTTTCGACGTTTGCTCGGCGCCCAGGCGATCTCGGGGATCGGCGACTGGATGGCCACGGTGGCGCTGATGGCGCTGATCTTCGACTTGACGGGGTCGGCTGTTGCGGTTGGAGGGATGCTGGCCATACGAATGGGTCCGGGGGCAATCGCCGGCCCTCTCGCCGCCCGAGCCGCCCGACGTTGGGATCGCAAGAAGACGATGCTGGCTATGGACCTGCTGCGGACCGGGGTTGTCGTGGCCATCCCGATTGTGCGTAATGTCGGATGGGTCCTGGTGTGGGTGTTCGTGCTGGAATCCGCCACCCTGATCTACCTGCCCGCTCGCGACGCCATTGTGCCGGATCTCGTCGAGCAGCGAGATCTCCGGCTCGCCAACGGTATGGTGCTCGGGGCCCAGTACGGTGGGTTGCCGGTTGGTGCCGGGTTGTTCGCCGCGTTCGTTGCGGTTGCGGCCGGCCTCACCGTTTCGGTACCGGGGGGAAGGCTGGGAGTCGTGTTTGTCGTCGACGCGGCCACGTTTCTCGGATCGTTCTTCCTGATCCGCTCCATCAGGTCTCTGGAAGGTCGGACCAGTACGGTCGGCACCGACGTCCGCTTTCGAGATGCCATCTCGATCCCCCTCGTCCGGTCGGTGCTGATCCCGGTTGCTGCGGTTGCGGCAGGATTGGGAACTGTGTTCTCAGTAGGCATCGTGTTCGTCCAGGACACCCTCGGCGCCGGCGACACCGAGTTCGCCCTCTTGATCATCCTTTTCGGGGCGGGCGCGCTGGTCGGACTCGGGTTGGTGCAGGCGACCAAGTCCGACAACCCGTTCCGGGATGTTCGGCTCGGTGTGCTCGCGCTTGGCATCATCCTTGCCCTGATGGGCATGTCACCGAGTGTCACCGCCACGTTGTTCGGAGCGCTTGGTTTCGGTGCCGCCGCAGTTGCCTCGATCGTTTCGGCCGTAAGCGGTCTGCAACTTGCACTACCCGAGCAGCAGCGGGTGCTTGCCTTCACCGCATTTCACATCGCCGTTCGCGTCGCGCTTGGCATCGGCGCAGTCGCCGCCGGCGGCGTTGCCGATCTATTGGTGCGGTTGGGAGTCTCCGACCCGGTTCGGCTCGTACTGGGCGGCGCCGGGCTGATAGTCGCCGGGGGCGTCACGGCGGTCTGGGGCCGGTTGGACGTCGGCGCAGGGTCGACGTAGAGATCAGTTGTCCAGGCTCTCTCGAACCTGGGTGGCGATCTCGACCGGATCGGCGTACATGCTGCTCTCAACGACGCCGTAGTCCCGTATCCAGGCGATCTTGCCGCGCTCGTCAACCAGGATGAACGTATGGCCCGGCTCCCCGGTCGCCACGGCCCACTGCAGCACGTCGTATGCCTCCGACACCGACTGATCGGTATCGGTCAGCAATGGGGTAGCTCCGACTCCGTATTCCGCACCGGCAACCGCCAGCACCTGGGGTGAATCAAACGCAATGCTGACCAGGGGGACGTTGAGGGCCTGATACTCGGGGTTGGCTTCCAGATCCACGATCTGTTGCATGCACGGTGGTCAGCCGTCGGCCATGTGGAAGTAGAGGAGCGTCGGTGCGCCGGCGTAGTCTTCGAGCGAGACGGTCGAGCCGGTCGCTTCGGGGAGCGAAAAATCCGGGGCCTTGTCACCGACGGACAGGCCGTTGCCGGCTCCGTCGCCGCACCCGGCCAGCACCAGAACGGCCAGAAACGTCAAGACAACAATCAGTTGCAGAAGGCGCGGCAAGCACCGAAGGCGCATCGACTTACTCCCTCTCGTATGCGTGATGTTACCGGTCGCGGGAGCCTGAGTCGTCGGGGATACCGGCCAGTCGCTTGGCCAACGCCTTCTTCCCCTCCAGGTCCGATTGTCGCCCGATCTGGACTCGCTGCGCCTGCGGGGACCCGGCCCCGTGCAGCGATTCGGTCAGGTAACCGACGGCGTTGCGCCCCATGGTCATGTTCTCTATGAGGCGGGCGGCTCGCAGTCGATGCTCAGTCGGCACGCCGGTCCGACCGGCCAGATACTTCTCGAGCAGCGGACCGGTTGAGGGATTTCGGAAGTCGGCTTCAGACGGCAGGGTGGCGACCAATCCTCCGGCCAGATCCTGGGCTAGGCGGCCGATCTCGTAGGGAAATCGCGTGACGTTCAGTTTGCAGACATTGGCCAGCAGCGCATCGTTGACATAGTTTCCCGCCTCGGTCTGGACCGATTCGTGGGAGGCGGCGATCCCCGTCCCGTAGATCGTCTCGTTGAGATGCGTCATCTCCACCAACTTGTCGCGAACGTGCGAGGCTCGCTCGACCCCGTTGTAGTCGGCGGCGAGGGCTGCGGCACCTATGAGCACGTCACCGACGCCGGATTTGCAGACATAACTCCGGCGGTGATAGGCCGTGAATTGTTCCACCAGCGGTGCAGCAAACTCGAACTCCCCATCCATGAAGACGTGGTGCCATGGAATGAAGACATCATCCAGGATCAGCATGGCTTCCTGGCCGGCGAACCTGGCGTTGCCACTATCCAGATCGCCGTCCTCCATGCTGCGGGTATCGCACGATTGGCGGCCGTAGATGAAGGTGATTCCATCCGCATCGACCGGCACGGCGCACACGACGGCGTACTCGCGGTCGCGCTCGGTCAGCCGGATGGTAGGCATCACCAAGATCCAGTGTGAGTTGATGCAACCCGTCTGGTGGGCCTTGGCACCGCGGATCACCACCCCATCCTGGCGACGATCTACGATTCTCACGTAGAGGTCGGGGTCGTCCTGATCGGAAGGAGTTTTCGATCTGTCGCCCTTGACATCGGTCATCGCTCCGCCGATGACCAGATTGCGTTGCTGCACCATTTCCACGAAGTCCCGGAATCGCCGGTGGTAATCCGTTCCGTGCACCCGGTCGCAATCGAAGGTGGTCGAAAACAGCGCGTTGATCGCATCCATTCCCACACACCGCTGGAAACACGTTCCGGTCAACTGACCGAGCCGCCGTTGCATGCGGTTCTGCTGCACGACGTCATCGACGGATTCGGTGATGTGCAAGAACCTGTTCACCGTGCGCCCAACGATCGAAGACTCGGCCGTAGCCAGATCGGGATCTTCGGTTGCCAGCCGGTAGGTGGCGGCAACCGCGTTGATGGATGGGCGGATCATCGGATGATCGACCGGCTCTTCGATCCTTTCTCCGAACAGGAAAACGTTGAGCTTGCGGTCTCGCAGGCTGGCCACGTAATCGTCGGCCGTCACAATCGGTTGGTCGGTCGCCATCCTCAGCTCCAGTCCTCGCTGGCCCGGCCCTCAAGCTACCGGCCAATGCGGATCGGTGCGGTCTCGTGTGCCATGCTTGCATCATGTTGCGAGCGGTGCTTGCCGACGTTCTGACCGGAAGCCGTCTCGTAATCGGCGTGGCGGCGGCGGGGGCGCTGGTCGTCGACCGTATCCATCTGTTTTCGATCCTCTTGAGTGTGGCGTGGGCCACCGACGTCTCTGATGGTCGCCTGGCTCGGTCATCCGGGCGGCACACCCTGTTCGGCGAGACCGACATGCTGGTCGATACGTGGGTTGGGGCATGCGTGCTCGTCGGGTTGGGGCTCAGCGATCGGGCTCCGTTGTGGCTGGCCATCACCGGGGTGGTCGTGCTGGGAGCTGTCTACCTGTGGACCAAGAATCCGGCTGTTTCCCAGGTGTTGCAGGGCATCGCGTATGGAGCCGCCCTCTGGCTGATCTTCACTTCGGAGGATGCCACCTTGGCGATACCGCTCGGAACCCTGGCCGTGCTGATGCTGCTGGAACACGAGAAGTTCTTTGGCAAGGTGTTGCCGATGTTCTTCCAGGGCGTAGCCGCGTTCATCAAGGGAGAGCACTACGAAGGCCCGACGATCGGTTCATCCACCGACGGCGGAACGGGGATCTGACCCGGGCACCCGCCGCCTGATTGCCTGTGGCATCGGCGCGCCCGTTGTGGCTCTGTCGGCGTTCGCCGTGGCCGCCGCCCGCCGACCCGGGTACGGCCATGTCGCCGACACGATCAGCAAACTGAGCGCCCGGGGTGTTGCCGACCGCTGGTTGTTGACGGGGGGACTGGTGGCGTACGCCGTCCTGATGACGTTGTGTGCCGCCGGCCTGCGCCGGCGCTTCGGATCGGGCGGATGGGGCCGGATCCTGTGGGGCGCCATAGCTACCCACGCTGCGCTGATGGTCGCGGTGGCGGTCTTCCGCGACGACCTGCGGCCGGGTGGGTTCTTCACGGTTGAAGGTGCCGTGCACGACGTGTTGTCCGGCATGGCGTTCAGCGCCCTCGTTGTCGCCATGCTGGGAGCGGTTGCGATGGCGAAGGATGATCGGGCTCTGCGCCCGCTCCGCTTGGTCACGCTGGTCGTGGGGACGGCAATGACCGCGGTCGGAATCGCCTTTCTGTTCACCCCTCCCGAAGTGCAGGGTGTTCCGCAGAGGGTCATGGTTGGTCTGGCCTCCATCTGGATCATCTCCCTCGTCATTCGTTCTATGGCGGCTCCCGGAGCGAAAACTGGCTGATGGCGATGAGAACCGCCGGTTTGGATGAGGGTGCGATCTGAGAGGGGCCTGCCGGAACTCAAAGTCCTGGCTGCCGATGGGATCAAAGCCTGGGCATTACCGGCGACCAGCATCCAGCAGCAAGCAACAAGCAAGAATCATGCTTGAAGCTTGATGCCTGGAAGCTGAAACTGAGGGGTTCCACAGTCCGGCCTCTTTCGGTAGCGTGGTCGCATGACCACCCGATACTTCTCTCCCAGGCTCTTCGCTTTCCTCAACGACCTTGCCGACAACAACAATCGGGAATGGTTCAAGGAACACCAGGACGAGTACGAGCGCCATGTGCGCGAACCCGCTCTGGATTTCATCAACGACTTCGCCACACCCCTCGAGGGTATCTCTCCGCACTTCGTCGCCGATTCGCGCAGGGTGGGTGGGTCCCTCTTTCGTATTCAACGGGATACCCGCTTTGCCACGGACAAGACGCCCTACAAAGAGAATACCGGCATGCAATTCCGGCACGCTTTGGCCAAGGACGTGCACGCGCCCGGTTTCTACGTCAACTTGCAGCCCGGCGAGTGCTATATGGGCGTCGGGCTGTGGAGGCCAGAGACAAAGGTGGCGTATGCCATCCGGGAACGAATCGACCGGGACCCCATCGCCTGGAAGAGGGCCACCCGGGGCAAGCGGTTCACCGACGTGTTCACCGTCACCGGCGAGTCGCTGAGTCGTCCTCCCAAGGGATACTCCGAAGACCATCCCCTCATTGAGGATCTGAAGCGGAAGGACTTCATCGCCTCCACCCACCTCACGCAGCGGCAGATCACGTCGGATCAGTTCATGAAAGAGTTCACCGACTACTGCCAGCGGGCCGTGCCATTCATGAAGTTCCTCTGCGCCGCGGTAGGCGTGCCGTTCTGAGCGATCTTGTGTTTCGAACCGGCGGTCCATTGCACGTTGGTCGAGTCGACGCCGAGCTCGCCGCCCGGGTACACACGGATCCGCTATGGACCTTGTTCGATTCTCACGCCCGTCGACATAGCTATCTCGGTAAGCGTTGGGTCCTGTTCAACAGGACATGCCGGCGGTGCATTCCGCCGGGCGCGCCCGACGGGCAGTAGCCTTCGATCAATGCGGAAGCGGCGGTTGAACCTGGCCGCTCTGGCGGTGAACTCATCGCTCGGGTTCGCGCTCGGGACGGTGGTGGCCCTTTATGTGTATCAGCTCGGGCTGGTTGCCGCCGGTCTGCTGTTCGACCGGGAGCCGCTGTGGTACCCGGATCAGGTGGAATTCACCGTATCGGGCTCTGAGGTGGCCCGGTTCGGCGGGATCCTGCTCGTCCTGCTCGTCGGATGGGCCCTGGCGAGTATCTACCGGGGAGGAACCGGATATGACGGGACCCGGTTGACGGTGCTCTGGGTGACTTTGCACTGCTTTCGACAGGGGTTGCTGCCGCTGGTACGCGTGTTCTTCGATGGAGCATCCGATGCCGACCGGGCGCTGGCGGCGTTGGACCCACCGGAGTTGTTGACGTGGGTTGTAACGGCCTTCGGTATCGCCGGGTTGCTGGGACTCGGGCTGTTGGCGGCTCCGGCCCTGTTGCGATTCGCCCCTCATGCTGAGGATCTGTCGACCAAGCGGGCCAGGTTGACCTTCATCGGGGTGGTCGGCATCGTCGCCTGGTTGGTCGGAGCCCTTCTGGTCCTTCCGCTGTTGTTGCCCGACGCCGAGTCGGGGGCGTTGGAACTGCTGCCGTGGAGCGGAGTGTTCCTCCTCTTTACCCTGGTGGCTTCGCCGGAGCCGCGCGACATCGACCCGGTTCGCCGGCCGGTACGGCTGGCGTGGGGAACCCTCGTCCTATTAGGTGTGCTCATGGCCGCGGCGAAGGTGTTCCTGGTCGATGGAATCAGCCTCTGAGATTGGTGGTGCAAGATGAAGCTGGGGGTCAATGTTCCGAATTTCGGCCACTACTCCGACCCACGGGTTTTTGCGTCGCTGGCCGTCGACGCAGAAGAGGCAGGATGGGATGGGCTGTTTGTGTGGGATCACATGCTCGTGTGGACGGGCAATGTGGTTGGGGATCCGTGGATACTGATGGCGGCGGCGGCCGCGGCCACCAGGCGGATCGTGCTCGGGCCGATGGTGACTCCCGTTCCACGGCGCCGTCCCTGGAAACTCGCCCGTGAAGCAGTCTCTCTCGATCAGTTGAGTGACGGTCGCCTCATCTTGGGGGTGGGGATCGGGTTCCCGCCCGATCCCGAGTTCAGGGCCTTCGGCGAGCCGACAGACGAGAGAACGAGAGCCGAAATGCTCGACGAGGCGCTCGAGATCATCAGCGGGTTGTGGACCGGAACGCCGTCGATTTTCGATGGTCGTCATTACCGCCTCGAGGAGATGACCTTTCTACCGACTCCAGTCCAACAACCCCGAATCCCGATATGGGTAGCCGGGATGTGGCCCAACCGCCGGCCGTTTCGTCGAGCGGCGCGTTTCGATGGCGTTTTCCCCATCAGAACAGGCGAGGAAATGCCGATGCTGGAGCCGGCCGAGCTGGTTGAGATCGTGCGATATGTCGATCGGCATCGGGAAGGTGGCGGCCCGTACGACGTCGTCACCTACGCCGATCTGCGGGGAGACCCGGGGCGGGTTGCGGCGTTACTGGAAGAGTGGTCGGAGGCGGGTGCCACCTGGATTCATATTGGTCCGGGCGACCGGGGCATGGAACCGATTGAATCGTTCCGGGCGAGAATCAGGAAGGGCCCGCCCGGATTATGACCTCATAATTCGAGGCGCATGATCATCTCAGCGTCGTCGACTCGCCGTGGCATCCCGGGCAACGTAACCGTACGGGGACGCGGCCCGGCACTCCGATCGGCGTCACGGAAGTGCTCAGCAGCCTCCTTCTACGATTCCGACTTGAAGTCGCTTCGAGTGGGCCGTAGGTTCGCCTGACCAGCTTCCGGAAGCCATCTCCATGAATGCGGAACGAAACAAGACCGTGCCCGTGATTCTGGCGGTCCTGGCGGTAGCCGCAGTCGGACTGTTGGTGTTTGCGATCTACGTCGTCGCCACTGGTTGAGGGGGAGGTTTCATGGAACAACTGCTTTCTTCCTACCTGCCGCTTGCTTCAGCGGCGATCACCTTCGGGTTCGCCTATTTGGTCCTCAAACGCTGGGTTCCGCGGCGCCCTCCATACCTTCTGCTATGGGGCATCGGGTTTCTCATGTATGCCATCGGCGGTCTGATGGAAGCGCTGTTCGGATTGTTCGGATGGAGTCCGTTGGCGTTCCGTCTGTGGTATCTCTTTGGAGCGATCCTGGTGGCCGCCTGGCTTGGCCAGGGCACCGTCTACCTGCTGGTCCGACGCTCGATCGGCCGCATCAAGGTATCGCACCTCCTCATGGCCGTGCTGGCTGTTGGATCGCTGTATGCCGCCTTCAAGGTCTCGACCGCCGAACTCGATCCGAGCCTCATGCTGGAAGGCGAACTGAGCGGAGGGGCCATCACCTCTTCGGGGGTGCGGGTATTGACTCCGTTCTTCAACGTTTACGGGGTGCTCATGCTGGTAGGCGGGGCGCTCTATTCGGCTTTCCTGTACTGGCGGAAAGGTCTGTTCGCCAACCGGATGATGGGCAACATCTTCATTGCAACCGGAGCGATGGCTCCGGCGTTCGGAGGTGCCATGCAACGCTCCGGGGTGCCCGTGGCCCTGTACGTGGGGGAATTCGTTGGTGCCGTGCTCATGTTCATCGGATTCCTGTACACGGTGCGCCCCGAACCAGCTGGTTCGTCGACACCCCAGGATCGGGCGGTTCACGGAACTTGAAACCGGTCACCGGAAGCTGCGAGCTGTGCGAGCCCGGCTGGTAGATCAGCCGCTCGAGGAGCCTTCGTCTCAGACCCGGGTGCTCCTGACTGCCTCCAGCCTCACCCGGGCCGTCGAGATGCATCACCGCCACACGCCGCGACCAGCGCTTGAAACCACGGCAGGTTTTCGAGGCATGTTCGTGATGGTCAACCGCTGGAGTCGAAGGGCTCCTCGCCCTCCGCCGCATCCTGGAGAAACCGCTCCACCTGGGCGGCGATATCGTCTGCCGATGGGATCTCACCCTGCGCGGCCGCGATGGTTTCCAACCGCTCCAGATACGCTCGTGAATCCGGTTGCGAGGCAACCGTTGCGTCCAGCTGCTGCCGCTGCTCGGCGACCCGGTCGACGAGGTCGCCCAACTCGACGGTGATGCCGAGGTGTCGAGCCACTCGATCGACCAGCGCCACCGCACCCGCGTAATAGGTGCCGGCAACGTAGTGGGGCACCTGGGCCCAGAACCCAACTGCTGGAATGCCGGTGTCGGTGAGGGCCAACTCGACGATGTTGACGGCCGCCCCGGGGACGCGCAGCAGGCCCTGCGGAAGCTGCTCACTTTCCCCGATCATGTCCGGGCGGGAAGCGGTCGTCAAGAGGTTGGTGGGGTACGTATGGGGTGTGGCAGCAGGGACGCCCCCCAGCGAGACCACTTCGACCACGCCCAGGTTGGAGGCGATCTCGGCAACCGATCGGCCCAAGGCCTTCCATTGCCAATCCGGTTCATTGCCGCTGAGTACCAGAACGTCGCGGCGCTCGTATCGGGCGCGGCGCAAAGAAAGGTACGGCCAATTCACATCCTGAAGGCGTCCGTTGACGAAGTTGATGACGGGCCGATTCGATCGATAGTCGAAGAGCGCATCGGGATCGAACGTCGCTACGACGTCGCCGTCGGCGGCGATGTGATCACACGCCTCAGTGCCAACGCTGCCGGCGTTGACCCACCCCTGAAAGGCGACGATCAGGGCCGGCGCGACGAGGTTCTCGATCGGTTCGAGTTGGTACATCGCACTGAGAGTACTCGGCGCACCGAACACGGGTCCGAGCGATCAGGCTGCCAGCAGGCACCGGCAACGGTCGCCTGGTGCGAGACGCCCGAGCGGTGAAGTTCGAGCGCAGGGACCTGGTCATGATGCCCTCGTCGACACGCGGCTGTCTTCCGCCATTCGGGAATAGCCGGACGGGCCCTTGCGTTTCGATGTCGAAAGAGCCTCAAGCGAAAACGCTCACCTCTGGAGGGGGCATGGCACGAACCAGTGGAAGAGCGCTGCAACGAAGGCGAGCCGAAGAAGCGGCCC
>DATEVB010000222.1:0-5291 GCA_035282865.1 Acidimicrobiia bacterium | reverse complement strand
CCCCCTCGTCTGCGGTAGGTACGAGGGGGTGGACGAACGGGTGGCCGAGCACCTGGTACACGAACAGGTTTCCCTCGGGGATTTCGTCCTGGCGGGCGGGGAGGCGGCAGCCTTGGCGGCGGTTGAGGGCATTGCCCGCCTACTCCCCGGCGTGCTTGGTAATCCCGAGTCCCTTGGGTCGGAGTCTTTTCGGGACGGGCTGTTGGAAGAACC
This sequence comes from Acidimicrobiia bacterium, assembly GCA_035282865.1. GTDB lineage: Bacteria > Actinomycetota > Acidimicrobiia > Spongiisociales > UBA4744 > UBA4744. Next base: position 5,078 of record DATEVB010000222.1, on the reverse strand, counting down.
TCAATACACCCGTCCGGCCGAATTCCGGGGATGGCGTGTGCCGGATGTCTTGCTCTCGGGGGATCACGCCAAAGTCGACGAATGGCGGCGAGAACAGCGGCTGCGCCGCACGAAAGAGCGTCGCCCCGATCTGTTGTCGCCAGACCAGGGCGAGATCGATTAGCAACCGCGCATCGGAGTGGTACAATTGTCGCCGGCCGGACGCTTCCGCCGTGCGGCTCCTCGCGAAGGAGTTCCCGATGAACAAGCTCGATCAGCTCGAGAGCGCGCATGTGCGCGACGACATTCCCGAATTCAAGGGCGGCGATACCGTGCGGGTGCACGTGCGAGTCGTCGAGGGCGGGCGCGAGCGGGTGCAGGTCTTCGAGGGTGTCGTCATCGCCCGGAAGGGCGGAGGCGTCAACGACATGTGCACGGTGCGGAAGGTCAGTTTCGGCGTTGGCGTCGAACGAGTCTTTCCGGTCCATGCCCCGATAATTCACAAGATCGAAGTCGTCCGGAAGGGCGATGTACGGCGGGCCAAGCTGTACTACCTCCGTCACCGGGTCGGCAAGGCCGCTCGCATCAAAGAGCAGCGCTGAAGGGCTCGGCTCGCAGAGCCTGTGGTGAGATGCACCAGTGACCGAGCCCACCGTCCCTCTCGACCCCGATGAATTCGGAGCGGCGCCAGCGTCGCCCGGCACGCCGGCCAGGAAGAAAACGCCATTCCTCCTCGAACTGCCGATTCTGGTGCTGGTCGCCCTGGTGGTAGCGGTTCTCATCAAGACCTTCCTCGTGCAGGCATTCTGGATACCTTCCGGGTCGATGATTCACACCTTGGAGATCAACGACCGGGTTCTGGTCAACAAGCTGAGCTACCTTTTCGGTGACCCTGAACAGGGCGACATCGTGGTGTTCGATCCGCCGTTCGGGGTTGAGGAGGAAACCGAACCACTGCTCCAAGCCATCGTTCGTAATGTCGCTGAGTCGCTGGGCTTGAGGACGCCGGCCGTCGAGGACTTGATCAAGCGGGTGATAGCGGTTGGGGGGCAGGAACTCGAGGTCAAAGATGATCAAGTGCTGATCGACGGTGTGCCGATCGATGAGCCTTACCTCGACGAATCGGCGTTCATGCTCGATTTTGGGCCTGTGAGTGTTCCCGACGGAATGGTGTTCGTGATGGGTGACAATCGTCCCCGCAGCCAGGACAGCCGGCGCTTCGGTCCTATCGAGACGGACTCGATCGTTGGTCGCGCCTTCGTTCGGGTATGGCCCGTCGACCGTTGGGGTGGCCTTTAGCGTCCCCGGTCGTTGGCCGTGCTCAGAGATTCGCCGGCTTTGACGCCTCCCGGTTCACCTCTGGTCGGCGATCGTTCCCAGGGCTGGTGCCTTAGTGGTGGCAGCCGACGGCCGATTGCCCGACGAAACCAGAACGGTCCGGTGTCACACCCGGAAGGTAGAACTGGGTGCAACCTCGGACGGAAACGCAACAAGCTCAGCTAAGACGTTATGATCGCCGATATCGAGAGTGAAGTCGCGCGTACCCGATCCGAGAGTCATGAGATGAACGAAGAAGACCTCGAGCGATACGAATCTGAAGTCGAGCTTCAGATCTACAAAGAGTACCGGGATGTGCTTGCCATGTTTCGGTACGTGGTCGAGACCGAACGTCGCTTCTACCTGGCCAATCATGTCACGCTGAACAAACACCAGGAGGACGGGTCGGTGCACTTCGAGGTCGAGCTCGAGGATGCTTGGGTATGGGACATGTACCGACCGGCCCGGTTCCTGAAGAGGGTTCGAGTGCTCACGTTCAGAGACGTGAACATCGAAGAACTGGAGCCGGGTGTGCAACTCTGAATCGGCGGGAACTGGCTGCCGCCGGTGAATCTCTGGCTGCCCGGTTCCTCATGGGCCGCCGAGCCCATCTCGTCGCACGAAACGTGCGAGTCGGGCGCGGTGAGATAGATCTCGTAGTTGCATTCGGAGAACTGCGGGTTGCGATTGAAGTCAAGACCGTTCAGACCGGTGGACTCGATGATCCCTCCTTCGCCTTTACCCGGCCAAAGGCGGCACAAGTGAGGCGCCTCGCCAACCGGCTGGGGATTCCGAGGGTCGATCTGGTTGCGATTTCGATCGGGCCGTCGGGAGTTGCCATCCGGTGGGTACCGGACGTCGCCTGAGAGGGTCAGCGGAGAGGGCGCCGGCGCCGGCGCTGCTCCTTGAACCAGCACCCATGATGCCAGTGTCGGCGCAGGTCGGGGGCGTGTTCGGGGATGACGACCAGGTGAAAGGCACCCGGCTCAATGGAGCCGTTGCAGCCGGGACAGGCGTAGCGCTTGCGAGCCGCGTAGGGCTGGACGGGTGTGACGATCTCGTCTAGTTGGAAAGAATTGCCCACAACACCACCGCCACTGCCGCGGCAATCGCCACGACCATCATTGCCACGTCGATCAGCGTTTTCCTTTGTTCCCGGAAAGGGTTCAATCCCATGGCCGCCATGGTATTGGCTCTGCGTCCTTGTCCCGGTCATTCGCTGGGGGCGAGTCCGGGGATTTTCCTATGGGCGGCAAGCGAAGAACTCAGCGGTCTCCCACGCTGAGGCACGATCACTGTCGACGTCCGCGACTTGACCCGGACTCTGACCATCCGCCCCGATCCGAATCATGCGATTCCTCCGGACGGTTGGAGCCGCTCGGGGGAGGCGTTCCGGGACTTCGAATCTTCCGACAATCGTGTGTCGATCATCACCGGATCCGGCCGCGCATTCTGTTCGGGGGCGGATGTGTCTCCGGATCCCGGCGATCTCATGGCGCAGCAGACCGTGGCCAACAGGGCTAATCGACGTGGCCGGGGGCGCGGGGGATCTCGGCGAAGGCCGATCGGCGATTGGTGACGATCTCGTCGGCTATCTGATCCAGCGAGTCGATCAACCAGAGGTAGGCAGCCTCGCCCGGGCGGTAATCAGCCTTGGCCATGCCCTGAATACGACCCTGGGTCTGCAATTGCTTGACCTGGCGGAAGTTGTTGCCCGGTTCGGTCGTGTACACGCCGAGTGTCTTGCCGCCCTGACGGTTGAGAATGGAGAACACCGGGACATCACTTGGTCCATCGGCGATGTAGATCATGTTGCGGATGGGGACTCGGCGTTGCTCCTCCGCCATCAGGGCGTTGACGTCGATACCCGCGTTGCGGTTGACGCCTTTGTTGATCTCGAACACGGCGCGAGTCTTCGACGTGTTGTCGATCATGTAACCGAGCATGCTTATCGGATGGGTCCCGTTCTCGATGGCGAGCGTCTCGAGGTAGCCGGGCGGGGCCGGTCGTTCGATGAAATCGTTTGCCCAGACCCCGTCGATGATCCCTCCGATCGGGCTTCCTTCGATCATCGAGCGGATGCCGGTCGACACGACGTAGTGCTCAACATCGATGCCCTCGTGGGCGTAGTCGGTGACTTCAGCCATACGGCTCCTCGTGGTGGCAAAGAATTCCGGGATACCCGGGCTCACCTCGAGTTGGGCGCCTAGCTCCCGCAGCCGCCGGCGGGTCAATCCGGGGAACTTCCCTTCCTTCACATAGGTCAAGATGTGCCCGAGATAGGCCGAATCGCGCCCGATCGTGATCCCTCGCTCCCCGTAGTAGCTCACCAGGCCGTCGACCTCCGCCCAGAACTGCGAACCGTCGATCCCGTATGCTTCGAAGATAGGATCCTGCTGGTTCCCCGGGATCAGGGTCCGGTCGAAATCCCAAATGAAGGCGATGGTTGTCTGGGTATAGAGTGGGGCGGGCATCTCACGGCATCTCTGGTCGGCCGAAGAGAATACCCGTCCCGGTGTCCCACCACGGCTGCAGGGTCACGGCCACGCCCCGCAGATAACGATGGGCCGGACCCAGCATGTCGGTCGGCACGAGCGCCCACACGTCCCAGCCCCCTAGGGCCAAGCTGTCCAGCGTGGCGGGGTAGAGGGAAATGTCGGCGTCGCGGGAGATGACGCACTCGATTCGGTTCTCCCCGTGGGCGACGATGCCGTGCAGCCGCCCTCCCTGATCTCGCCCTGTCCGTAACTCGACGGCGTCGAGCGTCTCAATGTTGACCCGGCGAGCCGCGTACGCCCGGGCACAGGCCGCCAGTACATTCGCGATTTCGGTGGATTCGGTCTGCATCGCCAGCGCCAATGGCCCCTCCGGGATCGATAGTTACATCATTGTAGTTTCGATCTCGGGTAGCCCCAAAGACCCAGGACACCGGTGAGTAGTCATTCCGGGCGAAAGAGAAACTCCGCTCGATTTAGGAGCCTGCCGTGCCGATGTGTACTTCAAGCAACAGGAGATGGCACATATGGCCGACAAGCGTAAGATCTGCAGGGACAACCACAGTTTCCGGGAACACGGCATCGGGGCCGGATTGACCCGGAAGGTCTGTATCGGCTGCGGGCTTCTCCAAATCGGCCAGGGACGGAGGGTTGTCCTCGTCGAGGACCCCTGGGCGGACCATCCCCTGTCGAACTTCGTGAAGGTGAGCTGACGACAACACACCCCGGAGCAACCGTGGGGGCGGGACCGTCCTTCGTCATAGCCGGAGCGTATGGTGGTTCCATTTTCGCAGCAGTCACCATCAGTGGCGCTGGTCGGGGTCGAGCCCCGACCGGTGCGTGTTGAGGGAGTCCAGGCACGGGCGGTGGTCGAGGGGAGGTTCCCAAGACAAGCGCAGCTCCCTATGCCTCCGACCTCGCATCCGGTGATCCCTCCGCAGTCGATGCATCAGCCGACCTCACGCCGCGTGGTGGACCAGAGCTGAGAGAACCGCCCGAATTGCCGGTCCCGGACAGGTGGGCACATGCTGGTTGCCGCCCGACAACAGGGTGATCCGGGGGGACGGCGTCGGAAGCTACAGGCTGCCCCCTGGTGGGTGGATCCTTGAGGTATATCGGCTGTGCTCGTTCACCCTAGACTGTCGGCCAGACCCAAAACGCCGGAGGACCGGGCCCTATGTTCGTCGCCACCAAGGACAAAGCCTTGCAGACCACTACCACCGGCGCCCTGCCGCGGCCGTCCTGGTACACGGAGAACCTGCGCGGGCAATCGTTGTCGGTCGGCTT
>DATEVB010000221.1:0-23154 GCA_035282865.1 Acidimicrobiia bacterium | reverse complement strand
GAGCACTTCCTCCAGCAGCGTTGCCAAATACAGAACCTGCGCCCCGGAACCGCTGATGGTGGCGCTGAACGTTTCGTGCTCCTCACGCGCCTTCTCGACCCACACCAACTCGTCGAAGAGCAACTCATCCTTGTTGCCTGGAGTCAAATGGTGTAGTTCCAGATCAGGGCGATGCACGATCACCGCCTGCAAGCGACCGACCTCTGATCGAATCTCACCACCCACCCGCTGCTCCTCGCCTCATCGGTGCCATTCTGTCACTCCGCCCGCTTCTTTGGCCGGACGTGGCCACGGTACAATCCTCGGCATCGGAGGGATCGCATAGTCCGGCCTAGTGCGCGGCACTCGAAATGCCGTAGGGCGTTTACCCGCCCTCGAGGGTTCCAATCCCTCTCCCTCCGCCACGAAACCCGCTTCGAAGAACCGGTTTTCAATTTGAATCTCCAGATTTGGTGTTCCGCTGCATCAGTTGCCTGGTTGTTGGCCGGTAGCCAAGGCGGAGAGCGCCGGGGTGCGGCGTCACCAGACCGTCCGGCCGACGACTCATCGCAAGGCGCGGTACGTAGTACCCTTCTCCCCGATCGTGCTAGGCGGGGCGCTAGGGGTGCCCTGTACCCGAAAACCTCTACAAGCGGGGCCGAATCCCTGCCCGAGGGTGACCGCCATTCGGGTCAGCACCGAGCACGCAGCGTTGAAGGCCGGGTCCTGCGCGGCGGGACTCCGTGAACCGGGTCAGGTCCGGAAGGAAGCAGCCCTAAGCGCTCAGCCCCGGGTGCCGCAGGAGCGCCTGGCTGGAGCCGGCGACCCGGCAAGCGCCGGGTAGCGGCATTCGACGGCAGGTGCACGGTCAAGAAAACGAGTGCGTCTCGATGCACTCGCCCAGGAATGCCCTGTTGTACGACTACCGACGCGCCCCGAATGGCTGCCCGGCATGGAGGCGAGAACTGCGCACTGCGCCGACGCCATGGGCTGGGTCCGCGCTGCGGTGCCGACTATGCAGCCCATCCGTGCCACCACCACCGGCTCGGTGACGGCGAGCGCTTCTGAGACGATCTGGAGGCCGGCACCGGGTGTTCCACCGGTACGGTCAAGAAAGAGGCTCACCTGCGGTGAGCCCAACTTCGTGATTCGTACCTCGCACCTCGACTATTACGTTCCCAACCTGCGAGGGGACCCTCCACCGCCGGCTATCGCTTGGCCAGCAGCGCCCCGTACACGAAGCCGAGCGGACCCATCCTCCAGATCGCTTCGACCCGCAGCGGGCCACCGTCGAAGAGTTCCTCCGGGGGCGGCAGCTTGTCCAGAGACCGATGAAGGTAGGTGTACTCCCTACGAGCTCCGATGGCTGCCCCGGCCAGAGGAAGCACCGTTGCGGTGCCGGCTCGATGGAGGGCGGCTGCCAACCATCTCTGCGGGCGTCCCAGTCCGATCACCGCCGCCTTGCCCCCAGGACGCAACACGCGATGGATCTCCCGCAGAGTGTTGGGGACGGAAGTCAGGTTGCGAAACACGTAGGCGGAGAAGACGCTGTCAAACGAGTTGTCGGCAAACGGCAGGTCTTCCCCAACGGCTACGACCCGCCACGTCAACGGGTTGAGCGCCAGCATCTCGGGCACCGGATCGAGAGCAACTACTTGCCGGTCTCCGAACGCCGGTCCGGCCGCCCCGGTTCCGGCACCCAGATCGAGCAGCCTGCCGGGAGGAAGTCGGTCGATGCCGGTGCGCCTCCAGGCTTGCTCGCGCCCGAACGACAGGATTCGATTGAGAGCGTCGTAGCGTCGCGCGATCCGTGCGAAGACTTCCTGGCCTTGCGCCCGCCCACTCACGGTGCGATGACGTCGAAACCAACGTACGGTCGAAGCGCGGCAGGGATCTTGACCGACCCGTCGGCCTGCTGATGATTCTCGATGAGGGCCAGCACGGAACGTGAACTGGTCACCACCGTCCCATTGAGCGTGTGCACCAACCGGTTGCCCGTCTCGTCACGGAACCTCGCCCGGAGGCGGCGAGCCTGATAATCGGTGGTATTCGAGCATGAGGTGATCTCACGGAAAGCCTCCTGCGAGGGCACCCAGACTTCAATGTCGTACTTCTTGGCCGCTGAGACGCCCAAATCACCGGCCGCCACGTTGACAACCCGGTAGGGAAGCTCCAGCTCCTGCATGATCTGTTCTTCGATCGACAGCATGTACTCGTGTTCCTCCCACGAGCGCTCCGGATGACAGAATGAGAACATCTCGACCTTGTCGAACTGGTGCATCCGGAAGATACCCCGCGTGTCCTTGCCGTAGGTTCCCGCCTCGCGACGGAAACAGCTGGAGAACCCGGCGTAGCGGATCGGGAGTTCCGCCCCGTCCAGAATCTCGTCGAGATGCAGTGCCGCCAGAGATACCTCGGAGGTACCGACCAGGAAGAGGTCGTCGCGCTCAACCGCGTAGACCTGGTCGCGGTCGGTTGGAAAGAACCCGGTGCCGAACAGCGCCTCCTCCCGAACCAACACCGGAGGAACCACGGGCGTGAATCCCTCTGCGGTCAGCCGGTCCATCGCAAACCGCACCAACCCCAGGTCGAGGAGAGCCGCCTCGCCTTTCAAATAGGCGAAGCGCGACCCGGATAATCGGGCGGCCCGTTCGACGTCGATGATCCCGAGTGATTCTCCAAGCTCTTGATGATCCCGGACCGGGAACTCGAATTCAGCCGGAGTCCCCCACCGGCGAACCTCGACCGCGTCTTCCTCGGTGGTGCCGTCCGGAGCCGACGGGTGTGCCATGTTGGGCACGTTGATCCACAGTTCCTGGAACTCTTGATCGAGATCGTCGGCCTCGGTGAGCAGTCGTTTGTAGGATTCGGCCAGTTGGCCGGCGTTGCTGATAGCCGCTTGCCGTGCCTGAGCTTCGAGGCTCGATATCTCCTTGCCGGCCAGTTTTTGTTCGGCGCGCACCCGCTCGGCTTCACTTCTCACGGAGCGACGCCGCTCGTCCAGACCGATCAGCTGGTCCACGTCGATCTGGGTATGCCGGCGGCGCAGCGCATCGCGCAGGGCGTTCGGAGAATCTCTCAGGACGGCCAGATCGATCATGTTGCTCCGGATGCTACTGCTGGAGGGCCCGGTTGATTGCCTGCTGCTCCTCCGGTGACAATGGCTCCTCCGGAACCCCGGCCATGATCTTCTTCAGGTAGAACGAGGTGTCGGTACGGGAGACGAGCACGCTCACGACCAGACCACTCCCTTCATCGTCCAACAACGCGATGGACCGCGAGCGGGCGCCGCCCACATCGTCGTAGGCGTCGTAGGTGATCACTCCGGTGCGTCGGAGAGAGGTAACGAAAAGCTGCTCGAGGTGGAGCAGACGCTGCTGGAGATCGGCAATCGCCGCGTCGTGCAGACCCAGTTCGTTGTCCATCCGGTGCAGGAGCTCGTACAGCTCATCATCTCCGAGCGGTAACCCGGACACAGCCTGTTTGAGGTTGACTACTTCCCACGCCAACCAGGCGGCCGCCACCGCCAGGATCACCACGATGATCCACAGTCCCGTGTTCATGCCGGCTGGTTCACGAAGAAGGGCACCTCACGACGGTTGTTGTCGGTATCCACCTCACCGTCAACGAACGTGACGCTGATCGTTGCCACGAGCCTCTCTCCTACAGTCACTGCCAGATCGGCGAACTCTACGGTCACGCTGCCACCTGCATCCAATTGCACCAGTTCCTCGGATCGGTCCTCGAGCACCGTGCCGTCTGCGTCTTGCATGAGAAGGGACACCGTCACATTCTCTTCGTCGCGGTTGCCCTGATTCGCCACAACCACCTGGATGAGCAAGGTCTCGGTGTTGGGGAGAATGGGCGCATCACCGGTGACCCCGCCCGTCTCTTCCGGATCCAACCGGACCGTGGCAATGGCCAGGTCGCGGCTGAGGAGCAGACCTTCAGATCGGGAAGCAACCCCGGCCAGGCGCTCGGCGTAGGTCAAGGACGACAAGGCGACCGACAGGTACCCTACGTCGGGATACTCGCCGATCTCGACGTCTGCTTCGCTGCGCAACTCGTCCGCTTGCTCGACGAAGCGCACATACGCCCGGTCGCCGACCTCGAGATCAACCAGAAGGTCCGCCAGATCGCCGATGGTCACCGCGCTATCCGGATTATCGACTACCTCCAACAGCGCTTCCTCGAATCCGGCCAGGCCCGTCTCCCAAGACGTCGCGGCCAGCGAAAGGGCGGCGGCGGCGGCGGCGGCCGCCGGTGGCACTTCGACCGATCCCAGCCGGGTGGAAGAACTGCCGGCAGTCTCAACCATTTGCGTCATCAACGTCGTCAGACGGTCCCGATCGAGGGCCTGCAGGTTCGAAATCACCTGGTCCTTGAAGTCGCCCGACTGGTCGCTGTGCTCGAGAGCCACAGCACGAGCTTCTTCGAGGTAGGCAACCAGGGCGCGGGTATCAGAGCGCAGGCTGCTCGCTGCGATGAGCACCACCGCGACTATCGACACGAGCACCAGCGCTAACAACGCACCGCGCCGGCGCCGACGTTTCGGGTATCTGGGATACACGTGGTGGGCGAGGGGGGACTTGAACCCCCACGAGCCTAAGCTCACAGGCACCTGAAGCCTGCGCGTCTGCCAATTCCGCCACTCGCCCTCGGTGAGGGGGCAGCATCGTACCACGCTCGAAAATGGCTGATCCACGGTGGGTTCCCGTGTCGTCCGGGACACAATCAGGAGGTGGAGGTACCGTAGACTGGCCCGGATGAAGCTGGTGCGCGACTTCGAACGGCGTCTCGAACAATTTGTCGGCGGGATGACCGGCCTGGTCTTCCGGGGAAAGCTCCACCCGGTGGAATTGGCGGCGCGTCTCGTGCGCGAAGCGGATCTTTCGATCGAAGAAGGTCGGGCCGGGCCTACCGCTGCCAATGTCTACAGTCTGAAGCTCAACCCCCGTGATCTCGACACCAACGTTCCATCCGACTTGGTGCTCGAATTGGAGGACGTGCTGGAGACAACGGCAGCCGACCGCGGCTGGCGATTGGACGGCCCTGTGCAAGTGTCACTCGAACCCGCCGAAGGTGTTTCGCCCGGCACCGCCGATTGTCGGGTAGGTCGGTCGCCCGGAACGCGCCAACCCTGGGCATTTCTCACGACCGGCCGCGGTACCCGCCACGAGGTCCGGCATAACCGCTGTGTGATCGGTCGCGCCGAGACCTCGGACATAACCATTGGTGATCCCGGGGTGAGCCGCACCCAGGCGCTCCTGTGGAGAGAAGCCGGTGAGGTCTGGGTAGTTGATCTCGGGTCGGCGAACGGCACCCGTGTCAACGGGGCCTCTGCCCACGCTCCCCGACTCCTCACCACCGGTTCGGTCGTGACCTTTGGTCCGTTGCCGTTCACTTTCCGGCTCGTATAGGAGACCGCTGCGTAATGCCTGCCCTCCTGTTGACTCTTCTCAAATTCATCTTTGTGGCCTTCGTCTATCTCTTCGTGTGGCAGGTGGCGCGGGCAGTCGGCCTGCATGTCGGAGCAGGAGAGACCGGGCGACGGAGCAAGCCGAGCAACCAGGTAGTGGTCGTGAAGTCCGAGACGCAAGCCGGAATGGACATAGCGGTCCGCGATGCGGTGGTGTTGGGTCGCAGCGCTCAAGCAGATATCGTGCTCGAAGATCCCTACGCGTCGGAGTTCCATTTGCGGCTGGTACGACAGGACGAAGGCATCGTGCTACACGACCTCGGTAGCACCAACGGAACCTACGTCAACGGTCGTCGGGTCGGCTCACCGATCCCCCTCAACAAAGGTGACGCCATCCAGGTCGGCAAGACGATCATGGAGGTTCGATGACCTTTACGTGGGCAACTGGATCGCATCGGGGCCGAATCCGGGATAACAATGAAGACTCGGTGTTCCCGGATACCGGCGGCAAGACCGACGGTCGGCTGGTGGTAGCCGTGGCCGACGGCATGGGCGGCCATGTTGGCGGGGAGGTCGCCAGCCGGTTGGCGATCAACGCCATCACCACCGAACCGGACTTGCCGATTGATCAACGTGTCTCCGTCGCCAACGACCTCATCCTGGCGGAAGTTGCCCACCGGCCACAGCTGCGTGGCATGGGAACGACCCTGACGGCAGCGGAACTCTTGCCGGCCGGATCGCTCGTCATCGCCCATGTAGGAGACAGCCGGGCCTACCTGCTGCGCAGCGGGATACTCGAGCAACTCACCGAAGACCACTCGGTCGTTGCGGAGTATCTGCGGGCGGGCAGTATCCGACCGGAGGACGTTGCCACCCACCCACAGCGCAGCATGCTCACCAGGGCACTGGGGCTCTACCAGAATGTGGACGTGGACATCATCAAGGTCAGAGTACGGAGCGGCGACCGGTTGATGGTCTGCTCCGACGGTCTGACTTCGATGGTCGCGGATCAGCGCATTGCCGGAACTCTCGGCCTTGGTACCCCCGAGGAAGCTGTGTGGACGTTGATCGAAGCTGCCAACCAGGCGGGTGGGCACGACAATGTCTCCCTCGCCGTCGTTGATGTGGGTTCGTGACCAGAAACGCTGAAGCGGCGCTGCTGGTGGGGGCGGCGGCCGTCGCTGCCTTCGGCGTTGCGCTCGTCAACCTCGCCCAAGGTGATGGAATCGACGCGCAGGTCGCCCTCACCTTCGTGGTGATCCTCGCTTCGTTCGGTGGTTTTCACATTGCCATCCGACAGTGGTCCCCCGACGCCAGCCCTTATCTATTGCCGTTGGCTGCCTTGCTCACCGCAGTTGGTTTCGTAGAGGTCTACCGGCTGAACCGGGGGCTGGCGTCACTGCAGCGTTGGTGGCTTCTCATTGCCACCGTGATGGCGGTATCCCTCCTCCTGGCGGTGCGTCGCACCGGGTTGGCTCCCTTGCGTCGCTACCGGTATGTGTTCCTCCTGTCGGGAATACTGCTGCTCCTCCTCCCTCTCCTGCCGACCGATTGGGGGTTCCCTTTGCGGGGTTTCGAGCAGAGCGGTTCGCGGCTGTGGATTCGTTTTGAGGCCGGCCCGCTCCGACTGCAATTCCAGCCCGGGGAAATCGCCAAGCTGATACTCGCCACCTTTCTTGCCTCCTACCTCAGTGAGCGACAGGCAATTCTGGCCGTACAGACCCGGCCTCTCCGTCGCTACCGGTTGCCCGAAGGGCGGCAGTTGGCTCCCCTGGTCATCGCTTGGGCGGCCAGTTTTGTAGTGCTCATATACCAACGCGACCTGGGCGCCTCGTTGCTTCTCTTCGCCCTCTTCATTGCCATGCTCTACGCGGCTACGGGCCGTGCCGTCTACCTGGCCAGCGGAGGATTCCTTTTCGGCGCCGGGGCGGTCACCGCCTGGCTGGTCTTCGCCCACGTCCAGCGGCGGGTCAGTGGCTGGTTGGACCCGTTTGCCGACTTCGCCGACACCGGGTACCAGATCGCCCAGAGTCTCTTCGCCTTCGGAAGTGGAAGTCTGTCTGGATCTGGCCTGGGGCTGGGAGCCCCGGATCAGATCCCCAACGCTGCAACCGATTTCATCTTCGCCGCCGTCGGGGAGGAGCTCGGCCTGGCCGGCAGCGTGGCCGTTATTGCCACGTACGCGCTGCTGGTGGCAGTGGGCTTCGGGATTTCCCTCCATTCCCGTGATTCCTTTCGCAAGCTCCTGGCGGGCGGCCTGTCGTTCGCGCTCGGCCTGCAGACCTTCCTGATCATCGCCGGCGTGACACGTCTGCTTCCACTCACGGGCATCACGCTTCCCTTCATGTCTTATGGCGGATCGTCCCTGGCGGCCAACTTCTTGCTGCTGGCTTTGCTCGCCCGGGTCTCCCATGAGGAGCGGGTATGAATCAACCGCTGCGCCGACTCGCCGCGGCCCTCTTTGTGGCGTTCGCGTTGCTGATTCTCGACGTGACCTACCTGCAGGTGATTGCCGGACCGCGTTACCGGGACGATGACCGCAACCCGCGGGTGGTCGCCAGCCGTACCGGGAAGGAACGGGGGTTGATCTTGTCGGCCGACGAGCAGGTATTGGCACAGTCGATTGCCGATCCCGACGACCCGCAGCGGTTCACCCGTTCCTATCCGGAGGGGGAGCTGTACGCCCATCTGGTTGGTTTCTCGTCGGTGAATTTCGGTGACGATGGCCTGGAGCTCGTTTACGCCGACAAACTCCGATCCAAACGAGACCTGACCATATCCGATCTGCTGAGCGCTCTGCTGGGGGGCGACCAACGGCCCAAGAGCATCCAGTTGACCATCGACCACGGCCTTCAACAGGTTGCCTACACGGCCCTCGGGGACCAGCGCGGGTCCGTGGTGGCGTTCCGACCCGACACCGGAGAGGTTCTGGCGATGGTGTCGAAGCCCTCCTTCGATCCGAACCTGTTTCTGAGCGGTGAGGCAATCGCCACCCGCGAAAGCCTGCTGACCGACCCGGCCGAACCACTGGCCAACCGGTCGACGAATCGCACCTATCCCCCCGGATCGACGTTCAAGGTGGTAGTGACCGCAGCGGCGATCGAGTTGGGGGCAGCCGGTCCGGATACGCTCCTTCCCGACCCGGCCGAACTCGTTCTTCCCGGCACCGTTGAGGTCATCCGCAATTTCGATCGTCGGGTCTGCGCGGATGGCACCGAGGTGACCCTGCAGACGGCTTTCCGCCGGTCGTGCAACACGGTGTTCGGGTTCCTAGGACTGCAACTCGGAGCCGAGGCCCTGACTCTGGAGGCAGAGGCATTCGGGTTCAATCAGGACACACCATTCGAGATCCCCGTGCTCAACTCCTTTTTCCCCCAGCCGTCAGAATTCACCAACGACCTCCCCGCTCTGGCACAAAGCGCCATTGGGCAACGAGATGTCCGAACCACGCCCTTCGAGATGGCCCTGGTCGCCGCAGCTATCGCCAACGACGGCATCATCATGGAACCGATGCTGGTATCCCACATCTTCGATACCGACGGGCAAGTCGTCTCAGAGACGGAGCCGAAGCTGCTCCAGAGGGCGGTATCACCCTCCACCGCGGCCATCATCTCGGACCTGATGGAGCGGGTGGTTGCATCCGGCACGGGAACTCGCGCCACGGTCCCGAACGTTCGTGTGGCGGGAAAGACCGGCACTGCGGAAACTGGTGTTGGTCCTCCCCACGTGTGGTTCATCGGGTTCGCACCTGTTGAGCAACCAACAATCGCGCTGGCCGTCCTCGTCGAATCGGGAGGCGAGGCAGGCGAGAACGCGACGGGAGGGTCGGTGGCCGCTCCGATTGCCCAGGAAATTCTTGCCTACTGGGTTCAGTCGAATGGATAAACCACCCCTACAATCGCCACGGATGGAACCCTCCCGCACCCTCGCCGATCGCTACGAACTGCTCAGCCATATCGCCCGCGGCGGCATGGCGGACGTCTACGAGGCCCGTGACACCCTGCTGGGTCGCCGGGTGGCGGTCAAGGTCCTTCATTCTCAATTCAGCTCCGATGAAGCATTTGTCAAGCGCTTCCGGCGGGAAGCCCAGGCAGCCGCCAATCTCAGCCATCCGAACATCGTTGGCATCTACGACTGGGGTCAGGAAGGATCCACCTACTTCATAGTCATGGAGTTGGTGGAGGGAAGATCCCTACGCGATGTGCTTCGCGATGACGGCCCCCTGCTGCCACGGCGGGCCGTTGAGATCAGCGCCGAGGTGGCGGCAGCCCTGAGTGTGGCCCACCGATCGGGCCTCGTTCACCGCGATATCAAACCCGGCAACATGCTGCTGGCCGCGGACGGGACGGTGAAAGTAACCGACTTCGGAATCGCCCGGGCCTGGGATGACTCTTCGGAGCTCACCAAGACGGGCGCGGTCATCGGCACGGCCACCTACTTCAGCCCGGAGCAGGCGCAGGGTGCGCCTGCCGATGAACGATCGGACATCTACGCCCTCGGAGTGGTCATGTACGAAATGCTCGCCGGCCGGCCACCATTCTCCGGCGAGAGCCCGGTGGCGGTCGCCTACCAGCACGTCTCATCCCTGGCTGCTCAACCCTCGCTCGACAACCCGGATGTGCCGCCCGACCTCGATCGCATCGTGATGCGGTCCCTCGACAAGAACCCGGATCTCCGCTATCAGACCGCCGACGACCTGCGGCACGAACTTCTCCTTTTCCTGCGTGGCGAAGCTCTGGCGACGGTACCGTCCGGCGACGCTCCCACCCAGGTGATGTCACCGTCACCCGTTCCGCCCCCCACGGCTACACCGGACGAGATCTACCGCCAGGTCGCTCCACCCGAACCAAGCAGCAGCCAACTCCCCTTCATCATCACCACCTTTGCATTGGTCGTGGCTCTGGGTGTCGGGATCTTCCTGCTGTTGCGTGCTCTGGCTCCGGGGACGCCGACTGAGATCCTCATCGATGTTCCCACGGTGGCCGGGATGACGCAGGCCGAAGCACTCCTCGAGCTTCAGCGACTCGGGTTCAACGTGATCCCCGAACCGAGTGCCAGCGAGACGGTAGAGGAAGGGCGGGTAATCGGCACCAAACCGGCCGCCGGCGAAAAGGCCGAGGACGGGGCTTTCATCATCGTCTACGTCTCGCTCGGCGCCGAGGCCTTCCCGGTTCCTCCCTTAGTCGGCCAGGATCTCGCTCGAGCTACCGAACTGATCGAGAAGGCAGGTCTGGTGCTCGGTACCGTCGAACAGGTACCCGATGAAGAAGTACCGGCCGGGGCGGTAGTCTCCCAGGATCCTCCCGCCGGCCAAGAGGCTGCCTCCGGTACCGCCGTCAACCTGGTTGTTTCGACCGGTCTCGAGGAGTTCCCCATCCCCGGAGACCTGACAGGGCGTTCGGAAGGCGATGTCGGCTTTATCCTCGGCAACCTTGGGCTTTCGGTCGTCTTCGACAGCGAGTTCTCACCCGAGATCCTCAAGGGTTTCGTCGTCAGAACCGACCCGGCCGGTGGAGCGACGGTGAAGAAAGGCGATCAGGTGACGGTCTATGTCTCGCAAGGTCCGGAACCCGTCGTGGTGCCAAACCTCATCGGGTCAACCCAGGACCAGGCCAGGGCGGCCTTGGAAGATCTCGGCCTGGTCATCAGGGTCAATGCCGCCACCGTCGAGGTCATCGCCGAACGAGACGGGTTGGTTGCCGAGCAGCTCCCAGCGGCCGGTGTCGAGGTCGAGGCCGGCACTACGGTATCGGTGACGCTCGGCAAGGCACCCCCGCCGACCACTACGACCACCACTGAGCCCTAGGTTGGCCTTGGAAGTATCGACCGGCGAGAGAAGAGCCCGGGCTGGTGGATTTGGTACCCGGGTACACCGGCGCCGGCTTCCCCGGCGGAGCACCCATGACCGCTGGCCGGCTGCCGGAGGCCCGATCAGCCGGAGAGGAAGTTCGCCAGTAGAGCCTTACCCTCCACGGTGAGGATGCTCTCGGGGTGAAACTGCACCCCGACCACCGGGTACTCGCGATGACGAACCCCCTGCACCACCCCGTCCTCACTCCAGGCGCATTCCTCAAGTTCGGCGGGCATCCGGGAAGCGGCCAGCGAGTGATACCTGGTGGCCGTGAACGGGTTGCTGAGCCCGGCGAAGACGCCTGCCCCATCGTGGGTGATTTCCGACGTCTTTCCGTGGCGTATCTCCGGTGCCCGGTCGACCGCCCCCCCGTAGGCCACAACTACGGCTTGGTGGCCGAGACACACCCCTAAGGTGGGGATGCTCGATCCGAGCGCTTTGATGTAGTCGATCGAGTAACCGGCATCCTCGGGACGGCCCGGACCGGGCGAGATCACCAGCCGGTCTGGTTCGAGCAATCTCGCTTCAGCCGGTGGCAAGGCGTCGTTCCGAACCACCACGGGTTCGGCCCCCAACTCACCCAGGTACTGGACCAGGTTGAAGGTGAACGAGTCATAGTTGTCGAGTACGAGGACTCTCATGGGCCGGTGAGCCTACCTCAACGAAGGACTGCCAGGTCGATGATGCCCGACTAACCTTGCCGCCATGCCGAAATCCAAGGGACGCAAGAAGAAGAACCGGCCCGGCCGCCCCACTCCTCCATCGACGCCCGCATCCAAAGTCAAGGGGGCGTCACCGACCTGGTATGTCGTGACGATGTTCGGGTTGATGGGTCTCGGAGTCGTCCTGGTAGTGATGAATTACGTCATCCCCGATGTATTCGGCGGGTGGGGACTGTGGGTGGGCCTAGTCGGTATCGCCGCCGGCTTCCTGATGACGACCAACTACCGGTAAGTCTTTCCCGTTCTGGCGTCCTTGCTTGCGATATCCGCCGTGCGGAATTTCGGACGGTCGCCGATCCAAGAGCCAGAATTACACCCGTGTAGTTTTCCCCAGATCTGTCAACACCTTGTGGATCAATTATCGCCCCGCCAGGTGAGCGTCATCTCTTCCCGGCAATGCTTCGGTGGGTCGGTCTCTGTGATCGAGGCGGCCGTGACGATCAGTTCGGTCCCACAGATCGAGCACCGGTAATGGTGCTCGACCTCAACTATCTCGTCGGGATCTATCTCGGGCGGTGGCGTGGCCAGCACTATGAGGATCTTTCGGATCACCCAGAATATGGCTACTCCGATAGCAACGGCGATGAGTATGTCGCCCACGAGTCGCAGCGTACCCGGAAGTCACTCCTTGTACTCAGAGCCTCTCGATGATCAATGCATTCGCCATGCCTCCGCCTTCGCAGATGGCCTGCAAACCGTAGCGACCTCCGGACCGCTCGAGTTCGTGGACCAGGGTGGTCAGCAGTTTGGCGCCACTGCACCCGAGTGGGTGCCCGAGAGCGATGGCACCACCGTTGACGTTGGTACGTTCCCACAAGCCGGCCTCGTCGCCGGGCATCTCGCGCCTCCAGGCAGCTACTACCGACGAAAAGGCCTCGTTTATCTCGAAGAGATCGATGTCATCGATGGTCAACCCGGCCCGTTCCAGAACCTTGTGGGACGCCGGAATCGGACCGGTCAACATCATCACCGGGTCCACACCGGCCAGAGCGAAGCTCACGAATCGCGCCCGGGGTCGCAAACCGAGATCCTGAGCCTTCTGCGCACTCATGATCAACACGGCCGCCGACCCATCGGAGATCTGGGAGGAGTTACCGGCGGTGATGACCCCATCCGTCTTGAAAGCGGGCTTGAGTGAGGCCAGTTTGTCGAGGGAGGTATCCCCACGGATACCTTCATCAACCGTCAGTAACTCTTCGTTGCCATCCGTCGTCACCGGTACCGGCACGATCTGGTTGTCGAAGCGCCCCTCTTTGGTCGCCTGTGCCGCCCTCTGATGCGACTCGAGCGAGAGCAGATCGAGTTCTTCACGGCCGATCCCCCACTTCTCGGCGACCATCTCAGCACTCAATCCTTGCGGCACCAGACCGTAGTCGTACCTCTCCAGCATTCTTGGCCCAAAGGGGATCCCGGGCCCCTGCTGGGCGGTGACCAGCATCGGCACCCTGGTCATCGACTCGACGCCGGCGGCGATAACTATGTCATAGACGCCCGCCATCACCCCCTGAGCGGCGAAGTGGGCAGCCTGCTGGCTCGATCCACACTGGCGATCGATCGTCGTGCCGGGTACCTCCTCAGGAAAACCCGCCGCCAACGCCGCGTTGCGTCCGATATTGACACCCTGTTCTCCGGTCTGGGAAACGCAGCCCATGATCACGTCGTCGATCAGGCCCGGATCGAGACCGTTGCGCTCGACGAGTTCATGCAGCGTATGGGCGGCCAGGTCGGTGGCGTGCCAATCCTTCAGCTTGCCGTTGCGCTTGCCGGTTGCGGTCCGGACGGCATCGACGATGACGGCAGTCTGCATGCAATGGCCCTCTCAACGTGTGGAGTCCATGGTAGCGACGTGCCGGCCCCACACCGCCGGCCGGACCGCCGAAGTGCAATACCCGGCCACAACGGCGCGCCGGGACATTCAGAGCCATCTGGCCAGGATCTTCTGCCCTCTCGGGCACCTCGGCACAACCCGGGCGCAGTGGATCAACTAACTCGACGAAGAGGCCCCGCCGGGGCGTCGAGGGTCGCTGAGACACGATCGGCTGCTTGCGGCGCAGACACGCGGGGACGGTGGAGATGATCGGACTTGAACCGACGACCCCCTGCTTGCAAAGCAGGTGCTCTTCCAACTGAGCTACATCCCCGTGCGAGTTACATCATATCGGCAGGACTAGCCCGGAACTCTGGACCCTCGCCGCACCCTACCTCGCGGACCCTGCCCGGAGCGGGCGAGGTCACCTCAGCACGCAGAAATCGATGGTGGCGGTGCGGTCGACAACGACTCGCGAGGCCCCGAAACGGATGCTCCGCCTCTCACGGTCCATCAATTCACCGGCTTCGGTCGCCCACCAGGCTTGCTACCATGACGCTCTCACTTGGGCCCATAGCTCAGCCTGGTTAGAGCGCATCCCTGATAAGGATGAGGCCCCTGGTTCAAGTCCAGGTGGGCCCACCAACAAACCCCCTGCAAGCAGGGGGTTTTCTCTTATTCGGCGGGAAGCGCAAGGACCGATGCGTCCTCCCGCGTGCACATCAGCGGCCGCGAACGTCGCTTCGAGGGGGTCGGCAGCGGCCTCGTCCAGCCCGTCAAAAGCCAACCGACGGTTTGCCGTGGCCGGGGACGATTCGGCCCGCAATCAGAGCTGAGCCACTCCGACGCAACAAGGTGGCCATCGTGGGCGGCGTGTCGAGCGGGGCCGTTTCGGACACAGGGGAAACGCTGCGGTGCCGCATCCGCGTCGATCGCTGGCTGGAGATTCGCGAAGTCAAATAGCGGCGCGCTGGACGCTGCCGACTGTTTCGCAGATCACCAGATCGAGCGCGGCATCAGAGCTCGGCGTGCCACCAGGCAACATCGGGATTGATGCGGGCTGCCACGGCCGCGAACTGACCGTCATCCATTTCGAGGTAGCGGTGGTCGTCGAGGTAGAAGACTCCCAACTCAAAGCACTCGGCAGAAGGCCGATACGGGTATTGGGCGCGCGTTATGCGCGCGCATGGACTTGAGGGCCACGTGGAGAACAAGGCTGTTGATGTCGCTCACGAGTCAGCCTCATCGGGTCATCAATCGACTTACTCGGTTGCCAGCCGGATCCCGAACGCTATCAAGATAGCCCCGCTGACTCGGAGCAGGGCATCGCCAACTCGGCTTTGGAGACCTGTGAACCCGATCCGGCCGAACACGAACGCGTAGACCAGCAACGAGATGAGGCCAAGTGCAGCAAACGTCACTCCCAGCAGCGCAGCCTGGGCCGGATTACCGCCGTCAGCAGGCAAGAACTGAGGGATCACGCTGGTGAACACCAGAAGTGTCTTCGGGTTTGACAGGTCGCACATGACGCCCTCGGTGAACGGTGACATCCGCAGACGGCGAGTCCCGGTTCCCTGCTCGGCAGTTTCGAGCTGGTGCTTGCGGCGAAGCAGCAAGGTTGCTCCGAGCCAGCAGAGGTACATGGCTCCGAGAATTCGGATGGCCAGGAGGAGCGGCTGTGAGGCAACGATGATTGCGGTCAACCCGACCACTGCGGCCGCGACCCAGAACAGATCGGCCGAGAATACTCCCAGCGCAGTCCGAAGCGCATCTTTGCGTCCACGGACCAGCGACTGCTTCATGACGAGTGTGACCGCCGGGCCGGGAATGGCCACCAAAACGACGGCGAGCGCCGCGAACCCCCACAGATCCATTCGGACCTCCTACGATCTTGGACCTCTCTGTACACTCGCACGGTAACAACCGGGCGGGTTGGAGCGACACCTTCTCGCTATCGGCACTCACGCGCTCCTCTTCGCCGCACATAACGATTGATCTGGAGCAATAACGCCCACTTGGCGTGCAGCGCCGAACGACACTTGCTGCTCGGTCTATTGGTCGCCGAGCGTGAGCTTCTCGTTGCGGTTCTTGTGGACGGCGTAGATGAACGGTCCGGGTTCGTTGCAGGCTGCGGTGATCCGTGTGATGTTGTCGAGGAATCTGGTGGCCATTGCTTCGCCGGTGAGGTTTTGGCTTGACAGGCAGAAGCATCGGACGTGGTGGCTCTTGACGGCTTCACGCTCGGCTGGGTTGTATCTGATGCGGGTGTCTTTCATGAGGACAGCCCACCCTTGGGTACCAGCGAGTTCAAGCCACTGTTCGTCGGGTACGGTTTCGTCGGCGGGTATGCCGTAGTGCTCGGCCAGGGTGACGAGGCGTAGCCCGGCGTTTCTGAGGAGTGCGGGGACCTTGATTCGGCCCAGGCTTCGGTCTACGAAGAGGTCAGGCAGCCCGTCTGGATGTGACACGAAGCACGTCCTCTAGCTGGCTCGGGGGCACACCGAATTCGTTGGAGAGCCCATCTAGTGATTCACCTGCCCAGAATCTTCGGAGGACATCGTCGAGGCGAGACCCACCCCGCTCGAAGATCGGTGCGCCGAATGAGCGTGTCGGATCGACAACGACCTCGGCATGTTCATAGGCGGGGACATGGATCAGTTCGGCGTAGCCGTCTGAGGCGTACTCGATTCTGCGAAGGTATTCCAAGATCACATCGGTGAAGACTCGCTGTCCGCTTCTGATCACGACGAGATGCTTGGCCGCCTGCCGATCGGCGGTGTCCTGGTGGCTTTCGGCATAGTCAAATAGCAGCTCAGCCCCGTCGGTATACAGTCGCCGAGACGCCAGGGCGTGGTCGACGCCCAATCCAGCCTTGAGAGCTTGCACCGCTGGCCGGATGCGTTGCATCGGAACGCCGCTACTCCTGATTGCAGCTAGGACAGTTGCTTCGGTGAGACCCACGAAGGGGATTGAGGGGCGCCGCGGGCCGTCTGGTTGGAGGTAGGTGATGATCGGATCGCCGAAAACGGCAGACCGTTTCGGGAAACGCCGCACATAGCCCTGCGCCCATGTCGACAACGTTGACACAGGCACATCAACGATGCGTGCCGCCTCTGTAACGGTGTACAGCGGAACGTCGAACCGCAGTCGATCCCGGGTCTTGACCATTACCTCTCCTTCCACCCATTCATTCAAGCACCCACATACGACGATTTCGCGGCTCCCCGCATCGCTGCTGGAAGGTGTTGACTTGGTGGGGTGCAGGTCGGTTCGTTCCCTGGCGAGGGGAAGGAACCAATGATGACAATCACAGAGACCTCCTTTGTCCCGGCGCTGGTGTCGCCGGACTTTGATTCGTTTGCGGTGCGGCAGGCTGTTGCTGGTTTCCTGGCCGGCTACGGCGACACGACCCGCCAGGCGTACTCGCTGGATCTGCGGCAGTGGCTTCGCTGGTGCGACAACCACGACCTGCGGGTCTTTGATGTGAGACGGGCCCATATCGAGCTGTTTGCCCGCAGTCTCGAACAAGACGGCAAAGCAAGAGCAACCGTCGGCAGGCGGCTATCGATGGTGGCCGGGTTCTACCGATACTGTTTCGAGGAACAGCTGATACCGGTATCCCCGGCGGCTCATGTGCGTCGCCCCCGTCTCGACTACGAACCCCATGCCACCGGTTTGGATCGCAACGAGCTGGGCATGTTCTTGGTCCAGGCCGGCCTCAGTGGTGGCAGGGACCATGTGTTGGCGTGTCTGTTGGCGCTGAACGGGTTGTGCATCTCTGAAGCGTTGAATGCCGACATAGGGCAGCTTGGTGTGGAGCGGGGTCATCGGACTTTGACCATCGCCCGCAAAGGAGGAAAGATCGTCACCATCCCGTTGGCGCCCCGTACCGCCAGGGCCATCGACCTGTGTGTCGGGGAACGAGAAGACGGCCCGATCTTCCTCAACCACGACGGCACCCGCCGGTTGGATCGGCATGCCGCCACCCGGATCGTCAAACGGTTGGCGAAAAGGGGAGGGATCGACAAGAACATCTCCCCACACTCGCTCCGGCACTCGTTCATCACCGCCGCCCTGGATGCCGGTGTCGCCCTGCGGGATGTCCAAGAAGCCGCATCGCATGCTGATCCCAGAACCACCATGCGCTACGACCGGGCCTGACAATCCCTCGACCGTCACGCCACCTACATCGTCGCCACCTACCTAGCCGGAGCCAGCCGATGACCTAGAAACAAGGAACGCCCATAACTGCCGGATACTGAGCGCTGATGGGTACGCCATATCGCTCGGGACGTCGCGGTGATCTGGGCGGTCTCTCGTTGACGAGCCAATAGACTTATCGATTGTCACCCGTTTCGGCATCTCGTGCGTGTTACCTATGACAATGGAACTGGATGGACGTGACGAGGTGACCGTCGAGGCTGGGGAGCTGAAGGCTCCTGGTGGCGGGTCGTCGCCCGGCGTTCTCGACGGTTCGTTCCGCGAGAGCTTTGAGGACTTCTATGGCAGGGAGCTCCATGCGGTGATCGGATTGGCCTATGTTCTGTCGGGCAGCCGTTCCGCGGCGGAGGACCTTGCCCAGGACGCCTTTCTGGCCGCTTTTCGGCGTTGGGATCGGATCGCCTCATATGACGATCCGGGGGGTTGGGTGCGGCGGGTGCTCGTCAACCGGGCACGATCTCTTTTCCGGCGGCGCGTGGCTGAGATGAGGGCGTTGACTCGTATGCGCAATCGAGGGTTCGGCGTGCCGGAAATCCCTGCCGAGGCTGCCGAGACATGGGAGGCGGTGCGAAGCCTGCCCGTCAAACAGGCACAGGTGATCGCTTTGCGCTACTACGACCAGCGTTCAATGGAGGACATCGCTCGGATCCTTGAACGCTCGGAGAACACCGTGAAGACCCATCTCCAGCGGGCAAAGAGTGCGCTCGCTCGGATTCTCGGCGAGGAGGCCAGCAATGAAGGCTCTTGACGATCGTCTCGAACGAGACAGCGTCGCGGTGCGCCGTCACATTTTGGAGATGTCGACTCGTCCGGTAGCGGCGATTCGAACCCGCGCGGCCCGGCGACGTGTTGCGGCGGCCGCCGCTGCCTTCGCTGTCGTGCTGGGTGGGTTCGGGGCTACCACCTTGTTCCTCACGGGCGGCTCCGATGGGTCAGTTGCAACGCAATCTGCCGACCCAAACGAGCAGTCCGTTATCCCGGAGCCAGTTGGTGATGCGACATTTCTGGAATGGAGCGTGCAGAACGGCCGTCTTGGTCGCGAGGGCATACTCGAGGTACGTCTGAACGCAGACGTGGATCGGCCTGAGCTCGTTGGTGTCCGTTTGTTGTTGTGGCCAACGCTCCAGAGCAACGGCGCCTACAAGTACCAAGTACGCATCGATGGCACAGGCGACATATGTGGCTTCTTGGAAGGGCTTTTCGAGATCGACGGAAACACCGGCCAGTTCCTCAATGATGTCTTCCCGGATCCGGATGAGATGAACGTCGGAGCTAGTCGTCCGTACTTCCCATACATTTGCGAGCCGGACCCTCAGCCCGGCACGATTGATGCTGTGCTGGTCGCTCCGTTCGACCTCCTGCTCGAGCCCGGCGTACTCACCATGTCGAACTCCGGAGGCACCGTGAGATTCGTCGTCTCGAACGATTGATGCGTCAACCAGCGCTGCGCTCACGGACACTCGCGCCGTGCTGGCAACCGGGCCAGTAGGTTGCATCGCCCACCGGATGTCCCGGTGGTGTGCAGCGCGTTCCGTGACCCTTGCTGCCACAGGCAACGGTCGTAGCACACCACGCCGATCACCCAAGCCCGACCAAGACGCGCATTCCGCCGAGTGCGCTGGATCGACACGTCGTGATCGGGTGGGCTCAGGTCGGCGCCATGCGACATCGGAAGAACGAGCGCCCGACCTCGTCCATGTCGATGTCCCGAGCGTCGTGGACCTCGACATCATCGAATCCGGCGGCGGCCAGCGCGGAGCGGACGTCGGCTTCCGGGTAACTGCGTTGCGTCAAGGTCACGTCGGTGTGCTTCCAGAGGTCGCCGTCTCGTGTCATCAGAGTGAAGTCCATCCGCCCGATGGCCTCATCAGCGTCGAATCCTGACCTGGCCACGACTACCTCATCGTCGGTGACAACGCCGAAGGATCCCCGCCATCGAGAATGGAATGTCGTTTGGAGACGAACACGGACCGTGGCTAGCGTCGCTGGCTAGTGGGCCTGATTTGCCGGTTCGAGCGTGCTGGTCGATGCGCGACGTCGGCCCGGTCGGTGAGCGAGCTGTGCTGTCGCACGATCGCCCTCCCTCGATGCTGCCTGCTGGTACCGTCCAATGTTCCGTCGGGAGGAAATCGAGATGTGGATGGAGTGCTTCGCTGGTGACGCGAGGATCGAAGGCAACGACGCCGAGACGATCACCGATCGGTTCGTCGCTCACGCCGGGGAGAGTCATGATTGGCAGTATCCGGAAGAGGCGATCCGCAACTACGCCCGCAACTACGCCGAAGCAAACGTGCGGCTCACGGGGGGTACGGAACGGCTCTCTGAGATCGGCGCGGTCACCGTCCACCCGGTATCGGAGGACCGCATCGACGACTGGCTCAGGTTCTTCGACCACGACGCCTTCGCCGGTAATCCGGACTGGGCATCCTGCTACTGCCACGAGCCTCACGTCCCGGACACGGACGAGATCCTGGAGGGCCCATGGCGGCAAGTCCGAGCTGCGATGGTCGAGCGGCTTCGCACCGGCGGCACCGACGGGTATCTCGCCTACGTCGACGGAACGCCGGCGGGCTGGGTCAACGCTTCGCCCCGCTCCGACTACGGCCTGTACCGGCTGGTTGATCCCAGCGGGCCTGATCCGGCCTCGGTGATCGGCGTGTCATGCTTCATCATTGCCCCGCCGTATCGGCGCCACGGAATAGCTGCGATGCTCCTCGACGGGGTGATCTCTGACGCTGCCGACCGTGGTGCCCAGTGGATCGAGGGCTACCCTCACAACGCTCCCAAGGGTGCCGACGCCGGCCACTTCCGCGGACCGAGGCACCTCTACGAGGCCCGAGGGTTCGAACCCGTTGAGCGGCGCGAGCACGACACGGTGATGCGCCGCCCTGCGGTGATGGGCTAACTCGGTTCTTCTCGAGCTCAGCTCGCCACGACCCCGTTTCCCTCACCGCTACAGGCGCACCAGATCGCCCTAATCTCGCGCCATATCGCACCTATCGGGGAGTGTCCCCGATCGGCACCTTCTGCGCTACCTGCCCAGCTCGGTGACGAGCACGGACCGTGGCGAAGTCCACCCGACAGCTACGCTCGATCTGCCGGGTGTGGGCGTACGACCCTTTGTTTTTTCTTGGCTGGTGTTGTCGATTGGATGACGGGGTCCGAGCATGACCGAGCAAGCGATCGTCGAGCGGATGAAGCGCCAATGCGGGTTCGCCGATTTCGGGTTACCCGGTGAGCGTTATGGGCGGGCACTATCGAGGTGTTGCACGAGGGCGTCGATGTCGTCCGCGGTGGTGCGGTGGCTGGTTATGCAGGCGCGGATGGCGGGGCGACCTGCGAGATTGGTGGTTGAGATCCACGCCTGTCCGGAGGCCACCACACCGTCGACGATCCGTTGGTGAAATCCAGCGTCCCCGGGTCTGCTCGGATCGGCGAAGCAGACCACCGGGAAAGGTGTTCGGTTGAGGATCTGCCAACCGTCAGCGGCCAAGCCTTCACGCAGCCGGTCGGCGAGACCGGTGTCGTGTTCGAGCTGTTGGGAATAGCCCGATCGGCCGGCGGTCAACAGGGTCAGAAACAACTTCAAACCGATGAAGCGGCGGGACCATTGGTTTGAGCTCGTGTACGGGTCAGTTGTGGCGTCAACGGGGCCCGGCATGTATGCGGTCGACACCCGGTAGGTCTCGAGGAGGAGGTCTCGATGCCGAGTGATGAACATGCCGGCCCCCATCGGCACGGACAGCCACTTGTGGGCATCGACGGTGACCGAGTCAGCCTCTTCGATTCCGTTTAGGTGGGTTCGAAGCTGGTCGGAAAGGACCGCTGCGCCCGCCCAGGCTGCGTCGACGTGGAAAAAGGCTCCGTAGTCCTGGGCCGCCCCCGCAACCTCAGTCAGTGGATCGATGACTCCGGCCGAAGTGGTTCCCGCTGTTGCTACCACCAGAACCGGGCGGTGCCCGGCCCGCCGGTCGCCGGCGAGGGTCTCCCGCAGCGCCGGTACGCTCATCTTGAGGTCCTCATCAACTGGGATGAAACGGATGGCGTTGCGACCTATGCCACACACGTGCGCGATCTTCAGCCAGGCGTGATGGCTCTCCGCCGACACGCACACCACTGGGTCGGCGTCTACAGCCCGCAGCCCTCCCTCACCGAACCCGGTAAAAGCCCGCGTGAGTGCCAGGTGGAGAGCGGTTGCGTTGGCCTCGGCTCCACCACTCGTGAAGGAACCCGCGGGGTCCCCATCGAAACCAATACGCTCGCCGAAATACCGAATCAGCCACGCCTCGATCTCCGCGGCCCCAGGAGCGTGGCTCCACGCCGCCAGCTGCGGATTGAAAGCAGCCGTCAAAAGGTCCCCGATGATTCCCATAAAGGTCGGGGTCGGGTTGAACAACCCGAAATACATCGGGCTGGTCGTATGAACCGTCGCCTCAGTCAGCAAGTCAATGCACCACCTGATCGCTTCATCCGGTGTCCACGGTGTGTCCAGATGGATCTGCTCCAAGCGCGACCGCAAGTCTTCCGCCGTAACCGATGGCGCGACCGGAAGGGTTCTCACGGTCGCCGCGTGCGACACTACGAACTCGGACACCTTCTTGAGAATCAGTTCTTGCTCGTCGATAGACGGCTCTAACCCCGTCATCGTCCGGCCTCCCTCGATAGACAACAAGCCAGAGCCTACGAGGTCGAACAGCCACGCAGAACACCAAACATGCGCCATATCGCCCCTTCGACCAGGGTGCCCCCGATCGGCACGTCGGCGCTCGGTCCCTGCGGTAGGGATCGACCACCCTGGGCGGCATCAGCTGGTGGGTTTGCCTATGGGTGGGACGTGCAAGTCGAGTGCGACTGCTCGTCTGTGAGTCTTGCAGTCGCTAATTGACAACATATCGTGACACGATATATTACGGGTATATGAAGGGTATGCGCCGTTCTGGTTTTCTGATACTCAGCGCGCTGGCGGTGGAGCCTCTGCACGGCTACGGGATCATCTTGGCTGTTGAGCGGATGTCGGGTGGGGAGGTTCGTTTGGCGGTAGGGACTTTGTATGGGGCGTTGGATCGCTTGGCGGGGGAAGCCCAGGTGGAGGTGGACCACGAGGAGGTAGTACAGGGCAGGCTCCGACGCTATTACCGGTTGACCGGGTCGGGTC
>DATEVB010000220.1:0-5820 GCA_035282865.1 Acidimicrobiia bacterium | reverse complement strand
CGGCGAGTTGCTGGCAGTCGATACCGAAACCGGTCAGGTGGTTTGGCGAGACGAGATCGGCTATCACGCCTGGTCCTCGCCGGTCATTGTCGACAACATCCTGGTGGTCTCCGTCAATTGTGAGACGGGCGGCGGATTGCGCGCCTATTCGCTCGCCGACCCGGCCGAGCCGACCCGGTTGTGGCAGTACGACCACGCCTCCGGTTGCATCGAGAGTACTCCCGCGATATGGAAAGGAATCATCTACGTGGGCTCACGCGATGGAAGATTCTACGCGTTTGGGGAAAGGTAGTTAGTAGTTGGTAGTTATCCATGCTGGCGACGAGCTCGATTGCCTCATTCCCACCTGAACAGAAAAAGGGCTGCCCCTGCCGATACGACCCCCAAGGCCAGAACGGCCACCGAGTACCCGGCCGCCCACTCACCGCTCAGCCAGGGCTCTTGCAGCATTCTGATCACGGGGGTGAGCGGTGCATACTCGCCGATAGTGGCCAGCGAACCGGGTAACACCTCGGGGGGCGGCCCGGCCCCCGAAACGAACATGAACAGGAACCAGAGGAGCAGGCCGGCCGACTGAGCGGCCCGGGCGGTGGGAAGCACCGTCCCCAGCAGGATCCCGAAGGCGGAAAAACAGATGGCTCCAACCACAAAGGCTGCCAGAAAGAGCACCGCCGACTCCGGCGCCACAACCTCAGTCGTTGGAAAGGCCAACGCCAGCAACAAGGCGCTCCCGATCGTTGAAATGAGGACGGCGACGATCAGCTGTGAGTTCAAGAACAGGGAACGCGATACCGAGGACGCCCGCAGCCGCCGCAGCACTCCTCGCTCCCGATACTCGGCAAGGTGAGCCGGCACGCCGATCATGGCAACGCCGGCAATCACCAGGCCAACATAGGCGGGGGTGAACCAATTGGTGGGCCCGTACCCGCCGTAGACCACCAGACCTCCGTTCCCGCCCGGATTCGCCTCATTGCCGAACACACCCCCCAGGACATAGAGGATCATCAAGGGCAAGGCGAAGGTGAACAAAACCGTCACCGGCTCGCGCAGGAACAGCTTGGTCTCCACCCAGGTCATCTTCAGGAGCGATGTCATCGTCGCCTCATTCCGCCAATCCGTGTCCGGTCAAACGAAGAAACACATCCTCCAAGGTCGATGGCTGGACGCGCAGGTCGGTTGGCACGATTCCCTTACGAACCAACGCGGCGCCGACCAGGGCCAGAACCGGACCGCGCCCGGCGACGGTCACGTGCGGACCGCGACGGGAAAGGGAGTCCACCCATTCGATGCCCTCGAGAAACGAGACGTCTGGCCGGTCCGTGCTGAAATGAATGAGCAGATCTCCTCCATGTTCGGCAATCAGACTCTGCGGGCTGCCCGTTGCGACCACTCGCCCTTCATCGACGATCGCCAAACGGTCACAGAGCTGCTCGGCCTCATCCATGAAATGGGTTACCAGAACCAGCGTCGCCCCACCGTCACGGATCGCCTCGATGAGTCTCCAGGTGGCACGCCGGGCTGCCGGGTCGAGCCCGGTTGTCATCTCATCGAGAAACACAACTCGCGGCTCGTTGACGACCGCCAGGGCGACGAGCAGTCGCTGCCTTTGCCCCCCCGACAGGCTGGAAAACGAGGCCGAGGCCTTTTCGCTCAGACTCCACCGCTGCATCACGTCCCGCCAGTCGGGCCCGCCCGGGACCAGGGACGCAAAGAGATCGAGCGCTTCCCAAACCTTCAACCGGCCGGGAAGGGCGGACTCTTGAAGCTGGGAACCGACAAGCTGCCGTAGCTGAGAACCCTGCGTGCGAGGCTCGAGACCGAGGACTCTGATATCCCCCGCGTCGGGCACTCGCAAACCTTGCGCACATTCGACAGAGGTCGTCTTGCCTGCCCCGTTGGGTCCGAGCAACCCGAAAATCTCTCCCTCCTCGACTTCGAAGGAGACATCCTCGACCGCAACAAACGTTCCGTAGGTCTTGCGAAGGCGCTCAACGGAAATGACGGACGCCATACCCCGAAACTAGTCCGGCAACCAGCGACCATCGACCAGGCCTACCACCGCGAAGCGGACCGCGGACAGCGGGGTTCTAGAGTGACCATCATGGAGTTCCAAGCCGACGATCTGCTTCCGGCTCCCGAAATCGACTTCGCCATTCTGGCCGACGGAGTGCACGCTTCGAGCGGCAAGATCTACGTTCTTGGGGGCGGGTGGGATACCATCTTCGTGCAGCAGTTCCCGGCCCGCCATCACACGCTCGGGCTGGGGTTGAGGATCCGGGTGCCGTGGACACGAACCGACCAAGAGCTCAAGCTGTCGGTCGACCTGGTCGACGAGGACGGCAAGAGCCTCTTCGGCGAGCGCCGGCCGGTTCAGAACTTCAGGGTTGCGCGACCGCCCGGCCTGCCGGATGGCAGCGATGTGGGATTTGTTCGCACCATGACGTTCAACGGTCTCGTGTTCCCAAAGCCCGGCGGCTATGCGTTCAGGGTGATGATCGACGGAGACGAGCGGGAGCGAGTCCGCTTTCGAGTGCTCGCCAGGACGCCGGGTTGAGACGGTCTGGCCCGGGGGTGCGTAGCATGCGCAGATCGCACACGAAGCACTGGCCGACGCCGGCCATGAGATCGTGACTACCCGCTCAGCAGACACCTAGCATCAGATCCGTGAGTGCCGACTGGTACAAAGACGCCATCATCTACGAGGTCCACGTCCGGGCGTTCCGGGA
Organism: Acidimicrobiia bacterium; assembly: GCA_035282865.1. Lineage (GTDB taxonomy): Bacteria > Actinomycetota > Acidimicrobiia > Spongiisociales > UBA4744 > UBA4744. The sequence continues at coordinate 3,094 of DATEVB010000220.1, read as the reverse complement.
TTCCAACGGAGACGGGACCGGCGACTTCCGTGGATTGACAGAGAAATTGGACTACCTGCAGGATCTGGGCATCACCGCCGTCTGGCTGCTCCCCTTCTACCCGTCACCGCGTCGCGACGACGGTTACGACATCGCGGATTACAACTCCGTCCATCCCGCCTACGGAACGACCCGGGACTTCCGGCGATTCCTGCGAGAAGCCCATCGCCGCGACTTGCGAGTGATCACAGAATTGGTCGTCAATCACACCTCCGACCAGCACCCCTGGTTTCAGCGGGCCAGACGGGCCCAGCCTGGATCGGTCGAACGCGACTTCTACGTGTGGAGCGATACACCGGATAGGTATCCCGACGCTCGCATCATATTCTCGGACACCGAGACCTCGAACTGGGCCTGGGATCCGGTAGCCCGCGCCTACTACTGGCACCGGTTCTTCTCGCATCAACCCGATCTGAACTACGACAACCCGGCCGTTAGAAGGGCGATCTACCAGGTGCTCGACTACTGGCTCGACATGGGTGTCGACGGTGTCCGGCTGGACGCCGTCCCCTATCTCTTCGAGCGGGACGGGACCATGTGCGAGAACCTCCCCGAAACGCACGCCGAACTCAAAGCCATGCGAGCCCACATCGACGCCAAGTACGAAGGCCGGATGCTGCTCGCCGAGGCCAACCAGTGGCCGGAAGATGCTGCGGCCTATTTCGGCGATGACGACGAGACCCACATGGCGTTTCACTTCCCGCTGATGCCGCGTTTGTTCATGGCCGTCCGCATGGAAAACCGCTTCCCCATCATCGACATCCTCGAGCAGACGCCCCCGATACCACCGGGGTCGCAGTGGGCGCTGTTCCTTCGAAACCACGACGAGCTGACCCTCGAGATGGTCACCGACGAGGAACGCGACTATATGTACCGCACCTACGCAGAGAACCGGCAAGCGCGGATCAACCTGGGAATCCGGCGCAGGCTGGCGCCACTGCTGGGAAACAGCCGCCGTCAGACCGAGCTGATGAACGCTCTGCTCCTTTCCCTCCCGGGGACCCCGGTCCTCTACTACGGCGACGAGATCGGCATGGGGGACAACATCTATCTCGGCGACCGGGATGGTGTCCGTACCCCCATGCAATGGAGCAACGACCGCAACGCCGGGTTCTCTGATGCCAACTCCCAGCAGTTGTACTTGCCCGTCCTCATCAACTCCGAATATCACTACGAGACGGTCAACGTTGAAGCACAAGAGCGGAACTCGAATTCCCTCCTGTGGTGGACCAGACGCATGCTCGCCCTGCGGCGGCGCCATCCCGTGTTCGGGCGCGGGTCCATCCAGTTCCTCCAGCCGGGAAACGCCCGTGTCATCGCCTTTCTACGACGCACCGAGGAAGAAACTGTGCTGGTGGTCGCCAACCTGGCGCGCCACAACCAGTATGTGGAACTAGACCTGGCCGAGTTTCGTGGCATCCGACCACTGGAACTCTTCGGCCGAACCCCCTTCCCGCCGGTCGGCCAGGAGCCGTACCTTCTGACCCTGGCGCCACACAGCTTCTACTGGTTCTCGATGACGCCGGTCACCGGCGACCTGCACCTACCCCGCTGGGAGGGTGAACACGAGCAACTGGAGCTGAAGGGTGGGACGGAAACTGTGTTTCAGGATCCGCTCCGTGCCGACCTCGAAGCGCTGCTTGCCCGCTACATCCCGGGCCGGATGTGGTACCACGGAGGGGACCGGAAAGTCAGACAGGCTCGCCTCATCGACGTGATCCCCTTGAAACGGGCGCTCGCCGACACCTACCTGGTCCTGGTCGAGATCGACTACCTGGACGGCGACCCACAGCAGTACCTGATACCGATGGGGTTTGCGTTTGGCGAGGCTACCGCCGGGATATGGGACAAGCGTCCCGAGTCCATTCTCTGCCGGGTCGAGGGCGATACTGGTGGTGGGGTCCTCTACGACGCCGCCCCGTCACCGGAGTTCGCGGCTGCACTGGTGCGGCTCATGGGCGACCGCCGGAAGCTCTCCGGCGGTGCCGGATGGTTCCGGGCCGCTTCCGCCCGCCGGTCACCGCCTCCTGCCTCGCTCACGGAAGGGGAGGTACGGTCAACCGACAATCGGGAAGGGCACACTTCGACAGTGTTCGGCAAACAGATCGTACTCAAGCTGTTCCGTCGCATCGAACCGGGTATCAACCCCGATCTCGAGATCAGGCGGTTCCTGACCGAACGGACCACGTTCGCCAATCTGCCGGCCGTCCTCGGCTGGCTCGAGTATCAGGGTGCCGGTGAGGGACCCACCACCCTCGGCATCATTCAGAGCTACGTGCCCCACGAGGAAAACGTGTGGGATCGGCTGATTGGCTCCCTGGGGCGGTTGTTCGAAACGGTGCTGTCTGACTATCAGCTTCCGCAACCGGACCTTCCCACCGGGCATTTCATCGCGCTCGCCCGCCGGCAACCTCCGGCGGCGGTGGCGGAGTTTCTTCAGGAAGACCTGCAGTCCGCGGAAACGCTGGGCGGGCGGACGGCCGAACTGCATCGGGCACTCGCTTCGGATGAGGATGATGCCGACTTCCGACCGGAACCTTTCACCACTTTGGCGCAGCGGTCGCTCTACCAATCCCTGCGCGGCGAGATCCGACAAGCACTGGGGGAGGCTCGCAGCGCCCTCGAGTGGCTTCCTGAGCAAGCCCGGGTCGAGGTCGCGCAGATCACCGGCCGTGAGGAAGAGCTGATCGACCGGTTACGCAGACTCACCTCGGCGAGGTTCGAAGCCAAACGCATCCGGCTGCACGGGGACTATCGCCTCGACGAGATCCTCGCGTCCGGCAACGATTACATGTTCTTCGATTTTGCCGGCGATCCCACCCGGCCCATGAGCGAACGGCGGTTGAAACAGTCGCCGCTGAAGGATGTCGCCGACCTGCTCCGCTCCTTCCACTATGCCGCACTGGCCAGCATGTACGAACAGGTCGAGATCGGCACGATCCCGACCGAGCGACTCCCCGATCTCGAGCCCTGGGCAACCAGCTGGTATCGCTGGGTGAGCGCCGCCTTCCTGCGCACCTATCTGCAGGGAATGGCCGGCACCGGCCTCCTTCCT
>DATEVB010000219.1:0-27906 GCA_035282865.1 Acidimicrobiia bacterium | reverse complement strand
TTTTTCGGGGGCAATACGCATATCGAAAGACCGAGACCTTTCCGCCGTACAGCCTGGCGGGTTCGAACCACCGGCGTCGTGGGCGCTTCCTCAATCGACCAGCAGAACTGCCTTCCCGTTTACCCGGCGCTCGGCAATGGCTTCGAACGCCGCGGCGGCCTCCGACCAGCTCACTTCCACACCCACCTGGGGATGGAGATCACCGCGGGCGACCAAGTCGGTGAGGCGCTGAAGATCCGCACCGAAGCTGGGGGGCTGGACGCTGGAGTAGACGAAGAACCCTTCCACACGGGCACCCGGCCTGCCGACGAAATCACCGAAGCTGACTTCGGCGGCTTCACCCGACGAGTTGCCGAAGACGACTATCGCCCCCCGCGGGGCAACCAGCCGAAGGGCGGTCACAAGCGAACCTCCTCCCACCGACTCCAAGACAATATCGAAAGGGCCTTCGGCATCACGGATGTCAAACACGACTGCGTCGGCGCCGAGGACATCGAGGCCGTCGGCCCGTGACGCGTTGCGCGCCACGGCGGTCACCGAGGCACCGCCGCGGGCAGCCAGTTCGACGGCGAACCTCCCGACGCCACCTGCGCCTCCCGTGACGAGCACTCGACGACCGAGAAGTTCACCGCCCACTCGCAACGCCCGCAGCGCCGTCATCCCGGCGATTGGCAGCGTCGCCGCGGCACTGAAAGAGACGGCGTCGGGCAGTACGGCTACCCGGTCGACTGATGCGCAGACCCGCTCCGCCCAACCAGCCTGATCCACCCAGGCAACCACCCGGGCTCCGGGTGGGGGGCCCGACCCGTCCTGTGCCGCCTCCCGGACCGTCCCGGCGACGTCCTGGCCCGGCCTCCACCCCTCGGGTCGGGCTGCGAGGAGCCGCAGTTCCCCGCGGTTCACCGCTACCGCGGAAACATCCACGACCAACTCCGACCGCGATGGCTCGGGTTCTGACACCTCGGCCAGATCCACACCCAACCCACCGTCACCTCTGTTGACCAGTGCCCGCACTGCTCCTCCTTCTCGGCCACAAAGACCACACTAGATGTGACGGGGCGGTCGGGTATAGAAGGAATCGGGTTGCCCAGCTCCAGTTTGGGACTTTTGACCCTGCCGATCCCCAACCGGGTCCGTAGGGTTAGCCAAAAGGGAGAGGGCTCTCGGCCGGCGGACACGAAGTAGAGGTTCAGCCGACCGGCCAAGGAGGATATATGCAAGGTCAATCGATGGATGCACTCGTCCTGGTCGGTCCCAACGAGTTCGAGATACAGACCGCCGACGTACCGAGCCCTGCGCCCGGCGAGGTGCTCTGCAAAGTCCATTCAGTCGCCATCTGCGGGACCGACAAAGAGATCATCTCCGGCAACTTCCTGAAACGAGGCTGGCCGGGCGCGTATCCCTACACACCCGGACACGAGTGGTCGGGAGAAGTCGTGTCACTCGGCCAGGGCGCCGACCTACTGGGCTTCGAGGTCGGCGATCGGGTCGCCGGCACCGCCCATTGCGGATGCGGCTACTGCCGACAGTGCGCCATCGGCCGCTACACGCTTTGTGAGAACTACGGGCACGAGGATCGCGGTCACCGCCACTACGGCCACTACAGCACCGGAGCCCTTCGCCAGTACCACAACTCGAGCATCAAGTCGGTTTTCAAGATCCCGAACTCGATGACGTTGGAAGAAGGTGCCCTCGTCGACGCCAGCTCGATCGCCCTCCACGCGGTCAAGCGGGGAAAGGTCATGCCGGGAGATACAGTCGCCATCGTCGGATCGGGAGCGCAGGGTTTGTTGGCAGCCCAGTGCGCGGCAACCATGGGAGCATCGCAGGTGATCGTGGTCGGCCGCGGAGAGCGTTTGCAGACGGCAGCCGAACTGGGAGCAACCATCGTCGACAACAGCAAGGTGGACGGCCCCCAAGCAGTACGGGATCTCACCGACGGCAAGGGTGCCCACGTGAGCATCGACACGGCGGCCCGGGGCACCTCGCCGGCGGACGCAGTCCAGATGACTCGCAAGGGAGGGCGAGTGGCGCTGATCGGCGTTCCCCTCGAGGGCTGTGAGCTCCCCCTGCAGCGGATCGTTCTCGAAGAAATGGACATCTTCGGGGTGCGGGCCAATCCCGGCACCTGCGCGGAGGTCATCCCGCTCATCGCGGCCGGCAGGATCGACGTCGCGGCGGTGACAACGCATACCTTTCCACTGCGCGATTTCGGGCGTGCGTACGAGACGTTCACCCAGCGGATCGACGGAGCGCTGAAAGTGTTGGTGCAGCCCAACGCGGAATAGGAATAATACAAACGAGGCAAGGTGGTATTCATGAGCGAGTGGAAGATCCCCCCCGACGGCGGACATATGGAGCGCCCATCGGGCATCTACTACCAGACCATGACGGGAAAACAGATCGAGGATCGGCTCGCGGAGAACGATCTCATCATCATCCCCATCGGCAGTACCGAGTCGCACGGTCTTGCCCAAAACCCGGGGGAGGACACCTTCCTCGTGACGCGCCAGGCGGAACAGATCGCCCAGCGCACCGGTTGCACGGTGGCGGAGCCTATCTGGTACGGATCCCACCCTTTCCACCACCTCGGCATGCCGGGCAACATCGTCATCCCCGAGGAGACCCTCACCGCCTACCTGCGAGCGGTCATTGCCGGGTTCTGGAACGCCGGTTTCCGCAAGCAGATCCTCTTGAACGGGCACGGCCAGGACTATGTGATCCCGACCGCCATGCACCAGTTCGGGAAGAAATACCAGGTGCCTTGCATCCTCATCAACGTCAATTGGTGGTTCGTCATCCCCGAGCATCTGCGCGATCGGGAACACGGCGGCCCGTTCGAAACACCATTCATTCACGGTGACGAATGCGAGGCGTCCTTCTCGATGGCGCTGTTCCCGGAGTTCATCGATCTCCAATACGCAGAGAAGACGACGTTCACACCCTTGCTCCCTCCCGGACACATCAACAAGTCCGGGTCGGCGCTCCCCCTAGCTGAGGCGCCGCTTCCGTTCTGGCAGCAGGTAGGGGGTTCCCCCCTCGAAGTAGTCGCCACCCCGCAGGGTACGGTGGGTGACGCAACCCTGGCCGATCCAGAGAAAGCGAAAGGCGGCGTCAACGCCATCCTCGACTACCTGGAGCGACTGGTCAACGACATCATGGCGATGTACCCGGCGGGCAAGCTGCCTCCCATCGAACAGGTGAGCATGCGTCCTCGCCAGGAGGTCGAAGCGGTGCTCAAGGGTCCCCGCCAGCCTGGTGGTCGGCATCTCTACACCTTTGGATATCCACCGTGATCGTGATAGATCCAGGTATGGACTGAGGCCAGATGTTCAAGACCAGCATGGCCATCTCGCCCACCCGGGCTGAGTTCGCCCCACTGCTTTTCGCGGGCGATTGGATGGCGGCGCTCGATGCCGCCGTCGAACTGGGTTTCGACGCAATCGAGATGAGTGTTCGCGATCCTGCGGACCCGGCCGTCACGTCATGTGACGCCGGCGTTCGTCGCCGCCACCTTCACATCTCGGCGATTGCCACAGGACAGTCCTTCTACTCAGACGGATGGTCATTGACGACCAACGATTCCGGGGTGCAAGCGCTGCTCGACCGACGGATGCATCGCATCATCGACCTGGCAACCCCGTGGAAGGCGCTGGTGGTGATCGGCGGCGTACGCGGGACGCTCACCGGATCGGGCCGCGACCGGGTCAATCAGTATCGCCGAGCGGTGGAGGCAGTTCGCAGGTATGCCGAATATGCGCTCCCGCACAACGTTTCACTGGTCGTCGAACCGATCAATCGATACGAGACGAACTTCCTCAACACGATCGACGAGGCAATCCAGTTCATCGGCGAGGTGAACATGGAAAACGTCGGAGTTCTCCCCGACACATTCCACATGAACATCGAGGAGGTTGCCTTGGCAGAGTCGTTGCGATCGGCCGGTGAGCTTGTTCTGCACGTACAATTCACGGACAGCAACAGGCGGGCGGCAGGCCAGGGACACATCGACTTCCACGAATTGGCGGCGGTGATGCGAGAGGTCGGCTACCGCGGTTACGTTTCGACCGAGACCCTGCCGTTGCCCGACAGCCGAACGGCCGCCCAGCAGGCCATCGAGTTCTTCAGAACTCTCTGAATACCCCGCGCATGGAGCGGAAATGTTCCGCTATACGCCGCGCCGATCGGTCCGGCCGGGATCCCAGGTGGACGCCCTCGACCCGACCGTCGGAGATGCGGACGGGTGGCGTTGGCGCGAGTAGAAAAGAAGGACCCATCCGGACGGACGCCCGACGACTCAGGCGGCAATGAGCGGCCCGGTCATGACAACTGGGCGGCTTGGCCGGAGGCGTGTGATTCCAGGGCAGCCAATACCACGGCCAATGCGGCGGTCCCCTCTGTGGCTCCGGTTTCGGGTTCCGCCTCGCCCTTGACGCAGGAGGCGAACTCCTCGAGCTCTTCGACCAACATGTCGCGGCGGCTCATCCCCACATCTTCGATACCGTTCTGCCGGAACAGGGTCAACGTTGTGTGCTCATCGAGCCGCCCGGCATCCGGCCACACTGTCATGTCGATCGAATAGGCGAGGGTGGCTTCCGAGCCGTACAGACGCAGGAAGAAGGTACGCGGAGATACATAGCTGCCGGTGATCACCCCACGGGCCCCATTCTCGAAATCGAGCAGAGCCACGCCCACGTCGTCGATCTCGGCGCTGGTGGCCACTCGGGCGAAGGAGCCCTGTACTCGTTCGACCGATCCCAGCCAGTAGCGCAGGGTATCGACATGGTGGATTCCGAGCTGCATGAGCGGGCCCCCGGGACACGATTCCCGGTAGTAACGCCATTGATCCGGGGTCAACACGCCGGGAAGGCTGAAGTTGGCTTCGGCCAGAACCACCCGTCCGAGCGTTCCGGCTTCCAGGAGCTCCTTCACCTGCCGGGCGGCGCCGAGGCGGCGGAAGGCATGGCCCACCATGAGGGCAACGCCGGCTCTACGGCAAGCGGTTTCCATCGTGGCCGCGTCGGACAACGAATAGGCAATCGGTTTCTCGACGAACACGTGCCGTCCCTGCTCCGCACACACCCCGGCCTGTGAGGCGTGCACGTCGTTCGGGGTGGCGAGAACCACCCCCTCTACCCCCGGATGCTCGATCGCCTCCTCGAAACTGTCAGCCGCCCGGCAGCCGTGTTCGGTAGCGAAACCGGACCTCCGGCCTGCGTCACGACCGAAGCAGGTGACCAGCCGCAACCGGTTTGACCGGCCTACGGCAGCAGCCAGGCGGCTGCCCCAGCGGCCCGTTCCGACCAAGGCGAGGCCCACCGGCCTGGTCATGTTTCGGGGGCAACCAGCCGGGCGGCCATCCAGTCGCTTACCAAGGGCCGGTACTTGTATGGGATGTTGTTGCAGACATGGTTTCCCTCGGGGTACATGACCAGCTCGGCGTGCCTCGCTTCACGTGCCAGCCTCTCCGCCTGCTCGAAGGGGATGAGGCGATCGAGCTTGCCGAAGACCACCAGCAGGGGCTGTTGAATCTTCTCGGCCACACCGACCAGGGTCAGGCCTGCCGCCGCAGCCCTCCCCTCGTCCTCATCGGCAGACCCAGAATGGTGCATGAATGTTTCCCGGGTGATCTGCGGCAAACCGGGCCAGCATGCCCCGAAGTCGTACACCCCGCCCACCGTGGCCACCGCAGACACCCGTGGTTCGAAAGCCGCAACCCGGGGGGCGTAGTAGCCACCCAGGCTGACCCCCACCAGGCCGACCCGATTCACGGCGATGTCCTCACGACCGGCGAGCGCCTCCAGCGCCGCGGCAACGGCCACCTCATAATCGGACCGGATGTGCGTGGAGAATCCGCTCTCCCCCTGACCCGGGCCATCGAACGAGAACGTTGCCATGCCGCGCGCCAGGAAGACGTTCTCCCAGTTGAAGAACTCCTCCTTGGTGGAGTCGAGCCCGGGAACCAGCACCACCAGCGGAGCCGCCCGGCCACCTGCCGGCCGCCGCAGATTGCCGACCAGAGATGCGCCCTCGAAGGGAATCACCACCCGCTCGGCTGAAGGGTCGAGATACCGGTGAGCCTCATAGAGGCTGGAGATCGCCAGTTGCGTCGTCCGTCGATGTAGGGCGACGTCGACCAGCCAGACGAACTTGGCGAAGTGGTAGCACAATGCTGCCCGCACGTACGCCTCGCCGGCCGTCAGCCTGTTCCCCAGCGCAGCGGCCTCGGCTCCTAACCCGGCGTGAAGCGCCGCCGTCTCCGACCAGGCGGGGAGCCATTCCTCCCAACGGTCGATCCGGGCGGTGGTGCCGGCGAAGTCGTTGTAATCGACCCCTTGCGAGACAAAGCGCGGTGCCCAATTGGCGACCGCAGCTTCCACTCGTGCATCCGCCATGGTCATCAACCTCCTCGGTACATTGTCCGTACTGCCGACGGCACCGTCAACGAAACGACCGGTCCCAACATCGAGGACAGGATGGGCTCTGCGACGGCAACATCCCAATCACCGCCGAAGCTCAGGCCCGCCCGGAAGAGTCATTGATGCTGCCACCGAGATACAGCTGCCCGACCTTGGGGTCGTCGAGCAATTCTGAGGCACGACGTTCGAGCCGCTCCTTCCCCAACTCCAGCACATATCCACGGTCTGAGATACGGAGACCGCTGCGAGCGTTCTGCTCAACCATGAGCACGGTGATCCCGGTCTCCTCCCGCAGCCGGCCGATGGTGTCGAACACCGTATGTGATTTCTTCGGGTCGAGTCCCAGCGACGGCTCGTCGAGCAGCATCATGCGGGGCTCCAGCATGAGCGCCCGGCCGATCTCCAGCAGCTTCTGCTGCCCTCCGCTCAAGTTCCCGGCTCGTTGCTTCGACCTCTCTTTGAACCAGGGGAAAAGCTCGAAGACGGCTTGGAGACGCCGATCGCGTACGTCCCTGTCGCCGACCGTGTACGCCCCCATGAGCAGATTCTCCAGAACCGACATCTCGGGAAACGAGCTGTGCCCCTGTGGTACGTGAGCGATCCCGTGCTGGAGTACGAGATCGGGACGTACTCCCGAAATGTCCTGGCCATCGAACACGACGACACCGGCACTCGGCGTTAGAAGACCGGAGACCACCCGGAGGACGGTCGACTTGCCGGCTCCGTTGGGTCCTATCAGACAAACGATTTCGCCTAGGTCGACACTGAGGTTGATGCCTTGCAGCACGTCGACATTCTTCAGGTACCCGGCCACGACGTCCCTCAACTCGAGTAGCACGCTCAACTCCCCAGGTACGCTTCCAGAACGAGTGGATTCTCTTGGACGTCGGCGGGCGGGCCCTCGGCAATGGTCCGCCCCTGATCCATGACGATGACATGATCCGAAAGCTCCATGATCATCGACATGTTGTGCTCCACCACCAGGAAAGTGACCCCCTCCTTGTTGAGGCCACGGATCAGGTCCATGATGAACCTGATCATGGTGGGGTTGACGCCACCCGCCGGCTCGTCGAGCAAAACGACATCCGGGTCGGACATGAGGATGGCGGAAAACTCCAATAGCTTCTGCTGCCCGAATGACAGCTTGGCAGCGGGCTCGTCCTTCAGGTGGGTGAGTCCCACCCGCTCCAGGAGGTCGAGCGCCCGCTCCACCTCAGAACCGAGCATTCCGGGACCGAACAGTGGTCGCAAGCCAACTTTGCGCACGGGAACGATCATGTTCTCCAGCACCGTCAGATCCCAAAACAGCCGGGTGATCTGGAACGTCCGGCTGAGACCCAGATGACAGATCTGGTGCGGCTCCAGCCCGGTCGCCGGGCGTCCCAGCACCAAAACGGATCCCTCATCCGGCCGGTAGACCCCGGTGATCAGATTGAACAGCGTGGTTTTTCCCGAACCGTTTGGCCCGATCAGGCCGGTGATAGAGCCCTCCTGGACCTCCACCGTGCAGGAGTCCACGGCCACGATTCCCCCGAAATGCTTGCTGATTCCTTCAGTACGCAGCACGACGCTCATGGTGGGTAAGGCTCCCCGACCTCTAGCTGGTCGGCCGCCCGATCGTCGGAGATCTCCTCCATCGATCTTGCCCCGGCGAAGGCAGAGCTGGTCTCCCTCCTGGCCGCCAATCGGTCCCGCAGGCTGGGCAGGATCCCGCGTGGCAGGAACAGGATTATCGCCACCATCAGCACCCCGAACACTGCCAGGTGGAACTGACTGGCACCGAACTTGAACAAGATGTAATCGGCGGCCGGAATGAGGATGAACGCTCCGAGGACCGGACCCCACACCGTTCCCAATCCGCCGAGCATGGTCGCCAGCACCGTATCCACATCGTTGAGTATGTTGAACGCAAAGATCGGCGCGATATGGGTCTGGGCGTACGACCAGATGCCACCGCCGAGGGCGATGAAGTAGGCGCTGACACTGAAGGCCAACACCTTGGACAGCGTCGTGTTGACACCGACCATATTGGCTTTGCCTTCGTCGTCTCGAATGGCCAGCAACCCGAGACCGAACCGTGAACGCCGGATATACCGTGACACCAAGAGCGCGACGACCAGCCAGAACAGCATGTAGTAGTAGAAGGGCATGCGGGACAGCTCTGGCGACCAGGGAGCCAGCGGCTGGCTGAGTCCCGGAGCACCGCCGGTGACCGACTTGAGGTTGAGCGCCAGCAACCGGAAGATCAGCAGCATGGCAATGGTGGCGATCACGAACGCTGATCCTTTGGCTCGCGCCATGATCCAGCCCAACACCAGGGCAACCGAGGCAACTACCAGGGCGAGGAGGGGTGCGCTCCAGAGCGGATCCCATCCGAGCTTGTTGGCCGCGATCGCCACGAGGTAGGCGTTGATCCCAAAGAAGGCGCTGTGGCCGAGCGACTTGTAGCCGGTATAGCCACCGAGGATGTTCCAGCCGGTGGCGGCGGTTGCAACCAGCAGAGTGTTGAAACCCAAGACGTGATAGTAGGGCGCCCTATAGAGGAGGGGATAGACGAGCAGGACGGCGAGAGCGAGGAACATCCAGTAACGCTTGACGAACCTCCCCATCGTGTTCATCCTTCCCGCACCTTGGCGCCCATCAGGCCTTGGGGTCGGAGAATCAAGGTGAGGAACAAGATGAGGTAGAAGACGATCGGTGAGATGTAGGTTGTCATCGTCACTGCCGAGACGGCTTCAGCCACCCCGAGGATGAGAGCGGCGATCAGTGCCCCGGGCAAGCTACCCAGTCCCCCGAGGACGATGATGGCGAGCATCTTCGAGATCCATTCCACATGGCTGCTGCCGTTGAAGCTGAAGATGAGAGAAAAGAGCGCTCCGCCGATGGCCACACTCGCCAGGCCGATGCCGAAGGTGGTAGATCGCACCCGGGAGATGTTCACGCCGACCAGTTGGGCGGCTTCTGAGTTCTGGATGGTGGCCCTGATTGCCCGTCCCAAGCTGGAGCGGTTCAACATCAACCACAGAACACCGAGTACCACAAAGCTGGCGACAAAGCCGGTCAACCGGACCACCGGGAGACGTAACGTCAGATCGGACCCTAGTTGCACCGGGACGATGGAACTTGTGTAGCCCGTTCTAACGGTACGGAACGTTGACCCGGAAATAGAACCCAGCACGCCCTCCAAGGTGATTGCCAGCGCGAATGTGAGCAGTACGAGAAGTCCGGGATCGTCGCCCACCGGGGCGAGAATCCTGTGTTGGGTCACCTTCCCGATCAAGAAGAACACCGGAACGATGGCGACCATCGAGAGGATCGGGTCGATCCCGAAACCTGAGAAGAGCCAGTAGGCAAAATAGGCACTGAGCACCATGAAGGCAGCGTGGGCGATGTTGATGATCTTCATCACCCCGAAGATGAGGGTGAGGCCGGAAACCATCACGGCGTAGACGCCACCCGTCAACAACCCAATCACGATCACCTGGATCAGCACGTTGATCGACGGAAAGCTCACGGATCCGGGATCTCCTTGTCGGATGGGGACCGGCACCGAAGTGCCGGTCCCATCTGTGCGCTCCTTTTATTCTTGGACTCTTACCACTCCGGCTTCGGCCAGATGGGATCCGCCTGGCGACGATCGCCAGGATCTGTGATTACGAAGTTGCCACCCTGCCACTGGAGCACCATGAAGGTGCCCTGCGGCCGCCCGACCTCGTCAAAGCTCAACGGGCCCACCACCGTGTCGTAGGTACCCTGGTGGAGCTCTTCGATCAGTTGTGCGTTGTCGACCGACTGGATGTTCTCCACTGCCTGTCCGAGCACTTGACCGACCGTGAAGGCGTTGGCGGCATCCTCGGGAATGTCGGCTGCCGAGCCTCCGAACATCTCCACGTACTTGGCGACGAACTCGGCGTTCTGGAAGCCGGGGGCATCCGAGAACCACGAGATGGCGGCGAATACGCCTTCGGTTGCATCGCCAAGCGCCTCCCGGAACGGCCCGGGCAACGAAGGTCCGGTGGTGAAGAAGGCCCCGCGCGGCTGGTAGCCGGCATCCTGGTAGGCCCGGATCTGGGCAACCGAGTCGTCGAAAACCGTACCGCCGACGATGAGGTCGGGATCGAGGTCGGCTATCTGAATGGCGATCGCGGAGAAGTCGGTCGTCTCCGGCGCATAGATCTCGTCGAAGACCAGCTCGACACCAGCTTCTGTCAGGAACTCCTTGAGACGATCCATCACGCCGAGCGTGAACGGATCATCCTGACTGACCACCGCAAAGGTGGCGGGAAGCTGGTCCGCGGGCAAAGCGAGAAGGTAATCGGCAAACGGATCTGCTTGTTCCGAACCGGGGGCCGGTTGGGCAAAGAACAGATTCGTGAGCCCACGGTTGAACACGTCGGGTGCTCCACCGGCAGGTTCGACGAAGGCGTAGCCATACCGGGCCGCCACTTCAGAGGTCGGGATGACCAGGAAGCTGGAGAACGGACCAACCACCAAGTCGACTTCGTCCACGGTGATGAGTTTCTCATAGTCGGTAGAGGCGGTGTTTTGATCGCTGGCATTGTCTACGATCGTCAGCTCGACGGGGCGGCCCAACAGGCCACCGGCGTCGTTGGTCATCGCCTGCCAGACCAGGTAACCCTGTTGCGCTGCCGTGCCGGGTTCGCTGAAGTCGCCGGTGAGCGGCAACGAAGCGCCGATCGTGATTGCCTCTGCATCGGCCGTGGTCGTTGCCGGGGCGGCGGTCGTACCCGGGGCGGCGGTCGTACCCGGGGCGGCGGTGGTCGTGGTGTCGTCCGCCGTATCGCCACACGCGGCGACGATGAGCGTCACCACCACCATTAGGGCGAAGAGCCACCGGTACTGTTTGATCAACGTTCTCATATTCATCCTCCCTCACCGGCCGAGAGACCGGTGATGCAATGCCTAATGTCCGGCGGTCGAAGCGAACCGCAGGCCTCAGGATAAGGAATACGATTCAATCTTGCAATCGATTTCCAAAAACCGGTCCCCCCGGCGAGAATCTGGCTACCCCGATTCGGATTCAGTCGGCTTCGGGAGCGTCAAATTGGCGCCCTGTCCAGGCTCCAGAACGAGATTCGGTCGGGCCTCCAAACCGACCGCCGCGGTGGCCTCGTGAAAGGTCTCGAGGAGCGGCGCCGCCCGCCGATTTACCAGGAGTCGAAACACGTCCGGCCGGTTGTAGTGACCGGCAAGATCATGGCGAAGTTTCATCTTGACTCCGACCTCGAGATCCATGTCTGCGTACAGGATGTCCTCCGTTTGACCGTCGAGCGGCCCGGCGAGGACGCGCATGTCAGGACTGACAATCACCGACCCTCCACCCACGTCGGCCCGCCGCAGGAATTCTTGGTCTTCGGGCCGGTCGGACAGCACAGCCCGCATCCGATCGTCAACGACGCCGGCGGCACTCAGCACGAATGCCTTGGACATCTGGGCAAAAGACCGTGCCATGGTGAGGGCGACGTCGGCCATTGGCAGGCTGATCTTGGGGAAGTGGTTCGGCCACGCCATGACGTGCACCCTGGTGTTCTCGGCGGTGAGCGCAAAGACCGCCAGTGGGTTGGAGTTTTCGCCGCACATCAACCCGCTGATAGGGCCGAACTCGGTGCTGATGGCGCCGAAAGTCTCGCGGCCACCGGCGGTATGTACGAGCCGTTCGCCCACGGTCGGAACGAGCTTCTGGTGTTTGCCCAGCACCGAGCCGTCGGGGCCCAGGAAGAGCTGGGTGTTGTACATGGTGCCGAAGGTGTTCGGAGTCTTCTCACACAAGCCCATCACCACGTAGGCTCCCGCCGCTTTGGCCGCCTCACCCAGGGCCTCGGTCTCCGGGCCCGGGATCTCCACCGAATTCTTGAACAGCTCCACGCTCAAACCCGTGGCAAGTGCGTCGGTTCCCGAATGAAAATGAAACCAGACGGGATGAGCCGGTATGAATCCCTCGGGAAACGCGATGACCCTCGCCCCACGGGACCCGGCCCGGCGGATCAACTCGCATGCCTTGTCTGTGGTCGCTTCCCTATCCAAGAAGACCGGGGCCGCCTGGACGGCCGCCCCCCGTACCACCTCATAAGAATCGCCCACCATTACCTCCTGTCCACCCCGCCAGCGTAGTGCAAACGTTCGCAACGATGGGCGACATGGGTCTGCACCGCAGAGAAGGCACAATCAGATACGGTTGGCCCGGAACGGGTGTCAGGCCGACGGCACCGATGTGGACTCGCGAATCGCCATCGTCGGCGCCAGTCGCAACGCCTGTGCACTGACCTCCCGCTTGGAGACCATCTCCAAGACCAACTCGGCAGCCCGCACCCCGATCGTATAGTGAGGAATGTGGATCGTGGTCAGCGGTGGACACAGCTTGTCTGAAAACGGCATGTCGTTGTATCCGACCACCGAAACGTCCTTCGGTACGTTGAGCTTCCGTTCCGCGAGTATGTCGTAGCAGCCGATGGCAATGAGGTCGTTGGCAGCCACGATGGCAGTGAATGGAACCGCCCGGGCAAACAACTCTTCGGTTGCGGCCGCCCCGGGAACCTCATTGAACCATTTGGAGAAGACGATCAGACGCGGATCGGCCTCCAACCCCTCGCTCTGCATCCAGGCCACAAAGCTCTGGTAGCGAGCCAGACCCGTGGAGAGATCCTGTGGACCTCCGACATGGGCGATCTTCCGGTGACCGAGGGACACGAGGTGGCGAACGGCCAAGCCAATCCCCGCGTGGTCGTCGCCCGAAACCGAGGGCAGCGCACCATCGTCGCTGGAGCGATTTACCAGCACGACCGGGACGCCCACATCGGCGAGCTGTTCGAGGAAGGGCGCCGACCTCCGCGCTGTGGCCAAGATCAGCCCGTCGACCCGGCGGTTGAGCATCGTGCGAAGGACCGCCGCTTCCTTGTCCGGGTCATTGTCGGTATTGGCCAGGATCACCGTGTAATCGGCCGCGCCGAGGGCGTCCTCGACGCCCCGCACGATCGGCGGGAACAGGGGGTTGGTCAGATCGGGGAGCAGCATCCCGATGGTGTAGGTTCGGTTGGTCTTCAACCCGCGGGCCAGGGAATTGGGCCGGTACCCCAGCTTCCGCGCTGCTTCCAGCACCGTGGTCGCCGTCTTCTCGTTGACGAGATCCCGCGACCCCGGATTGAGCGCCCGCGAAGCAGTGGAGGGATGGACGCCGGCCATCTCCGCCACATCGCGCAACGTCGCCGTTTTCAGGGCCATTGCAGAGCATTGTAGCGTCGGGCGATCAGCAAGGATGGGTCGTCGATTGTTGGCGGCCGCCCAGGCGACGATTCCGGCCGCCAATCCGGCTAGCGTTGCGGCAAACGATTGTGGAGCACCACATGGAGCTAGCACCGCACCTGGCGAGGATTCTCGGCTCGGACCCGCATCCAGCCTTCACGAGCCAAGAGATGTCCAGACGGCATACTCTGGCCTGGGAGGCCATGGAGGAGGCCGGGGTCGACCACCTTGTCGTTCATGGATCGCAGCGGGCTGGATCAGCCATCCCCTGGTTCACCGGGTGGCCGGTGACCAGGGAGGCGCTGGCGATATTGACCCCCGGAGAACAGGACGTCCTCCTGATCCAATTCTTCAACCACGTACCGGCCGCCCGTGAAATCGCCGCCGGCGCGCAGGTTTCTTGGGGCGGTCCCTCGACGATTGAAAAGGCCGTCGAGGTACTCCGTCAACGCGGGCCGGCGGCCGGGCGGGTGGGGGTGGTCGGAGCCTTGCCGCACGGCTATTACAGCTTCCTCGCCGGAGCTGTGACCGATGTCATCGACCTCAACCGGGCGTATACCGAACTGCGGCTCGTGAAATCCGCGGAGGAGATCGACTGGTTGCGCATCGGAGCCTGGCTGAGCGACCTGGCCATCACGGCCTTGCACGAGCAGGCTCGTCCAGGCATGACCGAACACGACCTGACTCGCGTTGTTGAAGATGCCTACCTTTCCCGGGGCGGAGCCACATACATCCACTACCTCGGGGTCACCTCCATGGAGGCCCCCCAACGCTGCGTTCCCTCCCAAATCCCATCCCGACGCCGGTTGCGCCGGGGCGACGTGCTGTTTGCGGAGATCAGCGCGGCTTTCTGGGGTTATCCCGGCCAAGTACTGCGGACCTACACGGTAGGAGTGGGTCCCACGCCGCTCTTCGGTCAACTCCACGAGGTGGCCGCGGCCGCCTTCGACGCGATCAGCGGGGTGCTCCGCAACGGCGCCTCGGCCGAGGAGGTGGTCGAGGCGGCAGCGATCATCGAGGACGCAGGCTTCTCTACCTACGATGATCTGCTGCATGGTTTCGGCGGCGGCTATCTGCCGCCCGTGCTCGGGTCCAGGAGCCGACCCAACACGCCGACCCCTGATTTCACCTTTCGCACCGGCATGACCGTGGTGATCCAGCCCAATGTGGTTACCCCGAACCACCGGGCCGGGGTCCAAACGGGAGAGCTGGTACAGGTGACCGACCAGGGCATCGCCTCGCTGCATCAGGCAAGCAGGAAGCTCCGAGTGGTCGGCGAAGATTGAATGAGGACCCGCTAGAAGCACAGTCCCAACCGACAACTCGAGCCCGATACGGAGGAGAAACACGACATGACCATGACGATGGAACTACAAGAGCTGTCGGTGGAGCAACGGCTCATGCGCCAAACCGCTCGTGATTACGTCGATCGCGTCGTAATTCCGTTCATTCGAGCCAACCGCGAACGCGAATGGCTGTTCGAACCGGACGAGCGTCTCCCCAAGGAGATCCTGGAGGAAGCCGACGCGGCGGGTCTGCGATCGCTGGCTGTGCCCGAGAAATACGGCGGGGTGGTGCTGGACCCGAAGACCGAGGCGCAGACGTTCGCCCTCATCGCCACCGAGGTCGCCCGCGGCGACGCCGGGCTCGCCGACAAGCTGGCCCAGAACTGGAAAGTCTCGGTGCTCCTCCGTTCCCTGGCTCCCGAGGACCTCCAGGACGTCTGGTTCCCGCGCTACATGGAGGATCCGTCGTTCCTCATGGCCCACTGTTTGACCGAACCCAAAGGTGCTTCGGATCGTTGGCTCCCGTACAACGTGCCGGAAGCGAACATGGATACCAGGGCGGTCCTCGAGGACGGCCACTGGACGATCAACGGGCGCAAGCACTACATCAGCAATGGGTACGACGCTTTCCTCTACGTGGTCTACGCCAACACCAACCCGTCGGTGGGGATGTACCAGGGAACCAGCAGTTTCCTGGTGCCGCGTGACACGCCGGGGCTGACGGTGACGCGCTGCAACGAGACCATCGGCGGTCGCTTCATGAACAACGGCGAGATCGTGTTCGAGGACTGCCGGGTGCCCGAAGATCATCTCCTGGCAAAGGACGATGCCCTGGGCAAGGCCGCGGTCTATTTCCGTCCGGGGAAGATCCTGCAAGCAGCCAAGAATCTGGGCACCGGCGTGGCCGCTTTCGAGGACACCGCTCGATTCGTGCAGGAGCACGTCCAGGGTGGCCGTATCCTCATCAAACACCAGGCGGTGGCGGTACGGCTTGCTCAGATGGCGATCAAGCTCGATGCGGTCAAGGCGCTACTGCGGCACGCCGCACGGGCCGTCGACGAGGAGGCGGCCGATGCCGACATACTCTGCAACTCCGTCAAGGTGTTCGCTTCAGAAGAGGTCTTCGAGGTGTGTAGACAGGCCCTTGAGCTCCACGGCGGTCACGGCGCCATGCTCGAGATGGGAATCGAGAAGTACCTCCGCGACGCATCGGTGTTCCTGCATATGGATGCCACCGTCGACGTCTCGTGCTTCAAGATCATCAAAGCCATGTTCCCGGGGACGGCTGGAGCCTACGCGGGCCCCGAATGATCGGTGCCCGGGTCGACCCACCGGGCCGGGCGGGGACCGGCCCGGGTACGGCCGCTACGGCAGGCGGAAGAAGGCCCGCTTTGGTCAGGCCAGCGACTTCTCGATGGTTGCGACGATCCGGTCCACCGACGGAATCGCCAGGTCCTCCAGCGCGTCCGCCGAGGGTAAAGGGATATGCGGAGTCGTGATCCTCACAACGGGACCGTCCAAATCCCAGAAACACTCCTCAGCAGCGATCGAAACCACTTCGGCGCCCCACCCGACCAGGCGCGGGTTTTCCTCGACGGTGAACAGCCGGCTGGTTTTGGCGATCGAACCAAGCACCGTCTGGGTATCGAGCGGAACCAGTGAGCGAAGATCGACGACCTCGATGAACATCCCGCGTTGTGCCAGCAGCTCGGCAGCGGCCATCGCCTTGGGGACCATCGCCGCCAGTGCCACGACCGTTGCGTCGCCTCCCTCCCGAACAATCCGGGCCGTGCCCAGAGTGTCGACGAGCTCGCCGTCGGGCACCTCGCCCTTGGTGGGATAGAGCGCCTTGTGTTCGAAGAAGATCACCGGATCGGGGTCGCGAACTGAGGCTGCCAGTAAACCGATCACGTCGGCCGGATTGGAGGGCGCCACCACCTTCAGTCCGGGGATCGCCATCGCCCAGTTCTCGACGCTTTGTGAATGCTGGGCTCCGAAGCGAGCGCCACCGCCATTGGCGGTGCGGATCACCAAGGGCAGGGTTATCTGCCCGTCCGTCATGTAGTGGGTCTTGGCTATCTGGTTGGCCACCAGGTCCCAGCAGGTAGCCAGGAAGTCGGAGAACATGATCTCTGCAATGGGACGCAGACCGGTCATCGCCGCTCCCATGACTGCTCCGATGATCGCCTCCTCCGAAATAGGAGTATCCCGGACCCGGCGCGGTCCGAACTCTTCGAGAAGGCCCGGCGTGGCCTTGAACACGCCGCCGGCGCCGGCCACGTCCTCACCGATCAGATAGACCCGTTCGTCGCGCCGCATCTCCTGGGCGATACCGGCCGCCACCGCCTCGCGGTAGGTTAGTTCCGCCACGTCGCACTCCCGTCCGCCCACACGTTCCGTTCGAGTGCCTCAGCACCCGGTGGCGGGGCCTGGCGCGCCTCCCGGGTTGCTGCTTCAACCTCGGCACGAACGTCCTCTTCGATGCTCGTGAGCGTGCCGTCGTCGACGCCCCCGGTCAGCAGCCGTTCCCGATACATGTCGATCGGGTCGCGATTCAGCCATTCCTGCACTTCCTGGTCGGGTCGGTACTTGCCCGGGTCGGCCCGGGAGTGGCCGCCGTGCCGGTAAGTCTTGGCCTCCACCAGGGAAGGGCCGGCGCCCTGGCGAGCCCGATCAAGGGTCTCGACGGCGATGGCGTACACCGCGTCGGCGTCGTTTCCGTCGACGATGATCGCCTCGAGGCCGTAGGCGGCCGCTCGATCCGCCGCCGGGTGGGCGACGGCCGTCACCGACTCGATAGCGGTGTATTCCATGTAGAGGTTGTTCTCGCAAACGAATACGACCGGCAGCTTCCACACCGCCGCAATATTGAGCGCTTCGTGAAAGGCGCCGATGTTGGTGGCACCGTCGCCGAAGAAACAGACGGCCACCTGGCCGCTACCTCGCTCCTGGGCCGACCAAGCCGCCCCGGCGGCGATGGGCAGGTGAGCGCCAACGATCGCATACGACCCCATGGCGAAATGCTCGACACTGGTCAGGTGCATCGAACCTCCCTTACCGCCGGTCACGCCGTTGCTGCGGCCGAGAAGCTCGCCCATCACCCGTGCCATCGGGGTGCCCCGGGAGAGCGTGTGGGCGTGGCCACGGTAGGTACAGAAGGTGTAGTCGTCGGCCCGCATGGCCTCTCCAAACCCGGCCGCGACCGCCTCCTGGCCGAGCGAGAGGTGGCTGGTTCCCTTGACGAGCCCTTCCATGAAGAGGTCATAGGCACGCTTCTCGAAGAATCTGAGCTCGACCATGCGGCGATAGAGGCCCACCCGTACTTCTCGATCGATCTCCATCGCAGGGGCTGACCCACTCGTCACTACTATCGACCTCCCGCCATCAATACGCGTTTGTGACCACTAGTTCCTCGGCCGGGAAGAGGGTGAGCAATTCGGCACCGTTGGCGGTGACCACGACCTCTTCTTCGATGCGAGCCGCCGAGTGTCCGTCGTCCGCCGGGCAGTAGGTCTCGAGAGCGAACACCATCCCTTCCTGGATCTCGACCGGATTGTCGAGGGAATTGAGCCGGCTGATTATCGGCCGCTCGTGCAGTCCGACCCCGAGTCCGTGACCGAATTGAAGCCCGAAGGCATCCATCTCGTCCTCGAAACCGAAGTCGGTGGCTTTGGGCCATGCCAGAGCGATGTCGGCCGTACTCGTGCCCGGCTTGACCAGCTGGATTGCGGCGTCGATCCACTCCCGCGCCTGTTTATAGGCTTCCCGGTGGGATTGGGTTGCCCGGCCGACCGCGAAAGTCCGGTAGTAGCAGGTCCGGTAGCCGTTGAAGACATGAATGATGTCGAAGTAGGCCTGATCGCCCGGGCGAATCAACCGGTCGGAATACACATGCGGGTGAGGACTGCACCGCTCTCCGGCGATCGAGTTGATCGCCTCCACATACTCCGATCCCATTTTGAAGAGCGTCTCGTTGGCCATCGCCACGACGTCACTCTCCCGGATGCCGGGCTTGAGCTCCTCGTAGATGCGTTGGTACACGCCATCGACCATGGCGGCGGCCTGGCTGAGCAACATGATCTCATCCTGGTTCTTGATCTGCCGGGCATCGAGCATGGTCTGTTGGCCGTCCCGTATCTCGATGCCGGCGGCCTGGAGCTCGAACAAAACCGGGATCTCGATGATATCGACTCCGAGGGGCATGTCGCCGACGCCTTCCTCGGCCAGCACCGATTTGATCTCGAGCGCCGCTCTCTTGGACAAACCAGCGTCGGGAGCGATCGATCCCTGCAGCCCGGTGTTGCCACCCTTGGAGTGGGTCGGGTCGAGCCAGGGCGCCTGCAGGCGGTGGGCCTTGGCTGCCGATCCGAAATCCCAGATGCGCGGCTCGCCGGTGCGGGTAATGAGGGCATACCGTTCTAGCTTGTTGAACGCCCAGTAGCCGATGTGGGTGCTGGTGGTGTAGCGAATGTTGCTGGTTTCGAAGAGCAGGAGGCCGCCCAGTTCGGAGTTCTCCAGCGCCTCGCGAACGCGTGCTACCCGGTAGTTGCGCAATCGGTTGAAGTCGACCCGCTGTTCCCAGTCGACGCCCATCAACCCGGGCGCCGGGATGTTGGTCTGCGCGAATTCAGCCATGTGACCGCTCCTCCCGTGACGTCAGTCTGTGGTGGTCAGTTCCGGCAGATCAGGCGCCAGACCGTCGGTGACCTCCCGGTTCTCAGGCTTCAACTCCAGCCCGGCCGCCTGGGCTTCCTGTTCGAGCAGAGTGGCGAAGTCGTCGTCGCCGTAGCCTCTGGCGATCAGGCCGACGACGATCTGATGCACCAGCGCCGAGGTCGGCAATGGTACATCGTACTCCCTGGCTGCTTCGAGACCGAGTTCGAAGTCCTTGCGGAGAAGATGGCTGGTGAAAGTGGGGTGAAAATCCAGGTTGACGAAGGCCGGAGTCTTGTATTGGGTGAACACGGAGCCCATCACGCTTCCATTGATGAACTCCAGGAAGTCGGCCCGGGACACGCCCGACCGTTCGGCCAACACCGTGATCTCGGCCAGCGTCTGGGTCACCACCCCCAACAGCAGGTTGTGACAGATCTTGACCAGCCGGGCCGAATCACCCTCGCCGACGTAGGTCACCTTCTTTCCGTACAGCTCCAGGAAGGGTGCGGCCATCTCGAAAGCCGCCCTAGGCCCGGAGGCCACTGAGGTCAGCTTGCCCGAACGAACCACGTTCGGATTGCCGCTGACCGGCACCGCCAGCAATGCCGATCCTCGTGCCTCGACGGCCAGCTGAACCTCGGCGGAGGCACCTGCCGACACCGTCGAGGAATCGACGATCACCTTGGGCACGACGTCGGGCCGAGAGAGGAGGCCGCCCCGGCCCTTTACGACCTCGACGAGATCCTCAGAACCCGCCACCATCACGAACACGATGTCCCGATCGGCCAGATCGGCCGGTCCGTCCACAATCTCGGCGCCGAGCGCGGCCAGGGGCTCGGCCTTGGAGCGGGTGCGGTTGTAGACGGAAACATCGTTTCCGGCCCGCAACAGCCGCTCGACGAGAGCGTATCCCATCCTTCCGGTGCCTATCCAGCCAAGCCGCGTCACGATGCTCCCTCTCATATCACGATATCGCCTTGCAAACGATTGTCGCCCGGAGCAGGCGAGCTGTCAAGTGTACGTCGAACGGGAAACCCAACACCGGCCTCCGACCCGGACCGGGTACCGGGAATCACTACCCTTACCAAACATGGATGCCCGCCTTAGAACCCGGATCCAGGCCACGTTGAAGGTGCCCCTCGGTGAGGCTGCCCTCATCGGAGTGGCTGTGTTTGGCATCACAACGACGGCGTTCTTTCGCGTTCCACTCCTCCCGGCCATCGGCTCCGAGCTGTCCATGTCGGCTGGAGACCTCGGCCTCCTGACCACCTTCTTTGCGATCGGTCGGCTTCTCACCGACATACCGGCAGGCTACGTTGCAGACCGGTTGCCGGCCGCCCGGTTGATGGTGGTGGCGGCGCTGGTGGTGGCGGCGGGGAGCTTCCTCCTTGCCGGAGCGCAAGGGGCCTCGCTGACCCAGGTGGCGGCTTTGATCCTCGGTATCGGATCGGCCATGACCAACACCGGCGGTATGACCTTCTTCTCCCAGGCCACGGGTGGTGGCCACCGGGGCATGGCCCTCTCCGCCTACTCGGCGGCGCTGCTGGCCGGCCAGGCGTTCGGACCGACTTTCGGTGGACTGTTGGCCGGTCTGGGAAGCTGGCGGCTGGCCGAGACCGTGGCCGGCATCGTGGCCGTCATTCTCATGGGTGGTCTTCTGATGTCTCCCGCCCGACCGGTGGTTCCTCGGAAACCGACCGCGAGATCCTTTCATCCCTCGGCCCCGTTTGCACCCTGGCGCGTCCGGATGGTGCTCTACGGTGTGCCATTTGCCATGTTCGCCACTTTCGGTTCGATGACCCAGACCCTGATTCCCATCATCGGTGACGCCGACCTGGGGCTGTCATCGTCGAGCATCGGGTTAGCGCTGGGGCTCGGTGGTTTGGCTCGCTTGATCGGGGCTCTCATCGGCGGCCAGCTGGCAGATCGCGTCTCTCGCAAAGCGGCGCTGGTTCCGGGTCTGCTCGTGCAAGCCGCCGGGGTTGGTCTGCTCGTTCTGCCAATGACGACCTTTGTGTGGATGGCCTCGATCGTTCTCATGTCCCTGGCGTCGTACGGGATCTCGGTGGCCGGAACGATAATCGCCGACCTGTCGTCGGCCGGCAACATCGGCCGGAGTCTCGGCACCTTTCGCTTTATTGGAGACATCGGCCTGATCATTGCTCCGACCGTCACCGCCCTGCTATATGAACATTTCGGTATTCGCCCATCGATCCTGCCCCTCGCCGGACTCTTGGTTCTGGTGGCGCTCGCCGGCGCCGTGGTGCTCCCGGAAACACGCTGGCTCGAGACCAACGACGGTCACGTGAGCTGAGAGCCGGCCAACGATCTTGCTCCACGCTTCTCAGCGGCGCATCCCTGCCAGCAAGCGAGTGGCGTTGCCTGGCTGGAGCGGCCGCGCGTCTTCATC
Source organism: Acidimicrobiia bacterium (assembly GCA_035282865.1). Taxonomy (GTDB): domain Bacteria; phylum Actinomycetota; class Acidimicrobiia; order Spongiisociales; family UBA4744; genus UBA4744. The sequence goes on along the minus strand of DATEVB010000219.1, from coordinate 5,875 downwards.
GCTCAGATCAGGAATCGGCATCAACGTCCCAACCTCGTGTGCCCCAGGGACTCATGACAGTGGATCCCTTCCGCCCGCGCGATCCAAGGCGATCTCGAGCGCTTGGACGGCCAGGTACCTCGCCAGGTGTGCCTTGTAATCTTCGGAACCGTAGAGGTCGGCGATGAGGACGACCCCTTCGACTGCTCGCGCGGCGGCGGCACGGACTGCCCCCGGTGAACCATCCGAGCCAATCAGTGCCTCCCGGATCCCATGGGCCAAGAGCGGCCGGGTACTCACTCCGGTCAAGGCGAGGCGGGCATCGGCAACGACCCCATGCTCGACCTTGACCCACGCGGCCGCACCGGCCACCGCGAAACCGTCATGGCCGCCTCGCCGGCCTACCTTGCGATAGGAGGACCCTTCTCCGGGCAAGCCCAGCGGGATCAACGCACCGGTGAGGATCTCATCCTCCTCCAGAGCGGTAGTGAAGGCGTCAACGAAGAAATCGGCGGCTCGAATCGTCCGGACCCCGCCCGCGGATTTGGCGACCATCGTGCCGTCGAGGGCCAGCACCGCCGCAGGTTGGTCAGCAGATGAGTCGGCGTGAGCGAGGGAACCGCACAGAGTGCCCCGGTTGCGCACCTGTGCGTCCCCGGTCCAAGCGGCCGCCTCGGCCAGTGCGGCCGCCCGCGAGACGAGGGGTTGAAATGCCGCAACCTGGAATTGGCGCGCCAGTGCGCCTATCTCAACCCGGCCGTCCCGTTCAGTGATGAATCCCAGACCCGGAACCTTCCCTATGTCCACGATGGTTGGAGGCGAAAGGACCCGCAGTTTCATCATGGGGATGAGGCTCATACCCCCGGCCAGGACCTTGGCGCCCGGATGGGCGGCTAGCTCCACGGTGGCCTGTTCCAGGGTGGTGGGAGCGGTGTAGTCGAAGGGGCGCGGATACACGTGGATTACTCCTTGCCCGCCACAATCGGGGAAGGACGTTTGGTCTCCCATTCGGCCGTTGCCGGCGGCTCACCCCGCATCCGGGCAGACGCGTCTTCGACGGCCCTGACGATAGGTTCGTATCCCGTACATCGGCACAGATTCCCGTCCAGGGCAACCCGGATCTGCTGGTCGGTCGGGTCGGGGTGGTCGGCGAGCAAGGCCACGGCGGCGAGAATCATGCCCGGTGTGCAGAAGCCGCATTGCAGGGCGTGATGGACCGAAAAAGCGTCTTGCATGGGATGGAGATCGTCACTCGTTGCCAAACCCTCAATCGTGGTGACTTGTGCGCCTTCGGCTTGCACGGCCAGCATCGTGCACGATTTCACCGCCCGCCCGCCCAACAGCACGGTGCAAGCCCCGCAGTACGACGTCTCACACCCGATGTGGGTCCCGGTCAACCCCAGACGTTCGCGCAGGAAATGAACGAGCAGTAACCGCGGCTCCACATCCTCGGACACCAACCGGCCGTTGACGGTAGTAGTCACCTGCATTCGAGTCCCCTGTCCAGATCGTCCCGGTCCACCCTAGCGAGTACAGGATGCGGGACTGATCGCCACTAGTCGGGAGACCGAGCGTTCAGGTACCGTGAGAGCGGGACACTGCCGCGCTCGTCATCGATGCCCGTGTGCCATACTCCCCGCTGCTGTGTGGGAGAGATCGATGACCAAACCGGGCTCGGGCCCCGAGCGCGCATGGCGCTCACCACTTCACGGCCCCCCCGGGCTCGGAGCCGGATAGCCGATGGGTGTTTTGTTGGGCCTGGCGGCCGGATTGTTCTTCGCAGCGTTCACGATTCTCATTCGTATCGGCATGCGAAACAGGGCGGCCGACGATGGGCTGCTCATGACCGTCCTGATCAATACCGTGTGCCTCGGCGTCGTGGCCCTCTTCATGAACTGGCCACCCTTCGATTTGGCCGGAGTAACTGCACTGGTGGCAGGTGGAGTCGTCGGGACCGTATTCGGGAGGGCGTCGAACTTGCGGGCCGTGCGCCGAATAGGCCCGACCCGCACCAACGCGTTCCTGACCGGGAACCCGATCGTCTCGGCAATCGGCGGGTGGTTGGTCCTCGACGAAACAGTCTCCATCGGCGAGGCGATCGGCGGGATCCTGGTCATCGCCGGTCTACTCCGGCTCATGCGGCGTGGATCTGTGGTCTCAACCGGACAAGGACAAACGACGACGGCACCTGCACTGGCCAATCAGACGGCCGAGCGCCGGACCGCAGTCGGCTACATGTACGCAGCCGCCGCTCCAATCTTCTTCGGGTTGGCCTTCGTGGCCCGGAAATGGGGACTCCAGCTTTTCCCCAACGCGGTCATCGGTGCCTTCATCGGAGCGGCCGCTGCATTCGTTGTGGTCGTTGCCAGCGATGCCTTCGGGAGAAGGCTGCGGGAAAGGATGCAACACAACATCCACGAGGTGCCCTGGCTGTTCGTCTGGGCCGGAGTCGCCAGCAGCGCCGCGCTGTTGGCCCAGTTCTCCGCCTTTTCCTTCGCGCCCGCCTGGGTCGTCGGGTTGCTGCAGGGAACACAACCGTTGTGGACGCTGGGGATGGGCTATCTGTTCCTACGGCAAGAAGAGCACATCGATGCCGGACTGGTTACCTCGATCCTGCTGGTTGTAGCCGGAATCGTGGCTATCAGCCTCCAGATCTGACCGCCGGGCGACCGCAGACGGCGACCGGTGAACGCGGCACATCGCACGATCGCGAATCGGCTACGACGGCCGGAGGAACCGTGCGGCTTTCAACAGCAACGTCTTGTTGGCGCCGTCCGAGTGCAAGAAAGCCGCAGCATCCCGCACCAGCTTCTCGATACCCAACTCGCGCATATACCCGTACCCCCCGTGCAACTCCAGCGTCTCGGTGACCACCTCCCAGGCTGCCTCCGCAGCGAACACCTTGGGCAACGCTCCAACGGTGCCATCCCAACCCTGGTCGCGATGGTCGGCCAGCCACGCCGAGCGGTACACATAGGCCTGAGACGCGTCATTGAGCATGCGAAGTCTGGCCAGGGTTTGCCGGACCGGAGCGTGTTCGATGATGGGACGACCGCCCTGCACCCGGGTTTCGGCCCACTCGAGCGAACGCTGGTAGGCAGCCTCCGCCACTCCGAGGACGCTGGCGGCGGCGTAGGCATTGCTGGCCGGGAAGAAGCGAGCCAGCACCTGGAACCCTTGGCCGACCTCCCCCAGCACATTCTCGTCGGGTACGAAGCAATCCTCGAAGAACAGCTCTGCGTTGTTCACTAGGCGCTCGCCCATCTTGTCGTGAACCCGTCCGATGCTGAACCCGGGCGTGTCCCGCTCAACCAGGAAGCAAGTGCTCCCCTCCACGAGCCCGGTGCCCTTTTCGGTTTGGGCGAAGAGCAGATAGAGCCGCGCCCGGTTCCCGTTCGAGATGAAATGCTTTTGGCCGTTGATGACCCACCCGCCGTCGGCCCGGACGGCCCGGGTGCGGTAGTCGCCCTCCGCGAAGGGGATGATGTAGTCCGATGATCGATCCGGCTCCGTGATGCCGATCGCCAGCAGACCACGCGGGTCGGCGGCGTAGTCGGGGATGAACCGGTCGCGCTGCTCGGGCGTCGCCGCGCCCTGCAGGGTCTGGGCGATCTTCAGCGTCTGTGCAAAGATGACCGAAACCCCCAAATCGGCTTTGGCGAGCTCTTCGACCACCATGGCGGTAGTGAGCGAATCGATCCCCACTCCGCCGTACTGCTCGCTCAGGGTGGCCGTACGAATTCCGGCGGCATCGGCCTTCTCGACGATGTCCCACGAGAAGCAGTCCTCGGGGTTTGCCATTGCGTCGAGCCCGGCGGCCACCGGAGCGACCACCTCGCGGGCAAACCGCCGGGTGATGTCCAGTATCTCCCTCTGTTCTTCCCCTCCACCAAACATGCCGTCTCCGTTCGCCGCGGATGTGATGGTTGAGCGTAGCGAGAGGCTGCCGGCGGTGTTTAGAGGCCAAATACCCCAATCGCATTGCTGCTCTTGATGGCCGACCGCTCGTCATCGGTGAGGCCTTCCACCCCGTCAACCAACCTCACCGGATCGGTCTCGCTCATGTCGAAGGGGAAGTCGGTTCCGATCATTACCCGATCTGCCCCGACAATGTCAATCAGGTGGCGCAGATAGAGGGGTTGAAAGACCATCGTGTCGTAGAACAGGCGTTTCATGTAGTAACTGGGCGGGTGGTCGGGGATCTTCACTCTGGTTTCGGGCCGCACCTTCCACGTGTGGTCGGCTCGGGAAGCGTAGAAGGGCAAGTAGCCGCCACCGTGCAATAACACCAGTTTGAGGTCGGGATGCTCCTCGAAGAGACCTGAGAAGATCATCCGGGTGGTGGCCACCATCGTCTCCAGCGGATTGCCGATGCAATTGGTGAGGAAATAGTCACCAAACCTCTGGCTTTCCGGATAGCCGTTCGGGTGCAGAATGACCGGCACCCCCTTGGCGGCAACGGCCGCCCAGAAGGGACGAAAACGTGGTTCATCCAGGTTGTGGCCATTGACGGTGCCCCCGATCTGCAGCCCTTTGAACCGCAGCTCGTCTACGACCCGGTCGACTTCGGCAATGGCGAGGGCGACGTCCTGCAGAGGAACGGTGGCCCCCATCCCGACAAAACGGTCCGGATGATCGGCAACAGCCTGGGCGAGATTGTCGTTCTGGATGCGGGCCAGCTCCGCGCCAAGCGGGCCGGGCGTCCAGTAGAAATACTCGGACACGAAGGTGGCGAGACCCTGGACGTCGACCCCCATCTGATCCATGTATTCGAGGCGGGCGGCCGGATTGGTGAGGGCCTCAACGATGGTGGGGAACATCACCCCGTTTTGCTGCTTCGAGTCGGCTCCCATGAAGTAGTCGTAGGGTTCGTATTCCGGTCGGTAATGAGGAGCGGCCGCCTCTTTTGTCTTCGGCGTGGCCAGGTGACAATGTACGTCGATGGTGGTGTCCGAATCGAAACGCGCCGGCGCAGGATTACCTACCATGACGTACCTCCAGAGGTCGGGAGCAGCATTGGGAATCCATAGTAGGCGTTCATGATCGGCGGCACCCTTGAGTAGCCCGGGCCCGTGGGAGCTGGTGTGGAAGAACGTCGAGAAGGGACCTCCGATCCTGAGCCGGACGGCCGCCTACCCTCTGCTGTTGATCACCGTGCTGACCCTGGGCGTCAACTGGCCGTTGCTCTCTATCGGGTTGCGCGACATTCCCCCGATCTGGATGGCGGCCATGCGCCTGGCCGGCGGAGCGGTCATCGTGTTGACGGCGACGGCCTTCACCGGCCGGTTACGTCCTCCCCCTTGCTCCGACCTGCCCGTACTCGCGTCAGTGGCGTTTCTGCGCCTGGCCCTCGTACTGATACTTGTGTTCACGGCCCTCCGGATGGTGCCGCCGGGCCGCTCCTCGGTCCTGGCGTGGACGGCCAGCCTGTGGACCGTTCCCCTCGCGGCGATCTTCTTGGGGGAACGAATGACCAGGCTCCGGACCACCGGGTTGATCCTCGGCCTCACGGGAATCGCTTTTCTCTTCGAGCCGTGGAGCTTCGCGTGGTCGGATCCCCGAGTGCTGGGAGGACATCTGATGCTCCTGGTGGCGGCGGTCTCCAACGCCGGGGCGTCGGTCCATATCCGCCGCCATTCCTGGACCTCCAGCCCGCTCGAGTTGCTGCCCTGGCAGCTTCTGGCCGCCGCCCTTCCACTCACGGTTCTGGCCTTTGTCATCGAGGGTGTACCACACATCGATTGGACCACCCTCCTCGTGCTGATCGTCCTGTACCAGGGCCCTGGTGGCTACTGCCTTTGCGGTATGGGCGCAAACGACGGTGCTGCGCAGCATGCCGGCCATCTCCACCAACTTGACGCTGATGATGATCCCGGTGGTCGGGCTGGTCGCGTCG
>DATEVB010000218.1:0-2930 GCA_035282865.1 Acidimicrobiia bacterium | reverse complement strand
ACGGCCGGGGCGTCGAACAGGTCACGAAAGACCAACACCACCACCAGAATGGCCAGCATTCCGGCGGCTGTCGGAGGGGCGATCGTCCTCGTGACCAGCAGGAAGGCGACGATGCCTGCCGCCACCGCCAGGGCGATCTTGGTCGGAGTCGAAACGACCTGCCAGGCCAGCAACATCCCGGCTGCCGTCCCGGCCACCGCCGCCACCGTGCCACCCAGGTGAGGGAGGTCGGTCTGTTTGGCGGGCGCCAAGAGCCGGATCAAGCCCATCAGCAACCGGTTGACGACCTTGCCGAAGATGGCCGAGATAGGCGAAGGGGCCGCCAGCAGCAAACCCACTGAGAGGATCCCGGCGACGGCCGGCCCGATCAGCGCCGCCGCGGCGAGACTGATCGCCCCACCCCACAACAGCACCGCCCAGGCGGTGGTGCCTCCCGTGACGAACGTGTCACGCAAGATCCGGGGAATCGAAACGATCTCTTGACCGAGCCGTCGCCAACCGGCTTGACGCCCGTAAGCGAAGAGAGAAAACACGATGGTCGACAAGATGCCCCAGTACATCCCACCGTTGCGGAGCATGTCGAAGAAACCGCCGGTGGTCCCGACGCCGGCGACGGCCGCGTTGCCTTCATAACGGACGGCGATGATGTAGGTGTTGATCGCCCATCCGACCACGAACCCGATGACGGCCATCACGACGGTGCGAAGGAGGTTCTGGCGGATCCAGACGCGGACCGTCGTGACCAATCCTCCCCAGGAGAATTCGGTCCCGGCCCTTCCCGTCACACCATCACCAGGAACATATCGGTAGAACATAGCGCAGGCTGGGGCTCGATGGCCTTGTAGGGTGGGGCCGCCGTGACCGACGAAATCCGACCTGCCGGCCTTGACACCAAGCAACGGTTTGCCGCTGCACTGGTCCTCGGACTCTGTGCGACCTCGGTCGGCGCGCTGCTCGCCGATCTATACGGACTGATGCCCATGGAGACGTTCGCCCGCTGGGTCACGCTCCCCTGCCTGCTGCTGCTGGTGGCTTCAGCCACCCGAACCGTGCCGGCCTTCACCGATCTGTCGGGGCGCATCCGCCTCGGCGCGGTCGCCGGGGCGGCCGGGACCATCGCCTACGATCTGTTTCGCATCCCGTTCGCCCTCGCCGGGCAGCGAATCTTTGCGCCGATCTACAGTTACGGCCTGCTGATCGACGGCGGTGGCATGTCGTCGGCATGGACCGACCTGCTCGGCTGGCTCTTCCACCTCTCCAACGGCGTGACGTTCGGAATCGCCTACGCGGTGGTCATGGCCGGTCGCCACTGGGGATTCGGAGTGCTGTGGGGTATGTTCCTCGAAGCGGTGGCCTTCCTCAGCCCCTTCACCGCCATCTACGGCCTGACCGGCAAGTGGCTGTCGATCGGGATCGCCCTGGCAGCCCACATCGCCTACGGACTCCCACTTGGTTTCATGGTGGCCCGGTTCGACCGAACCGACCGATTCCTGAAACACAACCTGGTCCGTCCGGCGCTGCTCGTACTGGGAATCTCCGTCATCGGCTTGACGCTCTGGCACCGGCCCTGGTCCGACCCGGTGACCCTCGACCGGGCCCAGGAGCTGGCCGCCGCGGTTGGCCAACCGGTGGCGGTTGTGCCGGTGGAACGATTCATGCCGGAATGGTTACGAGTGGAACCGGGAGGATGCATCTTGGTGGTCAGCGAATCCACCGAATCCTTCACGTCTGAGTTCGGGACGCTCGCCGCCGGCCAACAAGCGGAATGGTGCTTCCCCGACTCCGGGGTCGAAAGGGTCAGGCTGAACGATCGCCCCTATTCGGGTGGGTTCGTGTTCGTGCACGAGTCCGGATGAATGTCTTCTTGCGCCGAAGTTGCTCACTATTCCGGCAAGATAGGCGCCAAAAGCCAGATTTCGGCCAGCGCCTCGATCACCGGCCCGTACATGGTGCGCTTGATGGCTGTGAGCGTTTCAGGGTCGTTGGCGGCGAGGGAGGCGGCGATCTCGATTGCCCGCGGCAAGACCGCATCTTCAGGCACAGCATGGTCGACGATCCCGGCCCGGTGAGCCGCCTCGCCGCCGAACCGGTGGGCGGTGGTCATGGCCAAGTGGGCCGTCTGGGGATCCAGCCGCGCCTGGATGAGCGTAGCCATCCCGTCGGAGAACGGGATCCTGAGGTCGATCTCGGGCAGGCTCCAGAACCCTCGATCAGCCCGCATCACCCGGAAGTCGTGGGCCAGCGACCACATTGCCCCGGCCGCGAAGCAGTGCCCGTTGATGGCTGCCACCGTCGGGCGTGGAAAGGTCAGGGTGCGGGCGAAGAGCCGTTGGGTTTCCGTGGCCAGCTCTATGAGACTCATGTCGGTCTCACCCGACATGACCCCTTCGAGATCGAGACCGTTCGAGTAGAACTTGTCAGTGCCGGTGGTTACCAGCGCCGCCGGGCCACTGACGGTGGCTACCTGGTCCAAGAGTTCGTTGATCCTGTCCAACGAGATCCGGTTGAAGCGGTTGTCCGCGGCGTCCATCGTCAGCACGTAGACATCATCGTGTTGGGTCAGCTCGAACGGCACGGGTACTCCTCGATGGTCGAACATGCACGATATCGACCCTACTCAGAGTCGCAGCAGCTACCAAGGATTCCGTGACGCGGCCGTTTCGTTTCGGTACGCTCGATATTCACCGCTGAAGGAGATCGCGTATGGCAATGGTATCCGAGGTTCTCAAGGAGAAAGGAAACAAGGTCATCGGAGTCCACCCGCAGGCCACGGTGTACGACGCCATCGCGCAGATGGTGGAGCACAACTGTGGCTCGCTGCTCGTGATGGAGGACGACGACATCGCCGGCATCTTCACCGAACGGGATTATCTCCGGAAGATCGCTCTGCAGGGTCGCACCTCAAAGACCACGGCCGTGCAAGAGGTGAT
>DATEVB010000217.1:0-11288 GCA_035282865.1 Acidimicrobiia bacterium | reverse complement strand
AAGTCTGTCATTCCGCCCACGGTCCTCGTTTTCGTCATCGGCCTCGGCATCGCCTATTTGCTGGGAAGTTGGCTAGGCCGGGTGACGGGTTGGCGCCCCGGCTGGAGATCCGATGGGATCACGTTGCTCGGCATCGCCACTTACACGCTGTTTCCTCCCTTCCTGGGTTTTCTGTTGGTCAGGTTGCTGGGACCCCGGGTATGGGATCTCCGCAACGCGCTGATCGACGATTCACGCGGCAACCTGTGGATCGTCGCTCCGGTGACGAAACAAGCGGTCATGTGGACCATGACGGCCACAGTGGTCGTGGTGAGCGCCCTCTACGCCCTGGTCGGTTCCTGGGTTGCCCGGCGAAGAAAACTGAGGATGCTGAGCCTGCCCGCCTTCGCCGCCATCGCTGCCGTTTCGTACGCCTGGTGGGTTTACCGCAACATCGATCCGTACGCGGTCGACATTCTGTTTGACGCGTCCGTTGCCATCCTCGCCTTCCTGCTGCTCTCCTACGGGGAGTTCATGCTGGTCATGCAGACTTCCATGGCATCGGTGGTGCACGACGACTTCATACTCGTTGCACGGGCGAAGGGAATCCCCGACCGTCAAGTACGTGACCGGCATGCCGCCCGCAACGCGTTGCTTCCGCTGCTCAGCCGGTTTGCGGTGAGCCTGCCGTACCTGCTGACGGGACTGGTGATCATCGAGAGAGCGGTCGGATGGCCGGGCATCGGCTCTTTCCTGTTTCGCGCCGTTGATGCGCAGGATATGCCGGTCGTGCTGGACACGCTGGTGGTGGTCGGTGTCATCACCATCGTGGTGCGACTGGTGATGGAGGTGTTGACCGCGGTGCTCGACCCTCGGATCAGGATCCGGATCGAAAGCGGCGCTCCATGAACCGCCAGACTGTGCGGCTCGGGGGGGTGCGGCTCCGTCTCCGGGCCATTGCTCGCGGCTCCTACATCTTCTGGCGGGAGTTCTCCCACAACCGGCTGGCAGTGGCCGGGGTGGCTCTCATAGTCCTCTTCGGCCTGATGGCCATCAGCCATCCGATTCTCATGAAGTACTTCTGGTCGGCCTCCGTGTACAACCCGCTCACCGGATTCGACCCCACGATCCTCCATCCGGCCGGTCCGTCCGCTCGGCACCTGTTGGGCACCGACAACCTCGGGCGGGATGTGCTCTCCATGCTGCTTGCGTCCAGCGGGTCGACCTGGATGCTCGCCATGACCGCTGCTCTCACCACCGCCGTCGTGGCTGTGATCATCGGGGCGGTCGGCGGCTACTACCGGGGCTGGATCGATTTCAGCCTTGCCCACGTCTCGGACGCCTTCCTGCTCCTGCCCGCCCCGATCTTTCTCCTGATCCTGGGCACCGGGAACCTGATCGATCTAGGCCCGCTCAAGTTCGGGTTCATCTACGGCATCATCACCGGTCTGGGGGCAGGCGCCATTGTGCTCCGTAGCCAGGCGCTCAAGGTGATGGCACAGCCGTTCGTTGATGCGACCCGGGTGGCGGGCGGACGGGGGCGGCACATCATCTTCCGTCACTTGTTGCCACACCTGTTCCCGCTGGCGGCCCTGTACATGATGTTGGCGGTGGTCGGGGCGGTGGTTGCGGACGGTTTTGCGGCGTTCCTGGGTCAGACCCGGTCACTGGTCAACTGGGGGACGATGGTCTACTACGCGATCGAGTTTGGAGCGAATTTTGGAGCGCGAATACCGTGGAATGCGTTGATCGTTCCCGCCGTTGCTCTGTCGTTGTTTGCGGCCGCCTTCTATCTGGTTTCGGTTGGGTTGCGGGAGGTCGCCGATCCTCGTTTCAAGGCAATCCGGCGACGGTAAGTCGTTCGGGGGGTGGTTTGCGTAGGTATGAGGCCTTCGGTACCGTAAAGGCCCATTCGGGGGTGGTGTAATTGGTAACACAGCAGGTTCTGGTCCTGTCATTGAGGGTTCGAGTCCTTCCCCCCGAGCCGGGCGGTTCGCGCCGCCGCGGCCCCGTCGTCTAGAGGCCTAGGACGCCGGCCTCTCAAGCCGGTAACGCCAGTTCGAATCTGGTCGGGGCTACGACGCGAAACCCTGCTCCCAGCGGGAGTTTCTGCGCGACTGGAGATCAGTCGGTGAAGGGTCTTGGGCCACGCCTGGGCCACGAACTGATTGGGCGATGGCGTCGAGACGGTCGGCGGTTTGGTCGTCGAGTCCGTCCATCAGGTGCCCGTAGCGGTCGATGGTTACCTGGATCGAGGAGTGCCCGAGCCTGGTTTGGATGGCTTTGGGGTGTTCACCGGCGGCGATCAGCCAGGAGGCGTGGGTGTGGCGCAGGTCATGGATCCAGCATGGGGCGCCCACCGACTCGACCACTGCTCGCCGCCAGATCCTCCCGAAGGAACCCCGTCGCAGGAACCCGCCCTGGTCGGTGGTCCAGATCATCTGATCGACCGGGGGGTGTTGTCCGAGGTGGCGGGTCAGGGTTATTGGCTGATCTCCGCGCTCGTCTGCGCGCGTTATGCGCTATCGGGCAAACGTGAACTGAAGCTGGCCGTGGTCTCAGAGGATCCGCCCCGCCACCCGTGAACCAGTGAAGAGCCATCCGAGGCCGAATGACGCGGCGACACCGAGGCCGAAGACGATAAGGAACTTCAGCTCGGCCGGGACCCCGACCTGACGGAGAGCTATGGCCAGCAGGATCGTGATCGTGGCATGAACGAGATACGCCGCGAACGACGCTCCCCCGAGACTACTCAAAAGCGGACCTCCACGGTTCCCTCGCCGCCGGAACCAGTCGATGGCCCACAGCGACATACCCAACGCCAGCGTAGCTTCGATCAGTGGGATCAGCATCGCCTCGAACCTCAAACCCCCGAGGAACGGATCCGGGTTGTCTGTGATGGTGATCCCAACACCGGCGAGAATGGCGAGCAGAAATCCGAAGGCGGCCGCCCACCCGCACGTGCGTCGCAACTGTGGTGAAAGGCCGTCGGTCAGCCAACCCCGCTCCTGGGCGATGACACCCAGTGCGAATAGGGCCGACATCTGCGGGTACTCCCACAGGTTCAGCCCCAACGCCTCGTCCCCGCCGAGGACCGGGAACTCTAGGCGCACGACGAACGACGCCACAGCGATGAACACGCCCACCTTCACCAGATCGCTTCTACGCAACGGCGCGAGACGCTCAGACTGGACGGGATGCCGCGACCGCCAGGCGACGTAGACCAACGAGAACGCCAGAAGAGCGGCCATGAACCACGCCACACCGAGCTCAACGTCGTCCCAGTAGGTGCGGCGGAAGTAATCGGCAACCGTCTCTCCCTCGCCCATGGCATGGTCGCCGAAAAAATTCATCGCTGGGTTGACGACGAAAAGATAGGCGGCCGTGGGGATACCGAGACGCCGAAGCCGGTCGATAACGAAGCGATGTGCACCCTTGCGCTCCAACGCCGGAGGGGTGAACAACCCTGCCACGAAGAATAGAAGTCCCATGGCGAACAGCAGGCCCGGCGAGAACACCCCGGCGAGCACCGCCTTGGCAATCTCGCTGGCGGTGCGCTCCGCGTAGTACCACCCGACATCGAGGGCGTAGGTCAGACTGACATGCGAGCCGATCACACCCACGATCACCGCAACCCGTAGGGTGTCGATCCAAGCCTCACGACGAACGACGTCCTCGGCAACCTGCGGGACCCACAAACGTGCCGCACGAGCCATGTGCAGATAGTACTCCCGCAGCACATGCCCCGACAGAGCCGGACGCCACACCACTGACCGCTCCCCGGCTTCTGACGAACTAACGGCTCCGCGAGACGACAACTGACCGACCAGAGCACATGCCACCCAGTCACGGAAAGCGGCGACCACCCACAACCACCACTAGGGCGGGCCTGCCACTGGTAGCCGCGAGAACGAGGAACACAGCCGAGCTCATCGTCACTCGCACGAATCGCCAAACCTGCCTATCCGCTCCCTGCGAGCCAGAACAGGGATTCTCGGGCCTGAACGAGCTTCCCCCCAAGTGCGTTGGATCGTCACTACGTGCTCGGTTACAGCGGGCGTTTCCGTGTTGGCGATCGGCTCCCACAACCTCCGATGGTGTTGGGGTATGCTGCTGATGTCGAGCGGGATGAAGGAGATAACGATGCTCGATCTTTCGTCTGTCGACCTTGACGCGCTGGCCGAGGCGCTCGAGGACCATTCGTACGATTCGTCGTGGTGGCTTGATCCGGTGACGGGTTTGGTGGAGTTCTGCTCCGTCGATAACGACCCCGAGGAGTTCGAGTCGCGCCGTCTGGTGTTCGTGGATGCGGGTGATTCCCGTGCTGCCTATCAGGACATGGGGGATTTCACCGCTCTGGTAGGTGATGCTCGGGCCTGCGACTTGCTGACTCGCGCCCTGGAGGGCCGCGGTGCGTTTCGTCGGTTCAAGGACACCTTGTTGGACTACCCAGAGTTGCGCCAGGAGTGGTTTGCTTTCCACGATCGGCGGATGCGGCGCCGGGCCATCGACTGGCTGGTCGACCAGCATCTGGTTTCTGGAGAAGCGGCAGGTAGAGCGCTGGCCGATTTGGGTGAGGAGCCCAAGTGGGTCGGCCCGGTGGGTGCGTTACGTGTCGCCGAGCTAGCCGCGGCTGGGTTGCGTGAACTATACGGAGATCGGCTGGTGCGGGTGGTGTTGTATGGATCGCAGGCTCGGGGTGAGGCCGGGCCGGAGTCCGACATCGATCTGTTGGTTGTGTTGCGGGAGATGGAGTCGCCGTGGGACGAGCTGCAACGCATGGATGAGCTGTTGTGGCGCTTGTCGTTGGAGCACGCGGTTACCTTGTCGGCGCTTCCTGTCACCGAGGACCAGCTGCAACATGACGGCAGGCCGGTGCTGATCGAGGCACGCTCCCACGGGGTGGCGGTGGGGTGAACGCCGTCGAGGCGGGCATGGCCCGCTGCCGGGACGAGATCGGTGCCGCCAGAGTCCTCAGCCGGGAAGGATTCGCTGCTCAAGCGGTCAGTCGCTGCTACTACGCGGCGTTCTACGCAGCCGAGGCGGCTCTGCTCAGTCTTGGTGAGTCGAGGTCGAAACACGCCGGCGTTATCTCCGCATTCGGGCAGCTCGTAGTGAAAGGAGAAGGATTTGACGAGAGGGCCGGGCGGCTGTTGCGCTCCCTCTACGACCGCCGCAGTCACGCCGACTACGACCTGGGCCCGGTTCCCCTGCAAGAAGCGATTCGAGCCGTCGAGGACGCGGAGACGGTCGCAGGCCTCATCGAGGTTTGGCTGGAACGAAGATCTCCCCCGGATTGACGAGCCGCCTAGCGGTTGGATTCGTGGCTCGCGATTGATCCGTCAGCGTTGCGGCTGCCTCCATATTGAAGGCGCAGCGCAACGGCACCCATGAAGGCGGCTTTGAACGTTCACCGGCGGGCTCGCACGCGAGCCTCATGCGTGGATCTTGGGCCACGCCTGGGACACATTTGGGTCACAACAGATGCAAAACGACGCGAAGCGATGCAAAACGAGATTCATGCAAAATGCCAGGTCAGGGGTGGTTTCTGGACGTTTTGCCAGGTCAGCGAAATCCGCCAAATACCCCCTGAACCGGCCTCTCAAGCCGGTAACGCCAGTTCGAATCTGGTCGGGGCTACGACGCGAAACCCTGCTCTCAGCGGGGATTACTGCGCGTTCGGACATCGACCTCCCTACTGGCTCAGGCAATGCCTAGGCCCATGGGCGGGGAGGCCGAGAAGCGAATACGATCCACCTCGCCGGCCGGGTATCGACACCCGGGGGTACACGAATCGAGAGCCCATTGCGACCATAATCCCGGTGGAGGCTATCCACCTAGGTACAGCAGTGGGTCGCCCCCGATCTGCCGCTATTCCATGGGCAGCTTCCCCTGAAGAGGACCCGTTTCGGGCCCCCAGTGGGGCGTCGGCCCCATCTGTGGCGGCTGACCGTACCGAAATGGATAGCCCCCATCCGGATATGCACGCCCTCGAATACCGGTATTCACGGCGTTCCTTCGGGGGGCTCACATCGGGACGTTTGCCTCTATTCGTGACCCTTCGTAGGGGTGCAGGGTTGGGTTTAAAGGCCGACGTCACTCACCTGGATCCGCGCGATCCGGGCGACGTAGGACCGGCGCCGTTTCTTGGAAACCTAACTGGGAGGGGACGGAGGCAAACCGCGCTCGTGCGAGCGCTCGCCTGTGGCCGCCTCGGCCACTCGCGGCAGGACGCCATAGC
Source organism: Acidimicrobiia bacterium (assembly GCA_035282865.1). Classification (GTDB taxonomy): domain Bacteria; phylum Actinomycetota; class Acidimicrobiia; order Spongiisociales; family UBA4744; genus UBA4744. The sequence continues at coordinate 5,068 of DATEVB010000217.1, read as the reverse complement.
GGGGAGGAGTCATGTCAACACGAAGAAGCGTATTGATGATCGTGGCCGTGGTCATCGCCATGATCGTTCCGATGGGGGCGGTAGCTCAACCGGCCGGTGATGATGTCGAGATAACGCTGCTGCATACCAATGACTTTCACGGACGGCTCGAGCCGGATTCCTCCGGTCGGGGTGGCTCGGCCAACCTGGCCGGGGTCATCAACAGCATCAGAGCGGAGGCGGGGGCCGAGAGTGTCGCCTTGCTCGACGCCGGTGACGTCTATTTCGCGGCACCGGCCATCTCCCAACTGCTGATGGGGGAGAGCACCATCGACGTCTACAACCTGATGGGCTACCACGTCGCCACCTTTGGGAACCACGAGTTCGACAAGGGCCAGGGGGAGCTGGCGGCTCGGGTCGCGCAGTCGGATTTCCCGTGGCTCGGCGCCAACGTGGTGCTCGAGGGTACGGATTGGGATCTACCAACGTGGGCCCAGCCTTATGAGATCCTCGAGGTCGGCGGGATTCGACTCGGCGTCCTCGGTCTGGCCGGTGAGGAGACCCCCGAGGTCACGTTGCTCGGGACCACCGCCGGACTCATCTTCAAAGACCTCACCGACACGATCCTGTATTACTACGACGAGATCATGGCCCAGGCAGACGCCCTGGTCGTGGTGGCCCACATGGGCACGAGTGACAGCGGCCCGTACAAGGGCCTCGTCACCGTGGCCAACGAGTTGATCACGGCCGGCAAGCCGGTCGACCTCATGATCGGCGGGCACCAGCACCAGGCGCTGTTCGCTCCTGTGTATGTGGGCGACACCGCCATCGTGTCGGCCGGGTACTACGGTCGCTACCTCGGGCGCATCGACGTTTCGATCGATCGTTTCAGTAAGGAGCTGTCGATCGCGGACTACGAGTTGATCGCGATAACATCGCCGTCGGTCAAGACGGCCGTGTTGCAGGTCGACCTGCAGGCCTTCTTCGACGACGGCTCGATTACGAACAAGGGCACGTTCACCAGCTTGATGTCCAAGCTCGACGGCGTCATGAAGGCGCTCGAGCGCGGTCGGTACAAGACGGCGGAGAACAAGCTCGCCACCTTTGTCGGCCAGGTCGAGGCGCAGAGCGGGAAGAAGATCGCGACCGTGGCGGCGGAGGCGTTGCTCGAGGACGTCGAGTGGATCCTCTTCACCATGCCCGACCAGGAGGTCGCCGACCTGGTCGCCTACTGGGCCGATATCGTCGCTCCAATCGTTAACGAGCCGGTGGCCGCCACCACCATCCCGCTCACGAGGGACTACAACAACGAATCGGCTATGGGTGACATCGTCACCGACTCGATGTTGTGGACGGCAGACGGATACGACGATGGCGAGGTCAACGGCTCGGTCGACGTCGCCTTGACGAACGCCGGTGGCCTGCGGGCCGACATCCCCGAGGGCCCGGCGCCGATGCCCTACACGATCACCTGGGGCGACACGTTCAACACGCTGCCGTTCGGCAACACCCTCTATCTGATGAATATCACCGGCGCCCAGATCCAGGATCTGCTGGATCAGTCCGCCACCCTCTACAAGGGGATCCTCCAGACCTCGGGTGCCAACTACTACTGGTACAACGACACCGGGACCGACTCGCCCACCGCCTGGGGCGCCTACGGCATCACCATCGACGGTGAGCCGCTGGTCCGCGACCAGGTGTACCGGGTGGTGACCAACGACTTCCTGGCCGGCGGCCAGGATGGGTTCGTGACCTTCGCCCAGGGCACGGACCGCTGGAACACCTACTACGACATGCAACAGGGCCTGGTCGAGTACCTGGAGATGCTCGGCACGGTGGACGCCGTCGATGTCCCGATGGGCAGGATCATCCGTCTCGACGAGGTCGTGACCCTGCTCCACACGAACGACACCCATGGTCGGTGGGCGGCCGACTCGTTCGGCGGCGGGTTCGTCTACCTGGCGAGCCTCATCGCCGAGGAGCGCGCCCACAACCCGAACGCGGTCCTGCTCGACGCCGGCGATACGTTCCAGGGGAACTCATTCGCCTACTTCTTCAAGGACCGCGCCGACAACCCGATCGCCGGTGGCATGAACCTGCTCGGCTATGACGCTATGACGCTGGGCAACCACGAGTTCAACTTCGGGCCTGCGACGTTCGCCACGATGCTCGGGCAGGTCGAGTTCCCGATCCTGGGGACGGTGAACCTCGACGACGACGGTGACTACGGGTTCATCAACGACAACGTCGATGATTACGTCGTCCTCGACGTCGACGGGGTGGAGGTGGCTATCTTCGGGCTCACCAACCCGAGGGTCTACCGCTACGAGCTGCCCACCAACATCCCGGGCCTGACCTTCTACCCGACCGATCAGGACGACCTCGAGGCGGTGGACCTGCCGGCGCTGGTGGCGGCCATCGAGTTGGCCGACAACCCCGACGTGCTGGTCGGACTGACCCACATCGGGTACTCGCCGTACGGCGACGAGATCGACAGCGACCTCAGGATCGCCCAACAGGTGAGCGGGATCGACGTTCTCATCGGTGGGCACAGTCACACCCGGCTGAACCCGTCGGAGATGGTCGCGGATCCGATGAACAATCCCGATGGCACGCTGATCGCCCAGGCGCAGCGGTATGCCTCGTGGTTGGGGCAGGTGAACGTCGGTTTCATCGGCAGTGAGGTCGTGCTCCGCGAGGGGTACCTCATCCCGACGAGCGAGGCGACGCCCGATCCGGCGCTGAGCGCCTATCTGGCACCGTTCTTGGCCGAGATCGACGCCTACAACGCCACCGTGATCGGTGAGACGATGGTGCCCATCGACGCCCTCCAGGCGTTCACCCAGGAGACCAACGGCGCCAACCTCCAGGCGGACGCCGCCGTCTTCGAGTTGACGGGCAACAGCATCTCTGTCGACCTGCACCTGTCCGGTGCGATGACCAACGCCGCGGTGGCCACGGAGGGCCCGTACCCGCTCGAGATCACCAAGGGCGACATGTTCAACCTGATGCCGTACGAGAACTCGCTGGTGGTATTCTCGATGAACGGGCCGCAGATCAAGACGGTGCTGGAGCGCGGGTACCGAAACTACTGGTACTACCAGTACCAGCCCGACTACGGCGGGTACTCGCACTACACGACCTGCATGCTCACCACCGACGCCGGCAACCGGATCACCTACAACGATCCGGGGGCAGGGACACCGCCCAGCGGAAACAACGTACTGTCGATGACGGTGGACGGCGTGGCGATCGACTTCGCCGACGCGACGACCTACTACACGGTGTCGACGGTCAACTACATCGCGGCGGGCTCGTGCAACTTCAACGACGCCGGCGAGACGATCTGGCCGCTCGACCAGATCACCTCCGACACGCAGCTCTACGTGCGTGACTCGGTGATCGATTACGTCGATGCCCAGGTGGGCCCGATCAGCCCCGCCATCGAAGGAAGGCTGGTGTTCACGACGCCGTAGTTCGGAGCGTCGTTGCTGCGATGAGCTGATCGCTCTCTGATGACCGGGAAGTCTCTTGACCCACAAGCCACGAGGCGATTCCGCGGTTCGATGAAATTTGCCGCGTGATGGCGGTTCGTGCCTTTCTCCACAACGGTCGTGGACCGTTAACCGGTGGTGTGGGCGAATGATCGATCCGGGTTCTGGTCCTGTTGCCAGGCCCGTTGGAAGACACGGCCGAGTGGCACGGTCACGGTTCCCAGCAGTGCGAGGCCGATCAGCAGCAGGTATTCGGCACCGTTCGCGTAGAAGAACGGGAAGCTCCAGTTTCTGGAGAGGTAGGGCAGGGCGACGATGGCCCACGGCCAGAAGGGCCGGTCGAAACCCATGGCTGCTCCCAGGAAGAAGGCGACGAGGTATCCGCTTCCTTGCCAACCTTCGAGTTGGCCGGAGCTCGAGAAGTAGATCACCCCGTAGTAGCCGACCAGCCAGGCGGGGATTGCCATGACTGCCACCGCCCAAGTGTGAAACGGGTTGCGGCGTGTCTTGATCCGGGCGGCCACGAATGCCCCGGGGAGCAGCACCAGCGCGAGTTTGACCCCGGATTCAAGCCAATACACCCATGTTCCGTAGTCACGGGCAAGCAGGGCGAATCCGCCGATCAACCCGGGTAGCAGCAACCCGAATGATTGGTGGTAAACGTCGATTGCGAGTGGGGTCACAGCGATCGCCAGGGCGGGTGCGGCGAACAGCAATCGCCGGCCCCGCCGCGCCAATGCGAAACCGAGAACGGTCAACAGCGCCAAGAAGGACCAGGACTGGATCCCACCTGAGAGGTGCTCAACGAGCGTCCAGTTCATGACCCGCCCAGCCTGTCGAGCGTCCGCTTCCCACGCCCGGTAGGTGAACACGGAGGCGGCAAGTTCGAGAGCAAGAGTCGCCAGGATGGACCCTCCCGACACGGCCCAAACCCACCGGGGCAGCCGCGGCGAGCGACGGTCGCGAGGAACTCTCATCCAACAGCTATCGGCCATCCGCGGAAGCACTGGAGGACATCCGACCGGGCTTCCGCACCGGTCCGGTCCCCAGGTCATCGATACGGGTGATCTGTCGCCGGAACGGACGGCCTTATGAGTCTCAACATGCATGCTTGGGTGACGCTCAGGCCACCAACAGACGGAAAGACGGACACGAAACAACGCAGAACGAGATTCACGAGAAACGCCACGTCAAAGCCCATATCTGGACGTACGGCCAAGTCGGCGAATCGGGTCTGGAACCCCTTGAACCACCTCTCAAGCACGGTAACGCCGGTTCGAATCTGGTCGGGACTACCACGCGAAACGCTTGTTCAGACGCTGTCACATGGATGGCCCGGTGCGAGGGCCTGGTGTCCTCTGAGTGGGACGCCGCCCGCTCCTGGTTCTCACGGGCTTCGGTCGACACGGCGCGGCCGGGGCTGAGTTGATAGTATTGTCGTTCATCCGGTACAGCTCATCGGGGTGTACTCACGGCGAAGGAGAATGCCATGACCAGCGATTTCGAACCGCCCACGGCTCCCGAAGGGACACCTAGCGTTCCGGCTGCGCCTGGCTCCAGTTGGGGATTTGGCTCACCGACAGGGATGGTGG
>DATEVB010000216.1:0-4224 GCA_035282865.1 Acidimicrobiia bacterium | reverse complement strand
CCGTCTCGCAAGGTGACGTCGTGGATGGTCACTTTCTCGGGCAGCGAGAACCCCTCCGTCACCTCCGGCAAGTAGTTCCAAGGGCTCGAAAACCACTGGTCCGTCTTCCACGGCTGATCGGGCATGTCCCCTCCTCGATTTGGACCTCCACCTAGCATGCTAAACGATTCACAAAGGCCCGTCGGCCGTACCCACCAGCAGACCGGACAAGGCACAACACCATGGTCACCCAACACTTCAAACCACCCTTTTGGACCCCCAACGAGATCCCCGAACGCAACGGATACCCCCGTTACCCCGACACAGAGATGACCCGCCGTCACACCTGGCTAGACACCATCATCGCCGATGAGACGCTCGACGCGGTCGTTGTCGGCGGTGCGACCGGTCCGCTGGAGACTTCGGTTCAGTACTTCACCAACTGGCCTCCCCAGGTGCCGTCGTATCTGATCGTGACGCCGGGCGAGACGGCGAGCCTCTTCGTCCGCCTGTGGAACCATCTCCCCGATGCGCTGCGGATCGCCACCATCGATGACATCCGCTACGGCGGAGACACTCCCGGGGCACAGGCCGAAGAGGTGGCCCGCCTCCTGATCAGTCGCAAGGCCACCCGGATCGGTCTGATCGGCTCGATTCCCCACGGCGACCTGGAGGTGATGCGACGACTCCTCGGCGAGGTGTCGCTCATCGACCTGCATGATCACTACCAGCTTTTCCGGTTGGTCAAGTCGGAAGCCGAGATGGTATTCACCCGGGTCGCTTCGCGCATGAACGACGCCACAATCGCCGCGCTCGCCGACCAGCTGAAGCCCGGGATGCATGAATACGAGGCGGCCAGGGTCATCGAAGAGGTCTACCTCGGCCACCGAGGGGTAAACCTCATCCATTTCAGCCTGTCGACCCCGATGGACCACCCCCAGGTGTGGGTTCCCCACCAGTACCACCCGAACCGCCGCCTGGAAGCGGGGGATGTGTTCGTAACGGAGATCAGCACCACCTTCTGGGGGTACGCCGGACAGATCCTCCGCACGTTCACCATCGCGGCCGAACCCACGCCGCGCTATGCGCGCCTCCACCAGGTGGCGCTCGAAACTTACCAGGGCATCGTGGAGGTCCTCAGACCCGGAGCCACGATCGGTCAGGTGCTCGCCGCCGCCGAGGGTATCACCGCAGCCGGTTTCGACATCTGGGACGACCTGGTGCACGGTTTTGGCGGCGCCTATTTGCCCCCCATCGTGCGCACTCGCGCCTCGCGGGGGGCGACCCACCCCGATGAATGGGCTTATCCGGAAGGAACGTTGCTGGTGGTACAACCCAACGTGATCGACGGGAAGGCCGGGGTACAGGTCGGCAACTCGCTGCAGATCACCGCCGGCGGGGCGATAGCCACCCAGCTCTACCCACTCGACTTGATTCGCTGCGCTTGACCGGCACGAAGCTCATCATCCGGTGCTGATCGGAGAGGTCAACCGACCAGGCGCCAGGCTCGGCGCCCGACATCCAGGTTGTTCGGTGCGGCCAGCTCCTCGGCATAGTCGGCCGGATCGGATTCGTCTTCGTTGATGATGGCGGCACTCACGCTCTGACTTCCTCCTGGGCCTTGCGAATGGCCTCCCAGACTTGGGAGGGACGAAGCGGCATGTCGAGGTCGGTCACCCCGTACGGGGCGAGAGCATCGAGCACTGCGTTGACTATGGCCGGAGGCCCCCCGATGCAACCGGCCTCTCCCGCTCCCTTCACCCCGAGCGGATTCGACGGTGCCGGGGTGACGATGCGATCCAGGACGGTCTCCGGGATGTCGAGCGCTCTCGGGATCGAATAATCCATCAAGGTGGCCGTCAACAGTTGGCCCTCCGCGTCATACGTGATGACTTCCTTGAGGGCCTGTCCGAGGCCCTGGACGAGGGACCCCTGGGTCTGCCCGTCGACAATCATCGGATTGAGGGAGTTGCCGCAATCATCCACTGCCACTATGCGCAGGGGGCGCACTTCCCCCGTTTCCATGTCTACCTCGACTACGGCCGCGTAAACACCGTATGGAAATGTCTGGGCGCCCGGAGAGTAGAACTCCTCGGCGGCGAGATCCTGTCCTCGCTCGGTGGCGTGCCGGGCAACGTCGGCGAGAGTGACACCGAGGTCGGGGACACCGGCGACCCGGAAAATGCCGTCGGTCAAGGTCACATCGTCGGGGGCTGCCTCCATCATCTCGGCGGCCCGTTCGGCGGCTTGATCACGTACTCGCAGAGCGTTCCGCCAGATTCCCGAGGCACCGATCTGCGCCGACCGGCTGGCGGTTGATCCCCACCCATCGAGCACCTGAGAGGTGTCGCCGGCTATGAACCGCACGCGATCGAGCGGCACGTCGAAGACTTGTGCGGCCACCTGGGCGAACACGGTCGCGTGACCCTGACCGTTGGAGGTGGATCCGGTCCGCACGACCACGGTGCCGTCCGGCCCCAGCTCGACCCGCCCGTACTCGCCGGAATCCGCCGGCCCTCCCGCCCGTTCGACGTAGGCGCCGAAACCTGCGCCGATCGGGTTGTCGCCCCGCTCCCGCCGGGATGCTTGTTCGCGCCGGACAGATTCGAGGTCGATGAGCGCCACCGCCCGCTCCAACGCCGCCGGGTAGTCGCCGCTGTCGTACAGGGCGCCGGTCGCAGTTCGGTAGGGGAGCTTGGAGGGCGGGATCAGATTCCGCCGCCGTACCTCGACCGGGTCCAATCCGGCGCGGCGGGCAAACACGTCCACGGCCCGTTCCATTGCATAGGCCGCCTCGGGGCGACCGGCCCCCCGGTAGGGAGCGATGGGCGCCAGGTTGTTGACCACCGTGGTGGTTTTCATCGTGAATTCGGGAATGTCGTACATCTCTTGGGAGACCAGACGGGTGAAGGTTGGGACCTGGGCGCCGGTATGGGGGTAGGCGCCCACGCCGGCCAGTATCTCTATATGAGCTTGCTGGATCCTTCCGGAGGCGTGGCCGGCCAGTCGGACCCGATGGAGCATGTCGCGGCCATGTGAGCCGGTGAGCAGGTTCTCGCGGCGGGTCTGCAGCCACCGCACCGGCCGGCCCAGCCGCAGGGCAGCGGCGGCGATCACGATGTACTCCGGATAGAACCGTGCTTTCATCCCGAAGCCGCCGCCGACGTCGGGCACGATCACCTCGATGGCGTCGTTGGCAAGCTGGTTGACGAGCTGACGCTTGAGCCGGTGGGGGGACTGGTGTCCTACGAACAGGCAAAGGCCACCGGGCTCGTCGGGAACGGCCAGTGCGGCGAGCGGCTCGATCGGAACGGGCCCCAGCCGCTGGTTGCGGACCGTGACGGTGACATCGACGGCGAAGTCGCTGGTTTGCGCCGGGGTGCCCAGAGTCCATCGCTCGACGACATTGGTGCCGGCGTCGGGGTGGATCAGCGTCGCGTCGGTGAGAGCATCGTGTGGATCCACGATGACGGGAAGCGGGTCGGCATCGACCCAGACCAGGCCGGCGGCATCGACCGCCTGCTCGGCGGTTTCGGCGATCACCACTGCCACGGTCTCGCCAACGAACCGCACCCGATCGCGCGCCAGGGGGGGCCGTGACATCCCTCGCACAGCGACGGGGGGTATCTCAGACGAGATGTCTCGCAGGTCGAGATCGTCGGCGGCGAAGACCACCAGGACGCCCGGGTATTGCCGGGCGTCGTCGGTGTCGAGCTCGGTGATCACGCCATGGGCGAGGGGTGACCGGACGAAGGCGGCGTGCACCATGCCCGCAGGAGCGACATCGCCAACGTAGCGGCCGGCGCCGGTGACCAGGCGGCGATCTTCGAGCCGTCGAGCCGACCAGGGCTGATACTGGAGCTGATGGTGTTGAACCACGTCGCGACCTTACCCGATTGGAGTACCGTCCTCAGCGAAGAGAGAAAGAGGTGTCCCATGGCAGAGCTCATCCGTTTCGACCAGGCGGCTCGGGTGGCCCGCGGTGACGGGATCGAGAGTGTTCCGTTGACTCCCGTTCCCCTCGAAGATCAGGGGTTCATAATGGGGATCACGAGTTTCCCGCCGGGGACGGCGATTCCGCTCCACTCCCACAACACCATCGAGCAGGTGACGGTAGTGGAGGGGGAAGGGATGGCTGAACTGAACGGTGTCCGGCGGCCCCGCAGGGCGTTATGACACGACGCAGATTGCTCCGGGGGAATCCCATCGTTTCATCAACACCGGGGACTCGGTGATGCGTATCTT
>DATEVB010000215.1:0-10765 GCA_035282865.1 Acidimicrobiia bacterium | reverse complement strand
GGTCGATGCCGACCTCCGCCCCGAAGGCAAGAACGGTCCGCTGGCCCGTTCCATCGACAGCTACGCCGGCTACTACGACAAGTGGGCCCAAACCTGGGAGTTCCAATCGCTCATCAAAGCCCGACCCGCCGCCGGTGACCCCTACCTCGGGGAACGCTTCACCAAACTGATCGCCCCCCACGTCTACCCGGACACCCTCAACCCCGACGCCATCCGCGCCATCCGCACCATGAAAGCCCGCATCGAACGCGAACGGCTTGGCGCCGGCGAAGATCCTGACTTCCACCTCAAATTGGGAAGAGGAGGAATGAACGACGTCGAGTTCCTCACTCAACTGCACCAAATGCGGTTCGGAGGCCGGTACCCGGAGCTCCGAACGCCCGGTACCGAGATTGCCCTCGAGATGCTGACTGCTACCAAACACCTGTCGTCCTCGGAGGCCGGAGACTTGATCCAGGCGTACCGGTTCTGCGGTACGGTCCGGAACCGCCTGTTCCTGCAATATGGTCGTCCGATCGATTCGCTCCCCACCGATCAGGACGAACTGACCCGATTGGCCCTTTCTCTGGGCAGACTCGATGCCCCCCGTTCCTCGGTCCGGGAGGAATACCGGAGACTGACCCGACGAGCCCGAAGACTGATCGAGAGGCTTTTCTATCAGGACGCTTGAGCCCGGCTCCAACCGCCGCCCTACCGACCGCATGTCTAGCCCGATATAGCATGCATCAACCAAATGCACGCCGAGGGAGCACGCGACAGATATGGACTACGACCTCGATCATGTGCGCGCTATCGCCACCCGGGTGGCTTCCCGCGCCGTCGAGCTGCGCAGAGCGATTCATCGCCGCCCGGAACTCGGGCGCCAGGAAGTTGCCACTACCCAATTGGTGGCACGGGCTCTCGCCGGTGCGGGAATCGAGAGCCGGGTACGGTCGGCCGGCACCGGACTAACCGCCGAGGTTGGAGAAGAGGGCTCCCTGGTTGGGTTTCGGGCCGACCTCGATGCTCTTCCCATATACGAGCAAACCGGGCTTCCATTCGCCTCCGAGTTGCCCGGCTTCATGCACGCCTGCGGCCACGACGCCCATACCGCCATTGCCGTCGGAATCGCCCTGGCCCTCCATGAATTGGCCCCCCTCCCCGGCCGCGTGAGATTCATCTTCCAGCCCGCCGAGGAACTGTTCCCGGGTGGTGCCGACGAGTTGCTGAGCGAGGGAGCCATCGAGGGGGTCCAGGCGATCATCGCATTCCATGTAGATCCCACCCTCCCACCCGGTCAGATCGGCTTCAAGACGGGACCGATCACCAGCTCATCCGACCGTTTCCTCATCACCGTCGACGGGCCGGGCGGCCACACGGCCCGGCCCCATCACTCGGTTGACACGATCTTCGCGGCCGGCCAGGTCATCACCCAGCTCCCGGCCTTGCTGGACCGTCTCGTCGATGCCCGCATGCCCCTATCGCTCGTCTTCGGGCGAGTGCAGGGTGGTATCGCCGACAACGTCATCCCCACCTCGGTGGAGCTGAGCGGCACATGCCGCTCCCTCGACCACGACACATGGGAACGCATGCCCAAGTTGATCGAACGGCTGGTACACGAGATCGTGGCACCGCTCGGCGCGGCAGCAACCGTTCATTACGAAATCGGGATCCCGCCGGTGATAAACGATCAATTCGTGGTAGCCGAAGTGGAGTATGCGGTTTCGAGCGTGCTGGGAACCCATGCCGTGGCTTTGACGCACGCCAGTCTTGGAGCTGAGGACTTCTCCTATTTTCTTCAGGAGATCCCGGGGGCCCTCTTCCGCCTCGGTACGCAACTGCCCGACCGCAAGACCGATCTCCATTCCGCCTGGTTTGACATCGATGAGGCGGCCATCGAAACGGGGGTCGTAGCCGGGACCGCCGCCATGCTGCGGTTGATGGCCTGCGATTGGAGTTGAGATGCCGAAGGCGCCGTTCTTTTTTGTCTCCCCCTGATGAGCGAAGCTCGTCGGTAGGGGGAGTACCCCGGACCCTCTGGGTCCGGGGCGAGGAGGCCCGTTCTCACCAACCTGAATCGAAGCTCGCCGGTCCTAGTTGACCAGCAGCGACCGAATATGTGCGAAAACGCATATAGGGTCCAAATGCCCCAATTGATGTGCCGATTTCGCCCGGGCGAAGGCTTTTGGCCGAGGGTTGCCTCTGTATCATTGCGGCCGGGGAGGTTGTGAAACAATTCACAAGGAGACGGCATATGTGCCGGAGGACCACCCTTTTCAAGCTGCTGGCGGTATTCACCGTGTTCAGCCTGATTACGTTGACGGGTTGCGCGGACAACGCGGCGGAAGAGACTACGACCACGGCCGCCGCGCCGACCACTGAAGCGACCACCACCACCGAGGCGACCACCACCACTGCAGAAGCAACCACCACCACCTCCGTGATGGTCGACGAAGAGACCATGCTCGCCGACTACATCACCGCTCAGTTCGCCGAGTGGACGCCGACGATCGCCGCCGACGCCCTGTATGAGAATCTGACCGACGGCGACGAATCCAACGACCCCTTGATCGTCAGCGTGCGTGCACCCGAGCACTACGCCCTCGGGCACATTGAAGGGGCCATCAACATCCCCTGGAAGAGCATCGCCGATCCAGAGAGCCTGGCGATGCTGCCCACCGACCGGCCCATCGTCGTGTACTGCTACACCGGTCATACCGGTGAGGTAGCGGCGACGCTGCTGCGGATGTTCGGCTTCGACGTCACCAACCTCAAATTCGGGATGATGGGCTGGACCAACGACGATGAAGTCCTGGCAACAGCCCGCTACGTCGCAGCTCCCGGGTACCCGACCGAGACGGAAGCCAACGTCGCCACTGAGACCTACGACCTTCCCGTACTTGCCACCGGAGAGACCGAGGCATCGGCCATCGCCATCGCCGCCGCCCGGGCCATGCTGCCCGACTGGACGGCGGTCACCCCGGCTGAGACTCTCTTCGAGAATCTCTCCGACGGCGACGAGTCCAACGACTATTACGTTGTGAGCGTGCGGGCTCCCGAGGATTACGCCCTAGGACACGTGGAAGGCGCCTACAACATCCCCTGGAAGGCGATCGCCGACCCGGCCAACCTGGCCACCCTGCCAACCGACCGGCCGATCATGGTGTACTGCTACACCGGCCATACCGGTCAGGCGGCCGCCACGGCCCTGGCTCTGCTCGGCTACAACGTCGTCAACATGAAATTCGGGATGATGGGCTGGACAGACGACGACACGATCCTCGCTACCGCCCGCTACACAGGAGCCCCCGGCTACCCGACAGTATCCGGATAGCTCGTCGATGTCAGATGAGGAGGTGAAATGAGAAAAGCAGCCCCGCGGTTGTTCGGAGCGTTGCTCCTCGGCTTCCTGATTGCCGGATGTTCGAGCGGCGCCGAGGACACCACCACATCGACCGAGACCACGTTGCCGGACGACACCTCCGTCACGGCCCCGGCGACGACTACCACCGAGGCCGTTGCCGCCGACGCCAGTTGTGTCACCTGCCATACGGACCAGGCCACTCTGCAAGCCCTGGCGGTCGAACCCTTCGCCGGCGAAACCCTCAGCGAAGGTGAGGGCTGAGGCGGTTCGGTGCCTCCGTTGGAGGCATGGGAACAGGTTTTCGTGAGCGACGACGCCTTCTTTGAAACGACACACGGCCAGCTCGGCTGTATCGCCTGCCACGGCGGCGACGGCCGGGCCAGCGGCATGGAGGCAGCCCACACCGGCATGGTCCGCGATCCGGATTCGATTGAAACGTGCTCGTCCTGTCACAACGAGATCAGCACCACAGATGCGATGAGCCTGCACTCGACGCTGGACGGTTACCTGACGGTGTTCGCCGAGCGGGCCGGCAGCGAGGAGCTGTCGCCGGAACTGGAACTCGCCTTCGGGAACCACTGCTCCGGTTGCCACACATCGTGCGGTCAGTGTCATGTGAGCCGCCCGACCAGTGCCGGGGGTGGTTTGTTGGACGGCCACTCCTTCAAGAACCCGCCGCCCATGAACTTGACCTGCACGGGTTGTCATGGAAGTCGGATCAACGACGAGTACAAGGGCAAGAACGTGATGGCGGAGGGTGGCACATACCCCGCCGATGTCCACTTCAACCCGGGCGGTATGGCTTGTTTCGACTGTCACGGCGATGCGGAGATGCACGGCGACGTTCCCGCTCAGGACCATCGCTACGACGATGCCGCAGTCGAGTGCATCGATTGCCACCCGGATGTCGAGGGTGGTGCCGACGACAATCAGCAGCACTCGATCCACTCGGAAACCCTGGCCTGCCAGGTCTGTCACTCGGTCGATTACAAGAACTGCTACAGCTGCCACGTGCAGACGTCGGATGAGGGCACACCCTACTTCCGGATCGAACCGTCGGAGATGGCGTTCTATGTCGGTAAGAATGCCGAGCCTACCGAGCAGCGCCCGTGGAGCTACGTTGTGTTGCGCCACGTTCCGGTCGATCCGGAGAGCTTCTCGTTCTATGGGACGGACCTGCTCCCCGAGTTCGACGCGCGGCCCACGTTCGCCTACGCGACGCCACACAACATCCAGCGCAACACCCCGCAGAACGCGTCGTGCGACGCATGCCACGGCAACGAGTCGCTCTTCCTAACCGCCGATAAGGTGCTCCCCGAAGAGCTGAAGGCCAACCAGGACGTGATCGTTGACGTACTACCGGGACCGTGAGGAGGTAGGAAGTCAGAAGTAAGAGGTCCGAAGGTCGGTGCTACCCCTCGAGTTCGAAGCCTTCCGCAGCGAGTGCCACCCTGAGCGCTTCTGCCTCTCCGGGTCGCACCGATAGGGTCAACACGCCTCCCCCCCCGTGAGGTCCGTGCCTGAGTTGCAGATCTCGAACGTCTACGCCGCTTACGGCCAGGGCCCGACCCACCGCGCCCAGTTCGCCCGGCCGATCCTCCAGCACTACGCCGACCGCCACCACCGGCGGTGCCATCGCCCGACGGAGGTGGCGCGCCTCCCGGAGCCGACCGGACAGCCGGTCGAGGGCGCCCTCCCCGAGAGCCGCCGACCACCCATCGAGTGTCTCGATCAACAATCCCAGGACTCGCCGCACCTCGCTCTCGTTGATCACCAAGAGTTCCGCCCACCAGGTGGGTTCGCTGAGCGCCACCCTGGTGAGGTCCCGGAAGCTACCTGCGGCCAGATCCAACGCATGCGGGTCACAGGCAGCTACCTCGACGAGCGCCGAGGCGAGCACCTGGGGAAGGTGACTGATGGCGGCAACCGCCGCATCGTGCTCGGTGGCCGTCATGGTGACCGGGACCGCCCCCAAGCTCGTCACGACCTCCCTCATCCGCGTCAGATCACCGTCGGAAGCGCCATCGGTGCAGAGAATCCAGGAGGCACCCCGAAACAGCGCCGCAGAGGCGGCGTGCGGCCCGGCGTGTTCGCGGCCGGCCATCGGATGGCCACCAACGAAGTGGGCCAGGTGCTGGGCCGCCCGGACCACCGGGAGCTTGACACCGGCCACGTCGGTAACCAGCGCTTCGGTGGCCAGCCCGGCCAGATCAGCGACAACCGCACCCGGGGGACCGGCCAGTACGACTAGATCAGCCGGCCCGATCGCTTCGTTGCGGTCGTCCGCCGACGCATCAATCCCTTCCAGCGCGAGAGCCTCGGCAAGAACAGCCTGGTTTGGATCCCATCCAGTCACCACCCATCCGGCCGCCCGCAGCGCGAGTCCGACAGAGGTCCCGATCAGACCCGTTCCCAGAATGGCGGCGGCCGGCACGAGATCAGATCTCGAGGTGGAGGGCAGCCGCCAGGCTCCTGATGTCATCCATCAGCGCGGCGAACTCGGAAGGAAGCAGAGCCTGGGCACCGTCGACCAGCGCGGTATCCGGGGCGTGGTGCACGTCGACCATGAATCCGTCGGCTCCGACCGCCACGGCTGCCCGGGCCAGCGGGGCCACCAGGTAACGGTGCCCGGCGGAGTGGGACGGGTCGATCATCACCGGAAGGTGGGACAAACCCTTCAACACCGGGACCGCACTGATGTCGAGGGTGTTCCGAGTGGACGTCTCGAAAGTTCTGATACCCCGCTCGACCATGACGATTTCGTGGTTGCCCTCTTTGTAGATGTACTCGGCGGCGTTGAGCCATTCCTCCACAGTGGCGGTGAAGCCACGCTTGAGCTGGACGGGTCGCGGCTGTTTTCCCACCTCGGTCAGCAACGTGAAATTGGCCATGTTGCGGGTTCCGACCCGAAGAAGATCCGCATACGAGGACACCAGCTCCACATCACGGGGATCGAGCACCTCAGCGACGAAGGGCATGTCAAACTCGTCACGGGCTTCGGCGAGCAGCTCCAACCCTTTTTCGCCCATACCCTGGAAGGCATACGGTGACGTGCGCGGTTTGAAGGCATCGCCTCGCAGGATGTGGGCTCCTGCTTGTTGGACGGCCTCGGCAACCCTGAAGAGCTGGTCGCGACTCTCGACGGCACACGGTCCGGCCACGACGGCAAACGAACCTCCACCGACCCGCACTCCGCGCACGTCGATCACCGTGTCGGTGGCGTGGAAGTCGCGGCTCACGAACTTGAAGGGCTTGAGTACCGGCACCGCCCGCTCAACGCCGGACAGGGCCTCCCACGGCAACTGCTGAATACGTTCGCGGTCGCCGATCACGCCGATCACCGTGTGGGTCTGTCCAACGGATACATGAGCCTCCGAGCCGATCGAGCTGAGCCGGGCCAGCACCTGATCCACATCCTCCTGGGTTGCATCTGCCTTCATCACAATGATCATCGAACTCATCTCGCCGTCTCGCGGCCTGCGCGTGTAGCCCGGCCCATCATGTTGTCAACCTCCACGGGTTCAGGACATCCCGGCCGGATTTCGGGGATCGACCACCGTCAGAAGCCGGAACCGAACACCATCCATGGCGAAACTTGCCGGCCCGACCCCAACCTCGCCGACCATGTGTGTCTCCCAGATGGTAACCAGGACCAGACCACCCGGATCCACGCCAGCCAAGACCAGCCGGCACTGGGGATCTTCGACCAATTCGTCCGCCAACTCCACAATCCGCTCGGAGCACCGTTTGCACCGAACTCGAGCAAGAGCGCTTCCATGTCGGGATGGTACCCAGAAGTGGCGGGCGCCGCCCCGCCTACACTGCGCGCATGCACAGGATCCTGGTCACGGGAGCATCGTCGTGGGTGGGAGGGCGATTGGTCCGCAGCCTCGAGTCCCGGGCCGATACCGAAGTATTCGCAGTCGACGAAATTGACCCGTCCATCGAGTTTGCATCGGACTTCCACCTGTCGAGCCTCGATGTGCTCGAGTTCGCCGAACACGTCATCTCCGTCCGACCGACCACCGTTGTGCACCTCCAGACACTCGATCGGTCCGCCCTGTTCGGCCCCGATCACCTCCAATCGAGCGTGGTCCTGGGTGCACAAGCCTTGTTCGGAGCGATTGGACGTCTCCCCGACGTACAGAGTGTGATCGTGAAGTCTGATGCGGCCGTGTACGGCTCGGGGCCCCGCAACCCGTCGGTGGTTGGCGAGTCCACCAAGACTCCGGCCCGCCTCACTCGCTATGAACGCAGCCTTCGTGAGGTGGAGTCGTCGGTATCGCAACTCGAGGACGAGCTTCGCCATGTCACCTTCACCGTTTTGCGGTTCAATCCGATCGTCGGAGCCACCATCGGTAACCCACTCAGCCGTTACCTTCGACTCCCGGCCGTCCCCACCCTGCTGGGAAGCGATCCGCGTCTTCAGTTCGTGCACGAGGACGACGCCATCCGGGCGCTGGAGCACGCCATCGACCATCCCACAGCCGGGACCTTCAACATCGGCTGCGAAGGGCAGCTCTACCTGAGTGGCGTCCTTCGTCTCGGGAAGCGGATCAACCAACGATTGCCTGCCCGCCAATTCGAATATGCCATGCGGGTACTTCGCCCATTCCGTGCCTCGCTTCCGCGGCATCTGGTCGGCCTCATCAAGTACGGGCGGGTGACGGACACCAGGCTCATGGGCGAATCGCTCGGTTTCGAGCCGAGATTGAATTGCCGCCGGCTGGTAATGGCTACCTACGATCGATCACCCGTCCAGAAATCCGGGTAGGCATCATGAACGAGATCCTCAACCGCCTGGGTGTGCAAGAACTCCGGTCCCTGGCCCGAGCCCTGGACGTCCGCGGCCGGTCGTCGATGAGCAAGCTGGAACTGGTGGAGTCGGTTGCCCGGGGACTCAAGGCCAGCGAACCGCCTTCCGGGGAACCCGGCGCAGAGGCCCACCAGTCCGGCGGGATGCGCGGAGAAGAGCGTCGCAGAGCAACCCGCCACCGGCTCGGACTGCTGGTCGATCGCCAGCGCTTCTGCAACTTTGTCACCACAGAGGAGTTCCGCTGTGGCCTCCCCCCGGTCGGCGGCCACGACCTGTGCGCCCTGCACGGAGGAACCAACATCTCGGATCTGGCTATTCCGGCTACCGGCGCACTTGGTTTCGAGACGTGGCCTGCGCTGATCCGCCATCTGCACATGGCCTCCTACGACATCGATGCCCTCGGTTTGGACCCGGTGATAGCGGAGATGCTCTGGCATCTCGGCAACTACCTGTACTTCGACTACTTCCGGGTCGAGACTCAGGGTCTGGAGCATGTGCCCATGGACGGTGCGGCGGTGCTCGCCTCGAACCACGGAGGAGCCGCCCTTCCGTATGACGCCATGATGCTGCAGTTGGCCGTCACGAATGAAGCTCCCCTCCCCCGCCGGGTACGCGTCATCGGCACTGAGATCTTCAACATGGTGCCCACCTACTCGCATCTATACCGCAAATCGGGCGCCGCCTACGCAGCGAAGGAAGATGCCATGTGGGTGCTCGAAAACGGCCATCTGCTGGGCGTGTTTCCGGAGGGCGTGCAAGGTTTCCAGAAAGCCGGATCGGATGCCTATCGGCTGCAGCGATTTGGTCGAGGCGGCTTCGTCAAGGTGGCGATGCGCAGCGGCGCCCCCATCATCCCGGTTGCCGTCCTGGGTTCCGAGGAGGTCCACCCGGCCTTGTTCACGTCCAAACGGCTGGCCCAACTCGTCCGGTTGGTGTTCCCGCAGCAGCGAGTCGACGAGATCGCGGTGTGGCTCAATCCCATCCCGCTCCCCGTCAGATGGCAGATCCGGTTTCTCGAGCCGATCGAGGTAGGACCTGCCACCGACCGGCCGGACCGGCTGACGGTGCTGGAGACCGCCGAACGGGTCAGAGCGTTGGTACAGGAAGCCCTTGATGCCATGCTCCGCGAGCGGACCAGCATCTTCTGAGCGGCCGGTCGGTTCGCTATTGGCAGCCCAAATCGGCCAGAATCAACCAACGTGCCCGTTGCGACTGATTGTCCGCGCTGTACGGCCCGTGACGCCGTGCGCCTCGAAAACGGCGAGCACTTCTGCCCTTGGTGCCTGCACACCTGGCCGGCCTCGGGTGGATTGATGCTCGACCGGGACTCCGGCCTAGAGGGAGACTTCCTCGAGGATCTGGCTCGCGTCTTCGAACAGGACTGATCACGTCCGTTCTGGCCTCGCCTTCCAGCGCCATGCGCTCGAATCCTCTGGCTAGAGCTAGAACCGACTCGCTGCTTGCAATAGTTAGCACTCCGCAATATACTGCTAAGGGTGGCGAAGCAAGACGAGAAAGTAGAGAAGAAGGGCACCGATCTCGGCGCCTTCATCAGGCAGCAGCGTGAGTGGGCCAATTTCTCGCTGCGCAAGCTGGCGGACAAGGCGGGGATTTCGAATCCTTACCTCAGCCAGATCGAGCGGGGTCTTCGCAAGCCGTCTGCCGAGATTCTCAAGTCGATCGCCCGGGGCCTCTCCATCCAGGCCGAGTCGCTCTACTCGAGGGCCGGTCTGCTCGAAGAAGGTTTCAGTCCGCCGACCGTCGTCGAGGCAGTGGAAACGGACTCACAATTGAATCAACGCCAGAAACAAGTGCTCCTGGACATATACCGAACATTCGTTCAGTCCGGAGCAAAGGAGGAAGTGGAATGATGGTCAACACGACCAAGAAGGTGCTTTACGCAGCCGTGGGTGCCCCCGTCGTCGCAGCTCGCAAGCTGTCGGAGCGGGTCACCGAAATGAGCGGCAAGCTCACCGAGGGCCTCGGCAAGGAGTATGACCTCTGGGCCAAGGAAGGCGAGAAGGTCGTCACCAAGATCACCGACCGCACCGCGGTCGAGGAATTCGTCGAGGACATCGGCGCCAGGGTGGACTTCGACCAGATCCAGGAGCATGTTGGAAAGCTGCGCGAGCAGCTCGATGACATGCTGAGCAACTGGCGGTCGTCTTTCCGTCCGACAACCGAGAAGGCCCAGCCTGTGGTGCCGGCCGCCAAAGCCACGACGGCGGCCAAGAAGCCGGCCGTCAAGAAGACCACCACCGCGGCCAAGAAGCCGGCCGTCAAGAAGACCACCACCGCGGCCAAGAAGCAGGCCGTCCAAGAAGCCGTCACCGCCGCCAAGAAGCCGGCCGCGACGAAGGCCTCCACCACCGCCTGAGCGGTCGGACTATCAAGGCAATAACGAGGGGGCCCTTGGCGGGCCCCTTCGTTGTGCAAAGCCGCCGGAGCCCTCCGGCCTCTACTGCTGTGGATCTGCGGCCGGGGTGCTCCACCGGACGGGATCTGAACCCATTCGCTCGTGACTGGAGATCGGCGATTCGTGACGGCGGTGCGGCCGTCGCCTCTAATAGGTGATGATCGGCTCCAACTGCGACGCGTGAGCTATC
>DATEVB010000214.1:0-20124 GCA_035282865.1 Acidimicrobiia bacterium | reverse complement strand
CCGGGCATCGGCTCCGCCCGCCAGGTCGGTCTCCGCCAGGAATGCTTCCAACGAATCGGGGGCCCGGTTCAGAGCCCGTACGACGTCGAGGGCAATGACATTGCCGGAGCCTTCCCACACCGAGTTGACCGGACTCTCCCGGTACAAGCGCGGCATGATCGACTCCTCGACGTAGCCGTTACCACCCAGGCACTCCAGTGCCTCCGCCGCCAGCATCGGGGTTCGCTTACACACCCAGAACTTCCCGACCGAGGTGGCTATCCGCATGAACGAAGCCTCGAACTCGTCTTCCTTCCGGTCGAAAGCACCTGCCAGGCGCATCATCAGCAACGTGGCCGCCTCTGATTCAACGACCATGTCGGCCAGCACGTTCTGCATCAACGGTTGGTCTGTCAGCACGTGTCCGAATGCCTTCCGATGGCGGCTGTGATGAACGGCCTGGGTCACCGCCTGGCGCATGATGGCCGCCGACCCGATGACACAGTCGAGCCTGGTGTGGTTGATCATCTCGATGATGGTTCGAACGCCCCGCCCCGCTTCACCGACCATTCGTCCCCACGCGTTGTCGAACTCGATCTCGCTGGAGGCGTTGGAGCGATTGCCGAGCTTGTCCTTGAGCCGCTGGAGAGTGATCGTGTTCTGTTCACCACCCGGCGTCCATCGGGGGAGGAGGAAACAGGAAAGCCCGTCGGGAGCCTGGGCGAGGACCAGGAAGGCGTCGCTCATGGGGGCCGAGCAGAACCACTTGTGACCGGTCAACGCGTACTCGCCCCCGGGTCCACCCCCGTTGATGGGAGCGGCGGTCGAGGCATTCGCCCGAACGTCGGATCCGCCCTGCTTCTCAGTCAGGGCCATGCCCAGCAGGACACCCGCCTTTTCTGATCTGGGTGCGAACGACGGATCGTATGTGCGTGAGAAGACGTGCGGTTCCCACTCGGAAGCGAGGTCCGGCTGCAACCGGAGGCTGGGCACGACTGAAGTGGTCATCGAGATCGGACAACCGTGCCCTTGCTCGATCTGGCTCATCACATAGAAGCCGGCCGCCCGGGCCGCGTAGCCGCCACCCTGGTTGCCCTCCCACGGCATTGAGTGCAGCCCCTGGGAAACGGAGAGGTTCATCAGCGAATGCCAGGCCGGGTGGTACTCGACGCGATCGATCCGGTGCCCGAAGGGGTCGTGGGTCACGAGTTGGGGAGGGTTGGTGTTGGCCAGGAAACCCCATTCGATCACCTCAGCCGACCCGACCACGGTGCCGAATGAGGTGAGGTCATCGTGTGCCCAGGCCCCTCCCTGGCGATGGAGGGCCGCTTGCAGCGTCCGGTCGGCCGTGAATGGGTTGTAGTCGATCAGCGGAGGCGGTTGGTTGATCACCTCATGAGTGGTCATGGATCCTCCTTCTCCCCGCATCCTACCTACCCCGGGCGGTGGTCCTTGAAGGCCTCGGCATTCCACACGGCCGTTGAGATCAAGAAGAAGGCAAAGGCGACGATGAAGACCGGTCCTACCCTGACGATCGTCAGCAGCCCGATACGGTCGGCCAGCGCAGTGCCGAAGAGGGCTCCAAACGGCAGAGTGCCCCAGGCGATGGCCCGGGCAGTGGCGGTCACCCGGCCGAGCAGATGAGCGGGGGTGTACAGTTGGCGCATCGTCGTCATCGACACATTCACCCACACCAAACCCATGAACGCGCCGACCAGGATGGCGGCCACGGTGAGAAGGTCGCCGGCGAAGGTCATCGAGAAGAGACCCGTGCCGAACAGCAACAGTCCGCCGATGAAGGCCCTTCCGATGCCGATGATCCGGATCACGGACGCCGCCGTGAAGGCACCGAGCAGGCCTCCGGCACCCATGCCGACCACGAAGAGCCCGAGCTGAGTCGGGTCGTCTGTGCCCAGGATTCTGGCCCCGATCAAGACCAGGGCGGCTTCGATGAATCCGGTAACGAAGTTTCCCAGTGAGCCCGCCAGCGTCGTGAGCCGGATCCGGGTGTCCTGCCAGAGGTGCATCCATCCCTCCTTCACCTCCGCCATAACGCGGCCGCTGGAGGGAAGCCTCCGATCGACACGAGCGCGAATGAAGAAGAACGAAGCGGCCGACGCGACGAATGTGAGAGCGTTGAACGTGAAGGCAGCGGCAAACCCGAGGGAGACCACCAGCAACCCGCCGGTGATGGGACCGAGTAAGAAGGCCAGTTGTTGGGAGAGGGAGAGGCGGCTGTTGGCGGTCGCCAGCCAACGCGGAGCGACCACGGCCGGGAGGAAAGACTGCAGACCCGCATTGAAAGACGCGGCCAGGCTGCCCACGAGGAAGGAAAAGGGGAGGAGCATCCAAACCTGGAACTCCGGGCTGGTTGATGAGACGGCCAGCACTATGAAGGCGGCCGCGCGTAAGAGATCACCGATGACCAAAACGGTCTTGAGCCGAAACCGGTCGAGCAGGACCCCGCCCAGGAGTCCGAAGAGCAGGGTGGGGATGTTTTCGGCGGCGGAGATCAGCCCGAAGTCGAAGGCTCTTTCGCTCAGTTCCTTCAGGAACAGGGGTATGGTCAGGTAAGCGATGTAGTCGCCGAAGAGGGAGATGGTCTGGCCGATCCAGACCGTGTTGAAATCGTGCTTCAGCCCCATTTCCCTGTGCTTACCCTGTTGTCCCATGGCGCCAACACCCTACTCCGGGACGGTGGCGACCATGATCCACAAAGCGGCGGTGGTAGCCTCACGGAGTCGAGAGCGAGAGAAACGCGACATGAGCAATGTGAACGAATTGCCCCAGCTGGCTGCAGAGCTGGTTGAGCTGTCGAAGGAGTACCTACGCCAGGAGACCCTCGAACCGGCTAAGCGACTCGGCAAGGTTGCCGGTCTGAGTGTAGGCGCCGGGATGCTGATCTCTCTGGGAGTGATCCTTTTGGCGACGGCCGGTATGCGGTTCCTGATCGAGGTGTTTCCCGAAGGTGGATTGTGGACCGCCCTGGCGCTGCTCACCTCGGCGCTCGTGGCGGCCGGTGCGGCCGGTATCGTCGTTTGGAGGGCGACCCGCTGATGGTGGAACGAGCTGATATCGAAGCCAAGGCTCGACAGATCGAGCAAGCACTCGTCGAGACCAAGGAGAGCGTCCAGGAAAAGGCCGTCGTGATCGCGGTGGTCGTGATGGCCGTCATTGTCGCGGCATTTCTGATCGGCAGGCGGCGCGGCAAGAAGGGCGCCGCGATCATCGAGGTTTTCAAGGCATAGAAACCGATGTACCGGTCAGCGGTGGTTGACCGGTGGCGTGAATCGGATGGTCACTGCGTCGCCCGGCCGGAGCTTCTTCTTGTACACCTGAGTCCGGGATGGTTTCGACGAACGCCACCAGGCAACCAAGAGCATGGCGGCGCCGAGCACGAGAAGATTCCCGTCACCGGTTCGCAACCCCCGGAAGCTGTTGGCCAACCCACGCTGTAGCAGGTTCATGCAAAGCAGGATAGGCGTCTTAGAGTTATGGGTCATGCGCAACGATAGGTTCGTTAAGGTAGTTGTCTGGCTGGTGGTCATCGCCATGGTGCTCACCCTTGCGATCAGCTTCGGATCCCTGCTGTTCTCATGAACGTCATCTTGCGCCACCCGAAGCGGGAAGTGGTGGTGGAGGGACCGGGCAGCGTTCGGGAGCTTCTCGAACACCTGGATATCGTGCCTGAATCAGTTCTGGTGATCAGAGGAAACGAATTGCTGACCCGTAGCGACAGAGTCGATGCCGACGACACAATCGAGTTGCGCCCGGTGATCTCCGGCGGGGCGTAGACCGTGAACTGTCGCGTCTGCAAGCAACGTGCCGCAGTGGAGATAAGGCGTCACAACGTCGCCTTCTGTCCGGACCACTTTGTCGAGCATGTGCAACGTCAGGTAGCCCGCACCATTCACGATTATGAGATGTTCGGGCCGGAGGATCGCCTCGTCCTGGGGGTGTCAGGAGGTAAAGACAGCCTGGCGCTGTGGGACATCCTCACCCAGCTCGGCTACCAGGTGGACGGTGTGTACCTGCATCTGGGTATCGGTGACTACAGCGCCGACAGCCTGAAGCTGACCCAGAGGTTCGCGGCAGAGCGCGATCTTGCGCTCAGTATCGTCGACCTGCCCGTCGACTACGGGTTCTCGATCCCACAGGCGGCTGCAACGCAAAGCCGCCGCGCCTGCTCGGTGTGCGGGCTTTCCAAGCGGTATCTCCTCAACGAGGCCGCCACCGGCTACGACGTTCTCGTCATGGGTCACAACCTGGATGACGAGGCGGCCACCTTGTTGGGCAACGTCCTGAAATGGAACACCGAGTACCTGGCCAGGCAGGCTCCCGTACTGCCCGCCATCGAGGGTCTGGCGAGAAAAGTCAAGCCGCTGATCCGGGTGGCGGAGCGCGAAACGGCAGCCTACGCGGTCCTGCGGGGCATCGAATACGAAGTAGAGGAGTGCCCGATGGTCGCCGGTAACACGATCAACCGTTTGAAAGAGCGCCTGAATGTGCTCGAGGAACAATCTGCCGGCATCAAGCAACATTTTCTCTTCGGGTTCCTCGAACGGGGCGCCGGCCATTTCGAAGCGAGCGACAAACCGACGCTGGGCTCCTGTCAGTCATGCGGAAGGCCAACCACCGGCGACGTCTGTGCTTTTTGTCGGGTGCGTTGGCGGGCTGTCCGGCCACCGGAACGGCGAAACTCATGAGCGATCCGCTTGCTCCGGGCGAGGACTGCCTCCTGATCGACACCAAGGGTCGGTACTACCTGATCCGGCTCACAGAGGGAGCCGAGTTCCACTCGCATCTCGGTCGGTTGCCCCATGCCGAGGTCATCGGTGCCCGGGAGGGCAGCTCGGTTGTAACCGAGAAGGGAAGCAGGCTGGCCGTGCTTCGCCCGCGTCTCTTCGACTACATCCTCAAAATGAAACGTGGGGCGCAGGTCGTCTACCCGAAGGACATTGGACCGATCCTCGTATACGGGGACATCGCCCCCGGGTCGCGGGTCCTCGAAGCCGGCACGGGTTCGGGGGCCTTGACGATGGCCCTGGTGCGGGCGGTCGGCCCGGACGGGCACGTGGTCAGCGTCGATCGCCGGGAAGATCACGCCGAGCACGCCCGCCGGGCCATCGAGCGCTTCTTCGGCGGCTTGCCGCCCAGCTTGGAGCTCCGGGTCGGCGACGTCGAGGAGATGGTGGCCGGGGTGCAGCCTGATCGAATCGTGCTCGATCTCCCGCAGCCTTGGGACGTCGTGGATGCCGCGGCCGATTCGCTGCAAGGCGGCGGAGTCTTCTGCGCTTACGTGCCGACGGTGCCCCAGATGCAGCAGACGGTCGAGACGCTCCGGGCAAGCGGATCGTTCATCGAGCTCACCTCGTTCGAGACATTGCTTCGGACCTGGAACGTGGAAGGTCGTTCGGTTCGGCCGGACCACCACATGGTCGGACACACCGGGTTCGTCACGGTGGCGAGAAAAGTGTTGCAGACCTGACGGCGGGCCAATGCGAGGTCAAAGGTTCGTCGCGGGAACCTCGGATTGACCGGCGTTGCGAAGCTGAAGGTTCTCCGACCATCAACTTCCAGCTTCTGACCTCGAACCTCTTACGGTTCGATGAAGATGCACTCGCCGGGGCATTCCTCGGCGGATTCGATGGTCAGGTCTTCCTGACCGGCCGGAACTACTGCCACGCCGGCGGCGCCCTCCTCGTTCCCCTCCGAGGCGGCGAAGATCTTGGCCCCTTCTCGCACATAAGCCAACCCGTCGTCGAGCAGCACAAAGACGTCGGGCGCGATTTCTTCGCATAGCCCATCACCGGTGCAGAGGTCCTGATCGATCCATACCTTCATGGTGTGCTCCTGTCGGCAATTGAATGTGAGCGACCGCGAATGTTAGCGAGAGGGTGGTCTTTCACGCGATTCGGCCAGACTCCCTGGTGAAGTCCCGTACCGTTCGTATACTGAAACTCTGCCGCTCGAGGTGAGCAATGACCCCTGAAGACCAACACTCCGCACAGCGTGAAGAGATCACCGCGCTTCGAACTGCAGCCCGCTCACTCGAAGAGGAGCTGGTTGTGCTGCGAGGTCGACTTCAAGACGCACCGATCAGGATGCGGACACTGGAGGGACGACTTGCTGAGACGAAAGGCCGGTTGTCACAAGCCGTCGCCCAAAACGAGAAATTGGCTGCAGTGCTCGAGGAGGCACGACAGCAGTTGACCGTTCTGCGTGAAGAAGTCGAGAAGCTCTCGGCGCCACCCAACGCTTTCGGGACGATCTTGGGTGTCAACCAAGACGGGACGGTCGACGTGATGGTAGCCGGTCGCAAGCTCCGGGTGAACGCTCAACCCAGCATTGAAGTCAAGAAACTTCAGGTGGGTCAGGAGGTCCTCCTGAACGAGTCGATGAACCTCATCGATGTGCGCAACTTCGAGCAAACCGGCGAAGTGGCGGCCGTCAAAGAACACCTCGGAGATGGTCGCCTTCTCGTGCTCGCCCACGCCGACGAGGAGCGGGTGGTTGAGCTATCCGACCCCATGGCGGCGGAGCCCGTTCGAGCCGGCGACCATGTGCGAATCGATTCTCGGACCGGGTTGGTGCTCGAAAAGATCGTGCGGCCCAAGGTCGAGGAGTTGGTGCTCGAAGAAGTGCCGGACGTTACCTATGAGCAGGTAGGCGGCTTGCGGAACCAGATCGAAACGATCCGTGACGCGGTGGAGTTGCCCTATGTGCATAAAGACAAGTTCGATCGCTACCGTCTGGACGCCCCCAAGGGTGTCCTCCTGTATGGACCGCCCGGGTGTGGCAAGACGCTCATTGCCAAAGCGGTGGCCAACAGCCTGGCCAAGGCCGTGGCGCACCGGATGGGCCGTGAGGATGCCAGGTCCTATTTCCTCAATATCAAGGGACCGGAACTGCTCAACAAATACGTGGGCGAGACCGAACGCCAGATCAGGCTGATTTTCCAGCGCGCCAAAGAGAAGTCCGATGAGGGCGTGCCGGTCATCGTCTTCTTCGACGAGATGGATTCATTGTTCCGGACGAGAGGCACCGGGATCTCGTCGGACGTCGAGTCGACTATCGTCCCGCAGTTGCTCTCGGAACTCGACGGGGTCGAGAGCCTCAAGAATGTCATCGTCATTGGAGCTTCGAATCGGGAGGACCTCATCGACCCGGCCATCCTGCGGCCCGGCCGTCTCGATGTGAAGATCAAGATCAGCCGTCCCGATGCCGAGGCCGCCCTCCAGATCTTCGGCATCTACGTTGGCGATGACATACCGCTCAACGAGGACGAAGTGGCCGCGGCGGGTGGCACGGATGAGTTGATCGCAAAGATGATCGAGGCAACCGTCGAGTTGATGTATTCGATGGATCACGAGAATCGATTCCTGGAGGTCACCTATGCCAACGGTGACCGGGAGGTCCTCTACTTCAAGGACTTTTCCAGTGGTGCCATGATCGAAAACATCGTCCGGCGGGCCAAGAAGGACGCGATCAAGCGTGAGATCGCCGGCGGGCCGGTGGGTCTGAAGATCGGTGACCTACTGGCCGCCATCAAACAAGAATTCACCGAACATGAGGACTTACCCAACACGACCAACCCGGATGACTGGGCCAAGATATCGGGCAGGAAGGGCGAGCGAATCGTCTACGTGCGGACGTTGATCGAGGGCGAAACGGAAGGTAAGTCGATCGAAGCCATCACCACCGGCCAGTACCTCTGATCGTGACCGTCCACAAAGTCTGCGGAACCGAGACTGAGTATGGCATCTCGGTCCGGAACCAGCGGGACTTCAATCCGGCGATCGCCTCCGGGCAGGTGGTGAACTCTTATGCCGGGGACCGCGCCCGGGTGCAGTGGTCCTTCGAGGAAGAGTCCCCGGGGCGGGACGCCAGGGGTTTTGGGATCGAGGGGGCGACCGTAGCCGACTACGACAGTGCGCTCGTCAACGTGGTTCTGTCCAACGGTGCCCGTATCTACGTCGATCACGCCCACCCCGAGTACTCGACGCCGGAATGCTTCGATCCACTTGAAGCTGCTCTCCACGACAAGGCGGGGGAAGTGGTGATGGCCAGAGCGGGGGCGTCAGCGGGAACCCTGCTCGAGGTTGGGCAGCGGATCGGTCTGTACAAGAACAACAGCGACGGGAAGGGCAATTCGTACGGGGCTCACGAGAACTACCTGCTCTCGCGGGCGACGCCATTCGCCGACATCATCCAATATCTCACGACGTTTCTCGTGACCAGGCAGATCTTCACAGGGTCGGGAAAGGTCGGAGCCGAGAACGGCCGGCCCGACGTTCCCTTCCAACTGACCCAGCGGGCAGATTTTTTCGAGGAACGAGTGGGCCTGGAAACGACCTTGAAACGCCCCATCATCAATACGCGCGACGAACCGCACGGCGACCCCGTGAAGTACCGGCGTCTCCACGTCATCATCGGCGACGCCAACTTGTCCGAGTCGCAGACCTTCGTGAAGTTGGGGACGGCCGCGCTCTTCCTGGCAGCTCTCGAAGATGGGGCGCTGCCCGACCCGGTGGCCCTCCTGGACCCGGTGGCGGCCACGTGGCAAGTCAGCCACGACCTCGACTTCCGGCTGCCGCTGTCACTCGAAGATGGAGGATCGGCAACCGCTATCGACCTGCAGTGGCAGTACCTGGAGTGGCTGACGAAATACTCGGAACTGGTTGCCCCCGATCCCGTGTACGACCGGGTGCTGGCCCTCTGGGAGGGAATCTTGGCCGATCTCGAAAAAGATCCGGCCCGGCTGGCGGACCGGCTCGATTGGGCGGCCAAACTTCGGATACTCGAAGGATATCGGGAGCGAGACGGCTTGCCATGGAACGACTCGAAGCTGCGGGCGCTGGATCTCCAGTACCACGACGTAGACCCGGAGCGAGGCTTGTATTACCGATTGGCCGGCCGGGGTTCGATGCGGCGGTTGTTCACCGCCGAGGAAATCGAGTCGGCCGTCGCCGAGCCGCCCGAACGGACCCGTGCTTATTTCCGGGGACGCTGTGTATCCCGGTTTTCCCAGTCGCTGGTTGCCGCCAACTGGGATTCGCTGGTGTTCGACGTGGGGGAAGATACCTTGAAGCGGGTGCCTATGATGGAGCCGCTGAGGGGGACCAAAGAACGTGTTGATACCGTGCTCGAGCAGGCTGCGGATGCGGCCGGATTGGTTCGAGCGCTAGGAGGTAGCAATGGCCGAACAGGAGCGGAAGAGAGTCCAGCGGAAGGGAACTGAAGCTGAGTCCGGAGCCTCGCAACCTGCATTTCGCCAGACGGATGACCCGACGACCGAGAAGATTGATGAGCTGCTCGACGAGATCGATGAGGTGCTGGAAGAGAACGCCGAAGAATTCGTGAAGAACTACGTTCAGAAGGGCGGGCAATGAGCGTCGACCGGTTTACGGGGGGGCTTCCGGCCGTCGCCCCATCGCCGGGTACGAGCTTCACCGACCTCCTCCGGTCGCTCGACCTCGCCCCCGAATGGAAGGGAAGCGGGGCGGTGGGGTCGGTGCAAGCACCGGAAGGCACAACGGTGCTGGCACTCCGGTATGCCGACGGGGTGGTGATGGTCGGCGACCGGCAAGCCACCGAAGGGCACCTGGTTGCTCACCGGCGGATCCAGAAGGTGTTTCAAGCCGACAACTATTCAACGGTTGCCATCTCCGGTACCGCCGGTCTGGCAGTCGAGATGGTCCGCTTGTTTCAGACGGAACTCGAGCACTATGAGAAGCTCGAAGGAACACGGTTGAGCCTCGACGGCAAGGCTACCTACCTGGCCCGGATGGTCCGCTCTCAGCTCCCGATGGTGTTCCAGGGACTGGTGGTCGTACCGCTCTTCGCCGGTTTCGACGAAGCGTCCCGGGAGGGCCGCCTGTACACATTTGACGTTGTCGGCGGACGCTACGAGGAGCAAGATTTCGGGGCTACCGGCACAGGGGGACGAGATGCCAAGTCATTCCTGCGAGGCGCCTACCGCGAAGGTTTCGATGAACCCACCGCCCTCAACGTGGCGATCCAGGCTTTGATCGCCGCCTCAGAGGAGGACACGGCCACCGGAGGGCCCGATATTCAGCGGGGAATCTTCCCCAACGTCGTGACCGTGACCTCGGCCGGCTATCGCGAAGTGCCGGAAGATCAGGTGGGCGCTATCTCCTCGGCGGCTCTGGAGGCAGTGCGATGAGCATCCCGTTCTACGTTCCGCCCGAGCAGCTCGTCAAGGATCGGGCGGAGTATGCCCGGAAGGGCATTGCCCGGGGGCGCTCGATCGTCGCTATGGAATACGTCGGAGGGGTGTTGCTGCTCGCAGAGAATCCCAGTCGGACCCTGTACAAGATCAGCGAGATCTACGATCGGATCGCCTTCGCCGGCGTCGGCAAGTACAACGAATTCGAGGCTCTCCGGGTGGCAGGGATCCGGCACGCCGACCTCAAGGGATACATGTACGGGCGACCCGACGTCGCTGCCAAAGGGCTGGCCAACGCGTTTTCCCAGACTCTCGGCAACATCTTCACCCACGAGATCAAACCCTACGAGGTGGAGATACTGGTAGTTGAAGTTGGCCTAAACGGGGATAGCAACAAGCTGTTCAAGGTGACCTACGACGGGACCCTCTACGACGAACGCTGGTTCTGCGCGATCGGCGGTCAGGCCGACATCCTGACGTCCAATCTGGCCGGACGCTATGAGGATCCGGCCTCGTTGACCGCCACCATCCAGATGGTTGCAGACGCCTTCAAGCAGGTTGAGCAGAGACAGATCGACGGTTGGGAAGCTGCGGTGCTAGATCGGCAAACTGAACGGCGCACCTTCCGCCGCCTCAGCCAGGATGAGATCGCCGCGGCCTTGGGGAACGGCTGACCCAACAGCAAACGGGTTCACGAACCTACTACCAGGACCCGGGCGTACCCGACCACCCCAACCAGGATGACCGCCACCAGCCACCACATCCACGACCGGATGAGGTGCGCCGACGGCCCGCGCCCGAGCGGCTCCACCTCGGCAACAATGGCGTCGACATCCGCCGCCAGGAGGACGAGGCGGGCCTCTTCCATTCGATCGGGCGGTATCCAGATTTCCGTGACGGCCATAGCGCCGACATTGAGCCGGTACGGGCCCAGGGCCTCGCCGCTCAGGCGAGCCTCGATCCCTTCGGAGTTGAGACGTGCCCGAAGAAGCATGGCCTGATTGGGGCCGCCGACCCTGGCGAGGAGGACGAAGCTCGATTCCATGCCCGCCATTGTGTGGTATCTCCGGGATAAAGGCGACCAAGAATCGAGCCGGGGTACCCTGGGGCGGTGCAGCGCAGGATCTACGGCATCGAAAACGAATACGGGGTGACCTGCACGCTGCGCGGCCAGCGTCGCCTCAGCCCCGACGAAGTAGCACGCTATCTCTTCCGGCGGGTGGTGAGCTGGGGAAGATCCTCGAACGTCTTCCTGGAGAACGGAGCCCGTCTCTACCTCGACGTGGGGAGCCACCCCGAATACGCCACCCCGGAATGCGACAGCATCTACGACGTTGTGGTGCACGACAAGGCGGGGGAGCGCATTCTCGAGGGCTTGGTGGCGTCGGCAGAAGAGCGCCTGGCTGAGGAAGGGATCCGGGGAGAGATTTACCTCTTCAAGAACAACACCGACTCAGCCGGCAATTCCTACGGGTGTCATGAGAACTACCTGGTGGGAAGGCACGGCGATTTCCAGAGGGTCGTCGACACGCTCATTCCCTTTCTGGTGACCCGCCAGATCTTCACGGGAGCCGGCAAGTTGCTGCAGACGGCCCGCGGCACCGTGTACAGCATTGCCCAGCGAGCCGAGCATATCTGGGAGGGTGTCTCATCGGCGACGACCCGGAGCCGGCCCATCATCAATACCCGAGACGAGCCGCACGCCGACGCCGAACGTTATCGCCGTCTGCATGTGATCGCCGGGGATTCCAACATGTCCGAGTACGCAACGTACGTGAAGTTGGGAACGGTGGCCGCATTGCTGCAGATGATCGAGGACGACGTGGTCTTCCGCGATCTCAGCCTGGAGAATCCGATTCGTGCCATCCGGGAGATCAGCCACGACGTTTCGTGCCGCCGCAAGATCCGCTTGGCCAACGGAAGGGAATTGTCGGCTCTCGACATCCAATGGGAGTATCTCGATCGGGCGATTCGGTATAGCCGCAGTCCCGGGTTCCCGGCTGCCGTGCAGCAAGCGGTTGAGATGTGGGAGCATCTCCTGTCCGGATTGGAGAAGGACCCCATGACCCTTGAGCGGGAGGTCGACTGGGTGGCGAAATACCGGCTCATCGATCGGTATCGAGCTCGGTCGGATCTGCCGCTCTCCGACCCGAGGATCGCGTTGCTGGACCTCTCCTATCACGACGTCAACCAGGACCGGGGCCTGTTCTACCTGCTACAGCGGAAAGGCCTGGTCGACAGGGTGGTCACGGACGAGGCGATCGATGACGCGGTCGTGCGGCCACCCCAGACGACCCGGGCGCGACTCCGCGGAGAATTCATCAAGGCCGCCAAGGCCAAGAAGCGCGACTTCACTGTGGACTGGGTCCATTTGAAGCTCAACGACCAGGCCCAGCGGACGGTGCTATGCAAGGACCCGTTCAAGGCCACCGATGAGCGAGTGCAGAAGCTCATCAACAGTCTCTAGTTTCTCCCCCGGCGAGCAAAGGGGCAAGTTGGGGGAGCACCGCCGAAGGCGGAGAGGGGTCCGTTCCCACCAACCGACGGGGAGTCCCGGTGGCCGCTCGTCATGGTCCTTCTCGCGAGATCCACCTCCCCATACACTGAGTCATGCAATGAAACGTGTCGTCGAACGTCTCCTCAACCTCCTGGCCTTCCTGCTAACCATCGGCCGGCCGGTCTCAGCCGACGAGATCCGCCTGACCGTGGCCGGATACGACCAGGACAACGATGAGGCGTTCCGGAGGATGTTCGAGCGGGACAAAGATCTTCTCCGCACCATGGGTATCCCCGTCGAGCTGCGCCCTACCGACGCCTGGGAGGTTGAGTTTGGCTACGTCGTTCCGCGTGATGAGTACGAACTTCCCGATCCCGGCTTGACCGACGAGGAGCGGGCTGCTCTCTGGCTGTCCGCACAGGTGGTGCGGCTGGGAGGGCAACCCTCCGGACCGGAGGCGCTGCTGAAGTTGGGCGGCGGCGCGATGTCGGGAGCCGGGGAGCCGCTGGCCGCAGACCTGGGCGAGTCGGCCGAGTCATTGGCAGTGGTGTTCCAGGCCATCACCGAACGGCGGGTGCTCGGCTTTGCGTACCGCGGTCGCTCGCGTCGGGTGCATCCCTATGGCTTGCTGCACCAGCGCGGCCACTGGTATCTGGTCGGTGCCGAGCACGGGGAGGTCCGGGCATATCGGGTGGACCGTGGGTCGCACTACTCCGTCGAGGGTCCATCCCAGGCGTTCGAGCGCCCGGACGGGTTCCGCCTTCGCGACGCCCTGCCTTCCCTGCCCTGGCAAGCCGGCGAAGAGGACCTGGAAGCCGTCGTCCGGTTCGACGCCGACGTCGCCTGGTGGGCCAGACGCCAGTTGGCAGAGCCGGCGACGGAACAACCCGACGGAAGCCTCGAGGCCCGGATTCACGTGGCCAATCCGGCTGCGTTCATCGGCTGGTTGTTGGCGTTCGAGGACCATGCCGAAATCATCGGTCCGCCGGAACTGCGCTCCCAATTGGTCGAGTTGGTCAGAGGTGGGAAGCGATGAGCAAAACCGCCCGGCGCCTTACCCGCATCCTGTCGATGGTCCCCTGGGTGATCGCCAACCAGGGTGCCAGCGTTGCCGAGGTGTGCGGACGATTCGGTTACACGGAGCGTGATTTGCTCGAGGATTTGAATCTGGTCTTCGTCTGCGGACTGCCCGGCTACGGACCCGGCGACCTCATGGTGGCTTATGTCGAAAACGATGAGGTGATCGTCGACATGGCCGAGTATTTCTCACGACCACTCCGCCTCACCCCGGCCGAGGCACTGGGCTTATTGGCATCAGGGTCGGCGTTGGTGAGCACCTCCCAGGCTCCGGAAGCCCTCGAGCGAGCGGTCGCCAAGCTGGCGACGGCTTTCGGCATCCGCCCTGATGAGGCGGTAGTGGTGGACCTGGCCGGCGAGCCGACCCTGGTTCAGCTACTCAGGGAGGGAGTCGCCGAAGCCCGGGTGGTAACGCTCACCTACACGTCCCTCGGAAAAGGCGAAACCCGCCGGCGACTGGTTGAGCCCTGGTCGGTTTTCTCGACGCTCGGCAACTGGTATCTGTCCGGATTCTGTCGGACCGCCGGAGGGGAGAGGGTGTTCCGCGTGGACCGCATTCAGGAGGCGCGGCTCACCGACGAGAGTTTCACTCCGCCCCCGGAACCGCCCCCGCCGGAGGTCCGCTACACACCGTCGGAAGACGACGTCCGGGCCACGATCGGACTCGGTGAGCGGGCCCGGTGGGTGGCCGATTACTACCCGGTCGATGTGTTGTCGGACTCCGGCTCGGAAATGGTGATCGAGTTCTCCGCCGGAGACGCTTCGGTAGCCGCACGGTTACTCCTCCGGCTGGGTACCGATGGCCGCCTGATCGAAGGACCCGAGACCGGGGCGGCCCTGGAAGATCTGCGAGGCCGTATCCTGGCCCGCTACCGCGACCGCTAGCGCCCCATCCCGAGCGAGTGGTGGGAAGAAACCGTCCATCTGGGCAGGCCCGGTGGCTAGTGCGCAAGGACTATTTCCCAATAGTCCCTTCAGGGGATTGCCGCTTCGACCGATAAACCGTGTGTACGAGCGGTTAGCGGAGAAACCGAATGACCACCATCAAGACGACATGCGAACACTGCGGAGACGTAGAACTCGAGCCGAGTGACCTAGCCCTGGAACTCGACCCGACCCAGGAATCCGGCGTCTATCTGTTTACCTGCCCCAGCTGCATCATAATCCAGCGTCGGCCTGCCAACCCCCGAGTCGTCAACGTGCTGCTCGCCACCGGCGTCAGCTATGAGGTCATAACGCCTTCCCCCATCGACAACCCGATCACCGACGCCGAGATTGCGGCCTTTGCCCGCCGGCTCGACGGTGAAGAGGATTTGGTCCGGCTGCTGACTTCCTGAATCCCGGCCGGGCTCGCCCGGCCGCGGTCGACCTGCTTGTGCGCCACACGGACGTGTATGGTGCCGCAGTCTCCTAGCATGCCGCCTGCGCGATGTTCGACTCCATCAGCTTCACCGAACTCATCATGATC
Organism: Acidimicrobiia bacterium; assembly: GCA_035282865.1. Taxonomy (GTDB): domain Bacteria; phylum Actinomycetota; class Acidimicrobiia; order Spongiisociales; family UBA4744; genus UBA4744. The sequence continues at coordinate 4,914 of DATEVB010000214.1, read as the reverse complement.
CTGCTGGTAGCGCTCGTGGTGTTCGGGCCTGAGCGGATTCCGGAGTTGGCCCGCAAAGCCGGTGAGTGGGCCCGAGAGATCCGCCGTACGGCCGGCGAGTTTCGTCGGGGACTCGACCAGGAGGTCGGCGACCTCAAAGAGCCTTTCAAACAGGTGAAGGCCGACTTCGACCAAGCCAAGGGAGAGCTGAAGGCGGCCCGTGACGAGGTCAAGAAATCGGTCGAGTGGATTGGCCCGCCCCCGGTGGTGGGTCCCTCTCCCGAGGAAGCGCTGGTCGACAAACCGCCGGACCGCCTTGAAGCGCCGGAGGAAACCGAGTGACCGACGAGCGCCGCCAGCCCATTCTCGAGCACCTCGAAGAGCTCCGGTGGCGACTTGTCAAGAGCGCCGCGGCGCTCACGATCGGGTCGGTGATTGCTTTCTTCTTGCGGGACTGGTTGTTCGAGCTCCTCGAGAGCCCCTACCGCCTGGCGATCGATAACAGCGACGCCCTGGCCCAGTTTCAGGTGACGGAGGGATTCTCGGTGGCTATGCGTCTGGCCCTCTTCGGGGGAACCCTGCTGGCCAGCCCGGTGCTCCTCTATCAGATCTGGGCTTTCGTGAACCCCGCTCTCACCACCCGGGAACGGAAGTGGACGGTGCCGATCGTGTCGGCGCTGGCGGTGCTGTTCGCCGGTGGCGTTGTGTTCGGGTACCTCATCCTGCCGCGCGGTCTGGAGTTCCTGTTGGGAATCCAGAGTGGTCTGGAACCTATCATCGGGGTCGGTAGCTATATCTCTCTGACCCTTCGCTTCCTGCTCGTTTTCGGCCTCGCCTGTGAGTTCCCGGTGTTCCTGTTTGCCGCTTCGGCCGCCGGCCTCGTTTCATCACGACAACTGGCCCAGGGGCGGCGTTGGGCGGTCCTGATCATCGTGGTGGTTGGTGCGGTAGTGACTCCAACCGGCGACCCCCTGACCCTGCTGGCCCTTTCGGTTCCCCTCTACCTGTTGTACGAGGCGACGATCTGGCTGGTCAAGCTCACTCTGCGGAAATGAGCTTGACCGACTTCTTGGCGAGCCTCCCTTTCCGGCCCGACCCCTTCCAGCAGTCCGCCGCGGAAGCGATCGAATCGGGAGCGTCGGTAGTGGTTGCGGCCCCCACCGGGTCGGGTAAGACGCTGGTGGCGGAGGCAGCCGTCCACCTGGCACTGGCGCGGGGCAGGCGGGCGTTCTACACGACCCCGCTCAAGGCCCTTTCCAACCAGAAGTATGCCGATTTCCGGGAAGCCTACGGAGAAGAGCAGGTCGGTCTCCTCACCGGCGACAACTCATTGAACGGCGATGCCCCCATAGTGGTGATGACCACCGAAGTGCTTCGGAACATGATCTACTCGGATCCGCGTACGCTCGACGAGCTGGACACCGTGATTCTCGACGAGGTGCACTACCTGCAAGACCGCTTTCGAGGGGCAGTTTGGGAGGAGGTCATCATCCATGCACCACCCCACATCCAGCTGGTCTGCCTCTCTGCCACAGTTTCCAACGCCGATGAGTTCACGGATTGGGTGCGCGCCCGGCGAGGCCCGACGACTCTGGTGCTGGAAGAGACTCGTCCCGTTCCCCTCGAGAGCCTCTACGCCATCAAGGACCGGTTCTCGGATGACGGTCTGATCATCGAGCCGATGCTCGTGCAGCGCAAGGGTCGGACGGTACCCAACCCGGACATCGTGAAGATCCTCTCGCGCAAGGGGAGCGGGCGCCGGTATGCAACACCCCGACGCGGAGAAACGGTGGCGGCCCTGGCGGCGAAAGAAATGCTCCCCGCCATCTACTTCATCTTCAGCAGGGCCGGGTGCGAGGACGCCGCCGACCGGCTCGTGGAGGGCGGGATAAGCCTGACCACACCGGACGAGCGGTTGGCGATCCGCCGGTACGCGGAGGCGCGGACCGGCCATCTTGCCGACCAGGACCTCGCCGTGCTCGGGTACGAGCGTTGGATCTCGCTGCTGCAAGCAGGAGTCGGGGCGCACCATGCCGGGCTGGTACCCGCATTCAAGGAGACCGTCGAGGAGTTGTTCCTGCAAGGCCTGATCCGGGTGGTGTTCGCGACCGAGACCCTGTCGTTGGGCATCAACATGCCCGCCAAGACGGTGGTACTCGAGAACCTGTCACGTTTCACCGGGGAAACGCACGAAGTGTTACGACCCGGTGACTATACCCAGCTCACCGGCCGGGCGGGCAGGCGAGGCATCGACACGCAGGGCTACGGGGTGGTGCTCTACTCGAGGTTCATCGAGTTCGACCGGGTGGCCGGTATTGCCTCCGCCGGCTCTCATGCCTTGCGTTCGAGTTTCCGACCTACCTACAACATGGCGGCCAACCTGGTCGCCACCTATCCGCAGGAGAAGGCGGAGCGGCTGCTGAACGCTTCATACGGCCAATACCAACGGCGCCGGACCGTCGGCCGGCTGGGTCGTGCTTTGGCCGCGCAGGAGAAGCGCCTTGCTGCGGTGGAGGATGATGCGCGTTGTGAACTGGGCGACGTCGGGGAGTACCTGGAGCTACTGCGAGCGGCTGACGGTGCCGGAGTGAAAAAGGCGGCGGGTGACTTCATGCGAACGCTCCAGCCGGGCCAGGTGCTCGAAATCCCGGGGGGAAAGCGGTCGGGCCGCTACGTGGTCGTCAAGCAGTGGCGGGGAGCCGACCCGCCCCGGATCGTGGTGGTTTCCGACAAAGGAACCGTTGCCCAATTCCGATCGGGCGATCTCAATCCCGGCACGGTGCGGCTGGGAACCCTTTCCCTCCCCAGGCCCTATCAGCCGCGTGATTCCCGGTTTCAGCAAACGGCTGCTACGGCGTTGCGCGGCTTCCGGCCGAGTCTGGTCGACAGGATGGAGTCCGGAGGAACCGACCCGGCCGCCGGCCATCCGGTGGCTGCCTGTCCGGATCGTTCGACTCACGTCAAAGCGGCCCGCCTCGCCGAGCGGACCGACAGGGAAGTGACCCGCCTCCGGCATCAGCTCACCCTCGAAGGTGAGGGTCTGGTGGCGGAATTCCATGCAATTCTCGACCTGCTCAGCGAATGGGGCTATCTCGACGGATGGGAGTTGACTCCCGCAGGACGGCGGTTGCGGTTCATCTACAACGAGCTCGATCTGCTCATGGCCGACACGATCGCCGTGGGAGTATTCACGGGTTTGGACCCCGCGGAAACCGCCGCCCTTGCCTCCTGCTTTGTTTTCGAACCGCGCCTGGATCAGGCGGACGCTCGGCTACCCACCGCCCGTCTCGAGGAAAGGTGGAGCAGCGTGTTGGCACGTTGTGAGGCCTTGCACCGGGCAGAACGCAAGCGACGGCTGCCCGAGACCCGCCGGCCCCATCCCGGTCTTGCCGAACTGGTGTACGCCTGGGCCCGCGGATTGGATCTCGAGACCTTGCTCAGCGATGACGACCTGGCAGCCGGCGACTTCGTGCGAACCTGCCGGCAATTGCTGGATCTGCTGCGCCAACTTCGGGATGCTGAACCGACCCTGCGCGAGCAAAGCACCGCTGCGATCCGTATGCTCGACCGCGGCGTCGTGGCGGCGGGAGGTTTGATATGAGCTGGCTGGTCGTGGCCAACCCTTACGCGGGCCGGCGGCGGGAGATCGAACGGAGAACTCGACGGGCGCTGGACGCCCAGCGGATCGAAGCAGACATCGCAACACCCTACGGTGAAGCAGAGGTGCGGGCGTGTATCGACGAGGCGGTAGCTGCCGGCTGTGACCGGGTGGTTGCGGTGGGTGGTGACGGGACGATCAACCTGGTGGTTGGCGCGCTGATGCAGCATCGATGGAAGCACCCTCCCACGCTGGGTATTCTGCCGGCCGGATCAGGTTCGGATTTCGTCAGAACGTTTGGAATCTCGCAACGTTTGGAGGATGCCGCCCGTCACCTGAGCGGCGACCAGGTGTACCCGTCCGATGTCGGTGTACTGCGCGGAAGCTGGGGAGAGCGGCATTTCATCAATGTCGCCGATGCCGGCGTACTTGCGGCGTTGGTGCAACGTGCCGAACGTCTCCCACGCTGGCTCGGGTCGGCCCGCTACCACGTGGCGCTGCCGCTGGTGTATCCACGTTTCCCGGAAGCGGAGATCCGCCTGGTGGCGGGCCGGCGAACCTATGAAGGGCCGTCTCTGCTGGTCGTGTTTGGCAACGCGCAGTTCTTCGGGGGCGGATGGAATATCGCGCCTCGGGCCACCGTTACTGATGGGCTGTTCGACATGCAGGTGTTCAACGTCCCGAAACGAGACGTTCCCCGTCTATGGTGGCGCGCCAGGAACGGTGATCACCTCACAGACCCGAGGGTGCGGAGATTTACGGCGGAATGTTTTACGCTCGAGACCGATCCGGCGTGGCCGGTTGAGGCCGATGGGGAGTTCTTTGGCACCGGTCGGGTGGAGGGGAAGATACTGGCGAAGGCCATCAATATAAAGATCTGACCCCGGACGTCGCAAACGAACCGCCGGGAAGGTATATACTCCCGCCGCTTTGGAACCGGAGGAGACATGGCCCGAAAGGATGAGGTGCTCGAGGAATCGGAGGTCTTCGTCGAAGACGAGGAAGAAACCGACGACGATATCCTAGATATCGACGAGGACGAGCTGGAGCTCGATGAGGAGGTTGAGGTCGACGACGTCCTAGAGGTCGGCGACGTCCTGGAGGTCGACGATGCCCTAGAGGTCGATGACGTCGCAGACCCGGAGTTGGACGTCAAAGATGACGATGACGACGATGAGGACGACGAGGCTCTCGATGAGCTCGAAGCCGAAGAGCTCGAACTGCTTGCCGAGGAGGCCGCCGAATCGCTGCTGGTCGACGAGGCCGCGGAGTTGAGGGAGATCCGTCGAGCCGAACTCTCCATGAACGTCGGCGCCCAGGAAGCCCGTGTCGATGAG
>DATEVB010000213.1:0-5757 GCA_035282865.1 Acidimicrobiia bacterium | reverse complement strand
CGGTGGGCACGGGCGCTACCCGGCCCGGCTCGATCTCTTCTTCGACGTAGCGAACCATCTGGAACATACGACCTCCAGAGACCCGCTCACTCCAACCGCTTGCGCAACAACGTAGCGCGGACCATCGCCGCGGTGGCGGATTTAGGTACCAGTGATCAGCAGCCTGGCAGCCGGCGGTCAAACCGGCGGGAACGAAGCCGGGACGCGAAAAACCCCGAGGGAGCGTCTGCCGAAGCTTTCACCCTCTCGGGGTTATCTCTCGTACCGCAACTCCAAGATCCCGAAGGATCCGGTCTCCCGGTAAGAGCCCGGTACCGCCTCTCGGTGGTGCCGACCCTGCCGGTGAGTTGCCTCACAAGCAGTACAAAAGAATGTAGGCCGGTTCCACTCGCCGGGCAAGTTGAAAGCCTGAAACGTTTTCGCGACCCAAACCTGGATTTCGCGAACCACCAGCCGGCGGCCGTCAAGCTGGGATCCCTCGCCCCGCCTTCGGCGGTACTCCCCCGACCGGCTCGCTCCGCTCGCCGGACAAACACATTGGAAGCTGGGAATTGGAAGGTGGAAGCGGCGAGCGGAACGAAAACCCGAGGCGCGAGAAACCCCGAGGGAGCGTCGGCCGGAGCTTTCACCCTCTCGGGGTTCTCAAACCGAAACCAGCTTGCGCCGGCTCCAGTATCCGCAGCCCAAGGGCCACGGACTCCGATCCGGACCTAAGCCCGTACCGAAGGTCGGCTCTTCACCGAACCGAAGCCCAGTTCCGAAGCCTCACTCTCACCGAACCGAAGCCCGGTCAAAGCGCCCGCCCCTTTCGAAGCGGAAACCCCCCGTTGCCGGGGAGACCCTCACATGACCGTTCGTTTCGAACCCGAAGGCTCTCCCGTCCGTTGCCCCCTTACAGGAGCATCATCTGAGGAAACTGGTCCGCCCTTCCGGTAAACCGACTGGGGTTCCCAGTACCGCTTCCGAGTTGCCTCCGAAGCGGCGAAGAGGAACCTAAGGTCCGACGCCTCGCTGCGCAACTCCACTACCTACCTTGATTTCGCGACCCCAAATCGGATTTCGCGAGCCGCTGTGGCTGAAAGCCGGGAGCGATGCGATCTGGGGGCTGGAAGCTGTGGGCGCAGCGAGCCGAGACGCGAGAGACCCCGAGGGAGTGTGGGCCGAAGCTTTCACCCTCTCGGGGTTCTCTTCCCACCGGAACTCCCGGTCCCCGAAGGGCGGGTCTCCCGGAGGGAAACCGCAGCTGCTTCTCAGCGGCTGCCGGTCCGCCTTTGGAGTTGCCCCCTCAGCGGCACTCACAAACATACCCTCGGCAATCTGACCATTCAACTGATTACGCCTATCGAGATTTCGCGACCGGGTGGGAAGATTTCGCGATCCTCGGACCGGCGACTCTGACGAATCCCATACATGTCATTCCCATGTCCTATAGTCGCCCCATGAGCTTGGAAACGCTTTCCCCGAGCCGTGCATCAGATTTCAAGATATGCCCGCAACTCTTCAAGTTCCGGACTATCGACAGGCTCCCCGAGCCGACCACGGTATATCAGGCCAGGGGAACAACTGCGCATCTGGCGCTCGAGCGACTGTACGACCTCCCCGCTCCGGAGCGCACCCCGGGAGCCCTCTCGGAGCTCTTCCGGGAGGCGTGGACGGAGATGCGCGGGTCGGAAGAGTTCACTCACCTCTTCGAGTCGATCGAAGAGGAGCGCCGGTGGGGAATCGAAAGCCTGAGCCTGCTGCTCAATTACTTCACCCTCGAAGACCCAACCAGCGTGGCTCCGCTCGATCGCGAGTTGGACATGTTGGAGGACCTCGGCGGCATCACCATCCGTGGCATCCTGGACCGGATCGACGAACTCCCGAACGGCAGCCTCGTCATCACGGACTACAAGTCGGGCAAAGCGCCGCCCGAACGATATGCCCTGCCGGCCTTCTTTGCCTTGAAGATCTACGCGCTCCTCATCAAGAAACAGTTCGGCCGGACCCCTGTCGAGGTGCGACTCCTGTACTTGAACGGCCCGACCATGTACCGGTTGGCCATCGAAGATCGGCAACTGGAAGCGATGGACCGACAACTACGGGCCCTGTGGGGAGCGATCGACCGGGCCATCGATCGCAACCACTTCCCTCCCCGGCCGGGCCGATTGTGCGACTGGTGTTCGTTCAAGGATATGTGCCCGGCCTGGCAAGAAGAAGAGGCGCCCGCCCTCCTGGCCTCGGAGGCCTGAATGGCGGGTATCTTGGGAATATCCACTTGAAGCGTTGCCCATGAACCCACCAATCAAGCCGAGGATATTCACCGTGGGCCACGGCAACGCCCCTTTCCAGGAGATTGAGCGAATCCTCCGGCTGCACGGAGTCGCCACCCTGGTCGACGTCCGCTCCACTCCGTACTCGAAGTACGGCCCGGACTTCAGGAAGAGTGTCTTGGCTGCCTCGGCGGCCGCGGCCGGGCTCGGCTACCGGTGGATGGGAGATCGACTCGGAGGACGCCCGGACGGATCGGGCCGTGCGACCCCCGAAGTCAGGGCGGATGGGCAGGCTGTGGTGGAATCAGCATCGTTTCGGGGAGCGCTGGCCGAGGTGATTGCCCTCAATACGACCGGTCCGGTGGCACTGTTGTGCGCAGAACGGGATCCGGCGCACTGCCACCGGTGCCTCATCCTGGCGCCTCAGCTCGAGGCACTCGGGTGCGAGGTGTTCCACATTCTCCCCGATGGCACCGCCCACCGGCATCAGCCTTCGCTCGGGATTTGAATCTCGTCGTTCTTGAGTTGACGCCATGGCCCACTACATCGATCGGCCCGCAGTGATGACAGGCACGAGGAAAGGACTCTTGCACCGTAACCTCCAATATGCCTCCCACCACATCGCTTGCCACCACCTCCAGATCCGCCGGATCCAACGGCACTTCGATCCGATCACCCATCTGGGGTCCTCTTTCCTTCGTTGGTTTCGTCACCAACTGAAAGGAGGAGGGCTCAACCCTCACCCACCGCCTGTGGCGTGGAAGGCCTGAGTGTCACACCCGGTCGGTGCGTTGGAGGGTATGAAGCGATCCATCGAAGCGGTCCGGTGACTGCCGCTTGGACGTACGCTCTGAGCGTGGTGTTCAGTTCGCTGTTGTCAACCTGATGCGACGGTGGGGCCTAGCCGGTCGTCTGTTGGCTTTCAGTGTTTGAGGCTCCTCGAACCCGTACATGATCACCGCCATATGTGGCTCAAGTTGACCGTACCTCCTGGCTCGGCTCCGGATAGAACAGCGTCCTTGGCAAAGTGACAAGGTCACTTGACATATCTGAGTCACGCCGTGCAGAATGCGGAAGGAATGAAGGCCAGGTCGAGTCCGCGGCTCACGAACCGATTGCGCGTCGCTCGCGCCGAGCGTGACCTGTCGCAGAGCGAGCTGGCAGCGGCCGTCGGCGTAAGCCGCCAGACGATCAGCTCGATCGAGACTGGCCAGTACTGCCCGTCCGCCCTGCTCGCGTTTCGCCTCGCCCACGTCTTCGACGTACCCGTCGATGAGCTCTTCTGGATAGAAGGAGATGAGACATGAAACCCCTCGTTCCGCGCGACGAGCGCCAGGCCCAGGTCGACCTGGTCGCCGACCGCCTGGCCTATCTCGTCGTCTCGTATGGCCTGCTGGCCGCGGTCGCTTACCGCAGCCTGGGCCGTGGCGACGCCGCCTGGGATCTCATGGGGCTGGTCCTCTTGGGGGGACTCGTCGGCATGGTGTATCGGATCAGTAAGGGTGCCGTGTCCGGGCGCTGGGTGCTGATGCTGGTGGCGACCATCGGGGTCGCCATGGTCGTCGGGGGCGTGCTCGTCCTCACTCCACGGTAACGCACGGCGGTCTCGGTGGCTGGTCTCAAGAGCCGACTGCGATGAGACTCCACCAGTGACGACCCGCGTGCGAGACCGCCCGGTCAGACCGAACAGGCAGGGAAGATTCATCCGACGGCGCCGAAGTCGGCTCTGAGCAGGGTACCGGGAGTGATCGACGACCGGGTCAACTTCACTCAGCACCGCCACCGTTGCCACCATCGCCACGGTGCCCACGACGGCGTTGACCCCTTTTTGTAATCTGGGAGCGCTTGCTCGTCAGCGTCTTGGTACCAGATCATGCGTCCAGCCGCCCGACTTCGCTACTGAGATCGAGAAGCTCTGGACCGAGTTCGCATGTCAACTTCGCAAAGTCGGGCGATGTGCACAGAGCAAGGCTCGTGGAAGAGGTACTGGATGAGGCGCGAGACGACGCCAAGACCGTATTGACCAACGTAATGGCGACTGGAGGGATACCCAGGAGTCGTGGATGAGGGTGCGCTGCCCCACGGCAACGCCCCTTTCCAGGAGGGGGAGCGAATCCTCCGGCTGCACGGAGTGGCCACCCTGGTCGGCGTCCGCTCCACTCCGTAAACGAGGTACGGCCCGGACTTCAGGAAGAGTGCATTGGCTGTCTCCGCGGCCGCGGCCATCGAAGCTGCGGGCGAGATACACCGCTCTACTTGAGGATCCGGCTGGCGCGGATTGGCTGGTGGCTAGTTACCCGCAGTCATGCAGCCGATGCGACGGAGATGATGGCCGGCGCGGCGCTCGGCTGGGCCGGGCGTTTGTGGACAATGCGCGGCTCAGGCGGTAGTTCGGCCGAGCGGATTCGGCGGGCCTGGTTGCTGAAAAGCCGGGGGGAACCCGGGCCCATCGGGGAGAACCAAGAGAGGTGTCTCCACCCGATTATCGGATGGCCGAGCATCGGCCTGGGCGCTGGATACGGTCACCACGCTCATGTGCGTGCCGTGCGCTCCGGTCGTGACGAAGACGGTCACTCTGGTTTCAGTCCCGGGTGGCAGCGTGCCGACATCGCAGGTCACCGTCCAAGGCTGGTCCTGGGTGGATCCGTCGCGCTCGAGGCGCATCGATCCGACCGCGGTACAAGATCGTGACCGTGCTTCAGCCGAGACGCTCGCCGCCGGTACTTCAAAGATCCCCTCGACCCGTTCGGCCACGAGGTTCCCACCGTTGCGAATGAGGCTCTCGTACTCAATAACGGAACCGGCAGCGACCGGATTCGGCTGCGCCGTGACTTCAACCGAGAGATCCACAACCCCGGGCAACGGTGTCGTATTGCCGGCGGCGCCGGACGGTCCCAGAACCAATGCAACCACCAATACCAGCCCCGCCCCGGCGGTGGTCATTGCTCGGACACCAGCCCTTGGTTGCGCGCCTCCCATATACCGCTGGAGCTTATTGACCACTCAGCGTGGTTGATACACTCCTCGGGGACCTTTTGAAGAAGCCCTCGAAGAACTAGTCATGCTCGGGTAGCGTGCGGGCATGCCCGATCCACAGCCGGAAATCGTCGCCCAGGTGTTTGAGGAAGCAGACCGGTTGAGGCGAGGCGATGGTCGACTGGAGTTCCTGCGTACGACGGAGATCATCGAACGACACCCCAGTCCGCCACCCACCGTGGTGGTCGATCGAGGTGGCAGATCGGGAACATATACCGCCCACCTGAAGGCTACCGGGTCCACCGGTTCGACCTGTACCGCGCCACGTCGATGCAGGCCCGGAGAGTGGTCGAAACAGGGACGCCGACGGCTGCCATCACCGATGCTCCCGGCAGTGGCCGACCAAAGATCGATGATCCAGGATCAGAACGGTTTTCTGTCACACCTCTCCGATAACGTGGGGACCATGGAAGCACGACAGATTGCATCGCTCTTCACAACTGCCGGGGTCACCGTCGAAATCGTCTAC
>DATEVB010000212.1:0-5780 GCA_035282865.1 Acidimicrobiia bacterium | reverse complement strand
GAGCGCAAGCAAGCGGCAGTGGAGCGGAGAGGATGGAAGCCAAGCCGCAGGCGGCGGAGCGGAGAGGGTGGGAGCCAAGCCGCAGGCGGCGGCGCGGAGAGGGTGGGAGCGCAAGCGACCGGTGGCCGAGCGGAGAGGTATCTAACCTGCATCCGTGACCGATCGCCTCCTGACCCGTCCCTTCGTGCTGGCCTGGCTTGCCAATCTCGTCCAGGGTATGGCATTCACGATGTTCCTCCACTTCCCGGGCTTCCTCTTGAGTATGGGCGCCGGCGAGGTCGAGATCGGACTGATCGTTGGACTCACCGCGGTGGCATCGATAGCCGTCCGGCCTTCGGTTGGTCGAGCCATGGACGAGCGGGGGCGGCGACCTGTGATCCGGCTCGGAAATCTCTTGAACGTTGGAGTCCTGGCGCTCTACCTGACCGTCAACCACTTGGGAGTCTGGCTGTACGCCGTTCGTATCACCCACGGGTTCGCCGAGGCGCTGCTCTTCACGGCTCTATTCACCTACGGCGCCGACCAGGTTCCGGCCTCGCGACGCACCGAAGGGATCGCTCTGTTCGGGATCTCCGGGATGTTGCCGATTGCCATCGGAGGGGTGCTCGGCGACGTCGTGCTGGCACGGTGGGACTTCCACGTCTTCTTCGTCGTAGTGCTCGGTTTCGGGATCCTGGCGCTGCTCCTGTCGCTCCCCCTTCCCGAATCGCACCTAACCGGAGGGCCCGGTGAACGGCCCCAACGGTTTTTCGCGTCGGTAACGCAGCGGAACCTCTTGCCACTCTGGTGGGTCACGCTGGTGTTTTCCCTGGCACTCACGGCGTACTTCACGTTTCTCAAGACCTTCGTCATCGACACCGGCATCGGGTCGGTCGGCCTGTTCTTCTCGGCGTACGCCGCAACCGCCATAGGACTCAGGCTGTTCGGCGCCTGGTTTCCCGATCGGGTCGGGCCAAAACGTGTCCTCTACCCCGCCCTCGGTTCGATGGTGTTGGGGTTCATGGTCCTCGCCTCCGCCTCCGGTAACGGAGCGGTGACCGTGGCCGGTGTCTTGTGTGGCGCCGGACACGGCTATGCGTTCCCGATCGTCATGGGTATGGTCGTGTCGAGGGCTGCCGATGCGGACCGGGGATCGGCGATGGCGATCTTTACCGGGTTATTCGATGTGGGTGCCTTGCTGGGCGGCCCGGCATTCGGCACCATCATCCGTTTCGGCAGCTACTCATCGATGTTCCTGGCGGCCGCCGGTTGGATGCTGGCCGGCGGTTTGGTGTACGCCTTCTGGGATCGGGCCAATCCCGTTGCACCACCGACCATCCCCCGGCGCCGTCTAGGAGGAACCTCGATGATCCCGGGCGAGAGTGCGGCAGTCCCACCAGACGCTGCCCCGCCCGACGTGTGAGCAGGCCTCACCAGGCTCCACCGCCGCCTCCTCCGCCGCCCCCTCCGCCGCCACCGCTGAAGCCGCCTCCGCCGCCCGATGAGCTCGGCGGGGCGAAGGCACCACTCAGAGCCGACTGCAACCCGGCCAGGGCGTTGGTCGAGTGGCCGCCGGAAAACCCGTGATTGCCGTACCAGTAGATGTGACTCGTCTGGGCAAGTTCCTCCGGGGCGTGGATCCGGGCGGCCTCCAATACGTCGTCGGCCACTCCCAGGGTGATGGCATAAACGAGATACTCATCCCAAAGGTCAAGGGCGATCGGGGGTGCCTCATGCAGACGGCTGAAATCCTGGAGATATCGTTTGAAAGCCTGCCAGCGCACCGCCAACAAAGCACCCTGATCGGTGCGCTTCACCCAACCCGTCCGGCGGAATCCGAATACGGCCACGATGGCGATGTTGATGACGAAAGCGACGATCAAACCGGGTACCAGGAACGGCGCCCACCGTGATCCGGCCACGGCGGCCCAGAAGGGATACACAACCGCGAAGATGACGATGAGGATGCCGATGGCCCAAGCGAGCGGCTTGGCGCCGCTCCGATCCAACAGGCCGAGCCGTACCAGCTCTTTGCCGGCTTCACTCTCGAACTTGTCGTAGCTTTCGGCGTTGGCAGTCGCGGCGTCACGTATCTCGTGCCGGAACTCGGTTAGTGGGAGAGGGCCGTCCGAAAGAACCCTCTTCAGGATGTCCATCACCGGCTTCTCAACCGCACCGCCGGCGAGGGCAACGTCGGCGAGTCCGATCTCCAGATCGGAGATGTCCTCACGACGGAGCCCCATCCATGTCTTCTTCTCGACCGTCGCCGGCTGGGCGCTGAGGGCACCGCGGCGGATCAAATCGAACATCGTGGCGACGAAGTCTTCGGTACCGACCGGGCCTTGCCGCAGCAGACCTCCGATCACGGCGGGGGGATGCTTGGAAGGTGGCTCCTGTTCGTATTCCCGGTCGTAGGCGACATCCGGCTCGCGCCCGTGACGGCGGTAGATGATCGCCGCGGCCAGCGTGGCCGGCAAGAAGGCCAAAAGGCCGAGCGTTGCCACCAGGAAGATGAGAAGGGTTCGATCGGTAGCAGCCTGATCGCCCTGCGCTTCTTCGTAGGCGAGAATCTCACCCAGACCGTTCCCGGAGATGACGCTCGCCCCTTCAGTCGACGGCAGGTCGGAGCGAGGGAACACCACCCGCAGCTCAACCCATTGGCCGGCCGGAATGCCTTCGGCGGTCAGACTCGGAGAGACGCCGTCTGCCCCCAGCGATGTCGCTCCGTTGACCCAGCGAGGGTGACCCCACACTCGCACGTCGGCCGGAGCCTGGTCCCCGGGCAGGTCCATCGTGGCAAAGAGGTGTCCGAGCGGCTGGTCCCACTGATCGCCCCACACTTTCAGATTGACGTCCACCACGTCGTCGTATGCGACGGCCAGTCCCAGCATCCTGTAACTGATGGTAAAGGTGCGGGCTTCTACAAAGGCGTCGTAGTGCCACACGACCCGGACGAACCCGGCCCGTTGTTCAACCCCGAAGGTCCCCGGATCGCCTTGCGAGCCGAGTTCCGTTGCAGCACCGGGTCGATAGGCGAAACCCTCCTCGCCCACCTGGACGTCGACCACCTCCTCCCCGGCTCGCAACGGGATGTCGCGCCAGGCTCCCGTGAACAGATCATCGAAGTCGTAGGTGATGTGCTCGACGACCGAAACCGACCCATCCGGCTCGACGACGATCTCGACGTCCGTGTTGGTGAGATTGAACGACTTGGCGGCGGCCGGCACGGCAGCCAGCAGCGAGAACAGCACCGCCAGAAGGGCGACGAGACCGAATGATCGAAGCCGCCCGATCCTCCTCAGAAGCGTACCTCCGGCGTCTCTTCCGCCTCGTCGGGAGCCTCGAAGAAAGGCTTGACCGTGAAACCGGTCATTGCGGCGACCATGTTGGACGGCACCGTCTGCACCCGGTTGTTGAACGTCAGCACGGAGTCGTTGTAGATCTGTCTGGACACCGCGATCTTGTTCTCAGTCTCGGCCAGCTGCGCCTGCAACTCGGAGAAGTTCTGGCTTGCTTTCAGGTCCGGATACGACTCGGCAAGCGCGAAGAGTTGCCGCAGGGCACCCGTGAGGACGTTCTCGGCCTGGGCCTGTTCCTCAACCGTCCCCGCCGCCACCGCCCGGTTCCTCGCCTCGACGACTCGCTCAAAGGTGGACTTCTCATGACCGGCATAACCCTTGACGGTTTCGACCAGATTCGGAATCAGGTCGTAGCGCCGTTTCAGCTGGACATCGACCTGTGCCCAGGCATTGTCCGCCCGGTTGCGCAACCGGACCAGCCCGTTGTAGATGCCGATGACCGCCCCCACCAGGACGACGACCACGACACCGGCAATCACATAACCCACGCATCCCCTCCGATCGACTGATGGTGAGTCTAGGAGCAGTACGGCCGGACCAGGGGTCAGAAAGCCTACAATCTGGCGCCGTGCAAACTTTGTCCAGGCTCCGCACGTTCACCACCGATTCCCGGCGATTCCTTGCTTCCGCTTTCCTGTGGGGCTTCGCCTTCTCTGTGACCTGGCTGTACCTCAACTTCCTTTTTGAGAACCTCGGATTCTCCGACTCAATGGTGGGCGCCGCCAACGCCATCCCCAACATGGTGGCGATCGTTTTGGCGCTTCCCGTGGCTCGATTGGCCGAACGGTTGGGGTTCATTCGCACCCTCCGCATCGCGGCGGTAGCGGCCGGGGCAGGGCTCATCGTGCTCGGGTTCGTCGAAGCGACCGGGCTGGTTATCGGCGCCGTAGTGCTGGTCGGCGTGGGTGGGATGGCGTTCTGGGTCGTCCCCTCGCCTTTGATGACGGCGTTGGAGCCGGCCTCCAATCGCACGTACTTGTTTTCCGCTCAGTTCGCCGCCCAACTGATCGCAGGGTTCCTCGGCAGCCTGATCGGCGGCCGGATGCCCGATCTCTTCGCCCGGTTGGTCGATGTCGAACCGAAGAGCCTGGAGGCGATCCAGTGGACCGTGATCCTGTCCGGACTCATGTACATGCTGGCAGCCCTCCCTCTGCTACGGTCGGGCGAGGTCAAACCGGACGAGCCCGGCCGCGGACCGTTGTGGCACATCCCGCGCCAAGCCCGGCCCATTTTCATCAAACTGCTGGCGCCCAATGCGTTGATCGGCCTCGGGGCCGGTCTGATCATCCCTTTCCTCAACATCTTCATCGAGGGCAAGTTTGGTGTTGCCTTTTCCACCCTGGGAGCGGTGTTCGCCTGGTCACAGCTGGGCATGGCCCTGGCCGTGATGACCCAGCCGCTCATCGCCGAACGGCTGGGGAAAGTAACGAGCATCGTCCTGGTTCAGGGGCTGTCCCTCCCCTTCATCGCCATGCTCGGCTTCTCCAGCAGCTTCGCGGCCGTGGCGATAGCCCTGTTTGTCCGATCGGCGTTGATGAACGCCGCCAATCCGATCTACGCCGCGTTCACCATGGAACAAGTCAAAGAAGCATGGCGCCCTTCGCTGGCAGCAGCCGAGAACATGGTCTGGGCGACCGGATGGGTGATCGCACCGCTTGCATCAGGCTTGGTGCGTGAGGCGCTCGGCTTCGAGACCGGGTTCCTCGTCCTGTTTGCCGCCATGCTGGCACTCTATGCCACCGGGATCACCTACTCGTGGCTGGTGCTCCGGCCGCTCGAAAGAGTTGCCCATGACGTCGAGGAGGAGACAAACCCGCCGTCGGCCTAACCAAACCGGCCGGCCCCCGCCTGCCAGATCAACACGCCTCCGAGCACAACCGGTAAGCCTCCGCTGCCGGTCAGGATCCGCCGGTACCAGGCCAGGCTGAGAGATCGCCTCCCGCGTGCAACGCCCCAGGCCAGAGTGAGCTTGCTCCCGACCAGCAGACCGTAGAAGCCCACCAGGAATGCAGTCGCCCGGATCGCTCCTCGGTCCCACGCCGATACCAGCAAAGGCCCGCCGACTCCGAGCCAGAACAGCCAGGGATGAGGGCTGGCTCCAGTTTCGGATTACCGGTGGCAGGTTCCTGCGACGCCCCCCGGTAGTGGGGCGTCGGGTGGCACCGCACCGTTGCCTACTACCCGAGGGCGTCGGCCATTGCCCGGCCGATCTGCGTTGGGTCGTCCAGCACGACGGCCCCGGCCGACCGTAGGGCGTCCATCTTGGCTCCGGCTGTTCCCTTGGAACCGGAGATGATGGCGCCGGCGTGCCCCATCTTCTTTCCGGGCGGGGCCGTCACACCGGCCACATAGGCCACGACCGGCTTGTCGACGTGGTCATTGATGTAGGCGGCAGCCTGCTCCTCAGCGTCCCCACCGATCTCCCCGATCATCACGATGCCT
>DATEVB010000211.1:0-16083 GCA_035282865.1 Acidimicrobiia bacterium | reverse complement strand
CCCTGGCCCGTCATGAGCGATTACCACCTCCACCTTCACCCCCATCAGCCGTCGCGCCGGGGACCGCGGTCGGGTGAATATCCATCGGGGCACGTCGAGGCCTATGTCGAAGCTGCCGCCCGTCGCGGTGTCAACGAGTTGGGATTCACGGAGCACTTATACCGATGCGTCGAGTCGCGAGCGGCTTTGGGCGAATGGTGGAAGCGTGAGCCGGATCCCCGTCTGGCCGCCCAGACGGAGGAATACCTCGCCGCCGACCGGAATCTGTCGCTCAACTCCTACGTGACCGTGGTTGAGGAAGCCAAAGCTCGAGGGTTCCCGGTCCTGTTGGGACTCGAGGTCGACTTCTTTCCGGAAACCGTCGAAGTCGTCCTCGAGCTTCTCGAACCCTATCCCTGGGATTTCCTGATCGGCTCGGTGCACTGGGTAGGTGGCTGGGCCGTTGACAACTCCGCGGTCGGGTACATCTGGGGCGAGCGAGGGATCGAACGCGGCTACGACGAGTACTTCGCTCTGGAAACGCAGCTAGCCGCTTCAGGCGCCGTCGATGTGCTGGCCCACGTCGACGTGGTCAAGAAGCACGGGCACCGGCTTCCCGAGGAACCGCTCCACCACTACCAAACGGTGGTGGCTGCGGCGGCGGCTTCCGGCACGGCGGTCGAGGTGTCCAGCCAGGGGCTTCGCAATGAGGCGGCCGAGGTGTATCCGTCGGGGGTGTTCCTCCGCATGTTCCGTGAAGCCGGTGTTCCCATCACCCTGGCATCCGACGGGCACTCTCCGGATGAGGCAGGGTGGGGACACGATGCGGTGGTGTCCGCCGCCCAAGAGGCAGGGTACGGTGAGCGGCTGCGGTTCCGGGACCGGATCGGTCAGTTGGTGCCGCTCGAAGTGGGAAAGTCGAAGTTCGATGGCTGAGGTGGGCAGACCTCGACTCCCACCTCCCATTTCCTGCCTTCGGCTACCGTTTTGCCCATGAGTGGAGGATGGATTCACGACGAGCACCCCTTTGCGGCACCCCCCGACTTGCGCGACCCGACCCGGCAGCTCCGGGGCCGCCTCGCCTCCGGGATCACAGTTCTCACCGCCGGTGGGCCGGGCAATCGGGCCGGCCTGACGGTGTCCTCCTTGCTGATCGCCGAAGGCGAACCCTCGCGGGTCGTCGCCCTGATCGGTGAGGCAACCGACTTGTGGTTTGCCATCGAACAAAGTGGCGCGTGGGTGCTGCACCTGCTGGGGGAAGGCGATCGCCAACTTTCGGACCGGTTTGCCGGATTGCGGCCCAGTCCGGGCGGAATGTTCGCCGGCCTCGAGGTCGAGGACACCCCGTGGGGGCCGACCATGTCGCTGCACGGCACCCGGGCCTACTGCCGTCTGGAACGGTCGGTGGAAACCGGATTCCACCGGTTGGTGACCGGCGTGATCGATCAGATAGACCTGGACGACGTCGCTGATCCTCTCGTGTATTACCGGGGTCGCTACCGGCATCTGCACGATGAGGCGACCTCGAAGGCTGCGACCGATCCGGACCATTCTTCCTAGACTCCCCACCGATGTCTTCACCCACCGTCTGGCTGACCACCCTCGGCTGCGCCAAGAACCAGGTCGATTCCGACAAACTGGCCGCGCTGCTGGCCGAAGCCGGGTACGGTCGAGCGACCGACCCGACCCGGGCCGACGTCGTCATGGTCAACACCTGTGCGTTCATCGAAGCGGCGCGAGCCGAATCGGTGGAGACGATTCTCGAACTCGAACAGGCGAAACGTCCCGACGCCAATCTCGTGGTCCTCGGCTGCATGGCGCAACGATTCGGTTCGGAGATATCTGAAGCCCTGCCGGAAGCAGACGCAGTGCTGGGCCTCGACCGTTACGGAGAACTGGTCGGGACCCTGGATCGGCTCACCAACTGGCAGCCGGTGGGACTGCGACCGTCGCAGATGGACATACTTCATGCGGTCAAACGTCCCACCCCGACGGTTCCCTACGCCTACGTCAAAGTGGCGGAAGGGTGCGACAAGCCGTGCACTTTCTGCGCGATTCCTCTCATTCGTGGGAAGCAGCGGTCCCGCCCCCCGACCAACATCCGCGACGAGATCATCGCCCTCACCGCAGCCGGAGCAAGTGAAATCGTACTGGTGGCCCAGGACCTGGCCTCGTACGGGCGAGAAATCGACGCACCGGGAGGTCTGGTCGGCTTGCTCCGGTTCGTCTCCGACGTCGACGGGTTGCGCCGTGTCCGGCTGTTGTACCTGTATCCAAAGGAGATCCGATCGGCGCTCATCGAGGAGATGGCCACCAACCCCCTCGTCGTTCCGTATTTCGACCTCAGCCTCCAGCATGCCGAGGAGCGTCTCTTGCGGGCCATGCGCAGGCCCGGCAGCGGGAGCCGGTACCTCGATCTCATTGGCCGCATCAGGTCGGCCGCACCGGAAGCGGCTCTCCGCTCGAGTTTCATCGTCGGTTTCCCCGGAGAAACGGAGGACGATGTAGAGACTCTGGCGAAGTTCCTCGAGGAAGCGCAGCTCGACTGGGCGGGGTTCTTTCCCTTCTCGGCGGAGGAGGGGACGCCTGCGATCGATCTTCCCGGTCGCATAGATCCCGACGGGGCCACGGAACGATTGCGATATCTCCAGAGAACCCAGGACGAGCTGACCGAGCGTGCCAACGCCGCCCAAGTTGGCCGGACTCTCGAGGTGCTCATCGATCAGGTCGAGGACGGGGTTCCGGTCGGGCGCACCTACCGGGAGGCGCCCGACATCGACGGGATGGTGACGCTCGATGGCGGCCGACCGGGGGAGTGGGTGCTGGCCAAGATCACGGCGAGTTATGGCGTCGACCTGGCGGCCGAGGTGGTGAAAGCATGATTGTCGAAGTCATCGCCGTCGGGACGGAACTCCTGCTCGGCCAGATCGTCAACAACAACGCGTCGGCCATCGGGGGTCGGCTGGCCGAGGAAGGGTTCGATGCGCACTACCAGGTCGTGGTTGGCGACAACGAGGACCGGCTGGTAGCCGCCCTGGCCACCGCGCTGACACGGGCCGACGCAGTGATCCTCACCGGAGGCATCGGGCCCACCCAGGATGACCTCACCCGCCAGGCCATCTGCCGCGCCACCGGTCGGGCCGTGGCCTACTCGGAGCAATACGCCGAAACGTTGCGGGCCAGGTGGGCCGCGACCGGCCGGGTCATGCCGGAGAGCAACCTGCGCCAAGCCGAGTATCCGGAGGGGGGCGTGCAGCTCCCCAACACCAAGGGGACGGCGCCCGGGATCGCCCTCGAGCACGACGGCACCTGGATCTTCGCGCTCCCCGGGGTTCCGGAAGAGATGACCGCCCTCCTGGACGACGAGGTGATGCCCAGGCTTCGCCGGGTGGCGGGAGGTCCGGCCATCGTCAAGAGCCGTTTGCTGCGCAGCTGGGGCATGAGTGAATCACAGGTTGCCGAGTTGCTGGACGACCTGTTCCAGTCTTCCACCAACCCGTCGGTGGCTTTCCTGGCTTCGAGCGGCGAGATCAAGGTCCGCCTCACCGCCAAAGCGAACACCGAGCAAGAGGCCTCTGCTTTGATCGCTCCGGTCGAAGCCGAGGTGCGGCAACGGCTCGGTACGGTCATTTTCGGCAGCGACGGGGAGACCATCGAGGCGATCCTTTTGGGCATGCTGGAGGAACGGGGCTGGCGGTTGGCCACCGCCGAATCGGCCACCGGCGGCTTGATCGCCGCTCGCATCACGTCGGTTCCCGGGGCTTCGCGAGTGTTCGTCGGGAGCGTCGTGTCCTACACCACCGAACTGAAACGCCGGCTTCTGCACGTTCCGGAGGAAACTCTCGCCGGGGCAGGCATTGTCTCCGAGGAGACGGCGATGGCCATGGCCGTCGGTGTTGCTCGATTGCTTGGTGCAGAAGTGGCGGTATCGGCGACCGGGTCGGCCGGTCCGGACGAGCAGGAGCAACCGGCCGGAACCATGGTAATTGGTGTGCACACTCCGGATGACACCGCCGCCCGGACCTTCCGGCTGCCCGGCGACCGCGAGCGGGTGAGGACCTATGCCAGCACCGCTGCGCTCCAACTCGTCCGGTTGGCGGTCGAGGGCTCCTGGTGGCGCCGGTAGGCCGTCTCTTCATTGCGGTGCCGATCACCGATGAGGTGCGGGCGGCCCTAGCCGCCCATGTGATGGGAGCGATGAAGGATCGACCCCTGCCGGGGAAACCGGTCCCGCCTCCCAACTGGCATTTGACGCTGAGGTTCCTGGGCCCGAGCGACGACGTCGCCTACGACCGTTTGCTGGCCTCCTTAGCAGAGGCGGATATCGGTGGGCGGTTCTCCGTAACGTTCGGGGGTCTGGGCGCCTTTCCCCGCCCCACCCGGGCCACCGTCCTCTGGTTGGCGATCGAGGGCGGGTCGGATCGTCTGGAGCAGCTGGCAGCTCACGCCGAGCACGCCGCCCAACAGGCCGGCTTTGATCCCGAGGACCGGCCCTTCCATCCGCACTTCACCCTCAGCCGGATCCGGCCCCACCAGGATGTCCGACCCGTGATCGAACAAATGGCCCCGTTCCCGGTGCCGCTCCCGGTCGACCGCTTGGTCGTATATCGCAGTCACCTCGGCCGGGGAGGGGCCAGGTACGAGGAACTGGAGAGCTTCGAGCTGAGGAGCTGATGCCCGGTAACCCGGTACCTCGTAGCTGGTACGGATACTGAGTGCTTGGTTTCGAACATATGTTCGACTAGATTTTGATCGCAGCAGAGAATAGGATTACAGGCGTGTGATTCTGTCGCACCCGATCCCTACCCTATGACTGTGTAATCCAGAAGGGAGCAACAGGTGGAACGGGACAAGGCACTCGAGATGGCCATGTCGCAAATCGAACGGCAGTTTGGCACCGGGGCGATCATGAAACTCGGTGAGAGCAACCATCAGAGGATGCCGGCCATTTCGACAGGGGCCTTGTCGCTCGACCTGGCGCTCGGCATCGGCGGCGTTCCACGAGGTCGGGTGGTCGAGATCTTCGGTCCGGAGAGCAGCGGGAAGACGACGCTCGCCCTGCATGTGGTGGCGGAAGCTCAGCGTAACGGGGGGATCGCCGCCTTCGTCGATGCCGAACATGCCCTCGACCCCACCTATTGCCGGGCGCTGGGCGTAGATGTCGATGAACTGCTGATCTCCCAGCCCGACACCGGTGAGCAGGCTCTGGAGATCACCGACATGCTGATTCGTTCCGGCGCTCTCGATGTCGTTGTGATCGACTCGGTTGCTGCCCTGGTCCCGAGAGCGGAGATCGAGGGCGAGATGGGCGACTCGCACGTAGGTTTGCAGGCTCGTCTGATGTCTCAGGCCTTACGCAAGCTCACCGGCAGCATCCATCGCTCACAAACGACCGCCATCTTCATTAACCAGCTGCGAGAGAAGATCGGAGTCATGTTTGGATCCCCGGAGACCACTCCGGGCGGACGCGCCCTCAAGTTCTACTCGACTGTTCGTATCGACATCCGCAGGATCGAGTCGATCAAGGAGGGGCAGGAGAACGTCGGAAACCGGGTCCGCGCCAAGGTGGTCAAGAACAAGCTGGCTCCGCCCTTCCGTCTGGCCGAGTTCGACATCATGTTCGGGGAGGGCATCTCCTGGGAAGGCAGCCTGCTCGACGTCGCTGTGGATCAAGGGATTGTTCGAAAGAGCGGCGCCTGGTACACGTACGACAACGATCAACTCGGGCAGGGACGTGAGAACGCCAAGCGGTTCCTGCGGGATAACCCCGAGACCGCGGTGCAGTTGCAGGCGAAGGTGCTCGAGGCGGTCGGTTTGCTGGAAGCCGATAAAGCTGAAGTATTGGATGAGTCCACTGCCACCGACGTACCACCCGGCGAGGTAGTAGACCCCGCCTGAAACGCATGCCCGGCCCGTCCCACAACGGCTTGTAAACTTGGCAGTTACAAACCGGCTTCAGCGCGGTACGATGCTCTCAGCACACACAACAAGTATCAAACAGCAACCAATTGGAATCGAATTCGTGGAACACAACAGGGATCTTTGGATACAGGAGGTGTTTCGAACGAGGCGGACGGCCTAGCCCAGCGCTTCGATCGATGATGTGTGTGCCGGGCCCCGGTAGGGGTTCGGCATTCCTGTTTCATAGATGACCGGAAAGCAGGGACGATGGATGTGGTCATTCCGATCATCATCGGTGTCGTCGCGTTAGCGCTCGGCCTGGTCTCCGGCTTCTTCGTCTCCCGGACCCGACTGCTACGTTCGAAGACGAACGCCGATTCGTCGGCCGAGGCAGTCATATCGGAGGCACGGCATGAAGCCCAGCGCTTGCTGGGACGAGCGGAAGACGAAGGACGAGCCAAGGCCGAGGCGTATCGCGAACGGGAAGACGCCGCGCTCGAGCACCGCCGCCTGGAGATGAAATCGTCCGAGGAGCGGCTCAACCAGCGTGAACAGACTCTGGAACAACGAGCCGGCAACCTCGCGCAACGTGAGCAGATGCTCATTCATCGTGAGCAGGAAGCCTCGGCATTGCGGGCTGCGGCCGACCAGATCAAGGAGCAAGCTCGCGACGAGTTGCAGCGGTTGGCCGGCTTCGACGCCAATGCAGCCAAGGATCAGCTGCTGGAACAGGTCAAGGACGAGGCACGCCGAGAAGCGATGATCCTTGTCCGGGATATGGAGATCAAGGCGCGGGAGGAAGCCGACCGACGGGCCAGGAGAATCTTGACGACCGCCATCCAGCGGCTGGCCTCGGAAGTCGTCACCGAGACGACGGTTTCGGTGGTCGAACTTCCCTCAGATGACATGAAGGGGCGGATCATCGGCCGTGAGGGGCGCAACATCCGTGCGTTCGAAGCAACCACCGGCGTGAACCTGGTCGTCGACGACACCCCGGAAGCGGTTTCGGTCGCCTCGTTCGACCCGGTGCGCCGGGAGGTGGCGCGGATCGCCCTCGAGCGGCTGGTGGCCGACGGACGAATCCACCCTGCCTCGATTGAGGAGGCCTACGAGAAGGCACAGGCGCAGGTTGAACAGAGCGTGCGTGATGCCGGGGAATGGGCGCTGCTGGAGGTTGGCATCTCGCGTGTGCATCCTGAGCTGGTGACCTTGTTGGGGCGGTTGAAGTACCGGACCTCGTATGGTCAGAACGTGCTCAACCACCTCGTCGAAGCCGCCAACATGGCCGGTATGCTGGCCGCCGAATTGGGTATCGACCCGGCCGAGTCCAAGCGTGCCGCGCTCTTGCACGACATCGGCAAGGCCGTCACCCATGAGGTGGAAGGATCCCACGCCTTGATCGGCGCCGAAATCGCCCGCCGGTTTGGCGAGGATCCGGCCATTGTCCACGGTATCGAAGCCCACCACAATGAGGTCGAGCCGCGTACCCTGGTTGCCGTTCTGGTCCAGGCTGCCGATGCAGTGTCTGCCGCCCGTCCGGGAGCTCGCCGGGAGGCGCTGGAGTCCTACGTGCGCCGTCTGGAGCGTCTGGAGAAGTTGGCCAAGGATTTCGATGGGGTCGAGAAGGTGTTCGCCATGCAGGCCGGGCGGGAGGTACGGGTGGTGGTCGATCCCGGAAGTGTCGACGATCTCGGGGCATCGGACCTGGCCAGGCGCATCGCCAAGCGCTTGGAGGAGGATCTGCAGTACCCCGGTCAGATTCAGGTGACGGTGATCCGCGAGCTACGCGTGACGGATTACGCCCGTTGACCATGGCTGAGACCGTGCTCCTCGGCGACCCGACGCGGCGACGCAAGGAGCGACGCCGGCCGACCCGCACGGGCCAGCGCTATTTTGTGCGGACCTTTGGATGCCAGATGAACGAACATGACAGCGAGCGCATTGCCGGCATGTTCGAGGCAGACGGGATGCGGCCGGTGAAGGACTACCAGTCGGCCGATGTCGTGTTCATCAACACGTGCACGATCCGCGAGAATGCCGACAACCGGCTGTACGGGAATCTCGGCCGGCTCAAGCAACTCAAGGACCGCAACCCGGACATGTTGCTGGTGGTCGGAGGGTGCGCCGCCCAAAAGGATCGGGACCTGGTGCGGGAGCGGGCCCCGTGGGTGGATGTGGTGCTCGGCACCCACAACCTGGACCGGGTGCTCGATCTGATGGATCATGCCCAGGAGTGGGGGGCGATCACGGAGATCGTCGATGAGCTCGAGGCGATGCCATCGTCGCTTCCGGCCCGCCGGGAGGTCGACCACGCCGCCTGGGTGGCCATCCAGGTCGGCTGCAACAACACCTGCACGTTCTGCATCGTGCCCTCGGTGCGGGGCGTCGAAGTGAGCAGGCGTCCCGGTGACGTTATCCGCGAAGTGGAACAACTGGTCGGCGACGGGGTGGTTGAGGTGACGCTGCTCGGCCAGAACGTCAATACCTACGGTCGGGACCTAGCGATCGACGGGAAACGGCGCCCGGTATTCGCCGACCTGCTGCGCCGGGTCGGTGCTGTGGACGGCATTCGCCGCGTCCGCTTCACCAGCCCGCATCCGGCCGATTTCCGTGAGGATGTCGCCCTGGCCATGGCCGACACTCCGGCCGTGTGCGAGCAGCTCCACCTTCCCGTGCAGTCGGGCAGCGACCGGGTGCTGGCCCGGATGCACCGTGGCTACAACGTGGCCCGCTACCTCACCCGGCTGGCGATGGCCCGCTCGTACCTCCCGGATCTGGCGGTGTCCACCGACATCATCGTCGGCTTTCCCGGGGAGACGGAAGACGACTTCCAGCAAACGCTACGAGTCGTCGCCGAAGCTCGTTTCGACCAGGCCTTCACGTTCCTGTTCTCGCCCCGGCCCGGCACCGCCGCGGCGGAGCACACGGACGAGTTCGTCGACCCCGACGTGGCCCAGGATCGCTACGAGCGCCTCATCGCGCTGCAGAATCGTATCTCGCTGGAGAGCAATCAAGCACAGGTCGGCAAGGTCGTTGAGGTTCTGGTGGAGGGCCCCTCTCGCAAAGACCCCGACGTGGTGACCGCCCGCAGCCGGGGAAACAGGGTGGTCCACGTGGCGGGCCACCATCCCCCCGGGACGTTCCTCGCGGCGACGATCGACACGGCCGCTCCCCACCATCTCCTGGGGACCTTGCTCTGAGCCGGATACTGGCGCTCCTCGGACCGACCGCAGCCGGAAAAAGCGACCTGGCCCTTCGCCTGGCTGAAGACCTGGGCGCTCATATCGTCTCGGTCGACTCGATGCAGGTCTACCGGGGCATGGATATCGGTACCGCCAAGCCTTCCGCCGACGATCAGACCCGCGTTCCCCACCACATGATCGATCTGGTCGATCCGGAGGTGCGCTTCAGCGCAGCGGAGTTCCAGCGTGAAGGGCGTCGAGTGCTCCAGGGGCTGGGCGACCAGGGCATCCCCGCCCTGATCACCGGCGGGTCCGGCCTCCATTTCCGGGCATTGGTCGACCCTCTCGAGTTTCCGCCCCACGACCCTGAGGTGCGGGCCTGCATTGAGGCCTCCCCAACCGCAGCCAATCGGGCTCGACTGCTGGAGATCGACCCGGCCGCGGCGGACCTCATCGACGTTGCCAACCCGCGCCGGATCCAACGTGCCCTCGAGGTGTACGAGTTGACGGGGTTGACGCCCAGTGCCAGAGCGTCTCGGCCGCAAGCGCGAGCCGTGGCAAGCTACCAGGCGTCCTTTCATTTTGCGGCGGCAGGAGTCGATCCCGGCCCCGGGCTAGCCCGACGAGTCCATGAGCGTTTCCGGGACATGGTGGCGGCGGGATTTCTCCAGGAAGTCGCCCGTCTGGCCGCTTCGCTTGGTCCCACCGCCGCCGGGGCGGTCGGCTACAAACAATTGCTACCCGTCGTGCGGGGTGAGGCCGCAGAAGAACTAGGGGTGAGCCAAGCGATTCGAGCCACCATGAGCCTGGCAAAGAGGCAGCGAACATATTTCCGCCGCGATCCCCGCATTGAGTGGGTACCGTGGTCGAGCGATCCGGACGAGCTCTACGAGCGGGTAAAACGATACCTGGTGGAGGAAGCGTGAAGTTTCTGAAGATGGAAGGTCTCGGCAATGATTTCGTGGTGCTCGAAGGTCCCCGTCACGTCTCGGCCGGCGAGGTGGCTGCCTGGTGCGATCGCCGGCTGGGGATCGGAGCCGACGGGATCCTGGTCGTGACGCGGCTGGGAGACGACCGGGTCCGGATGGAGTATTGGAACGCCGACGGGAGTCCGGCCGAGATGTGCGGCAACGGACTGCGGTGTGTGGCCCGGTTGGCCCACGACCGCGGTTGGGTCGGCAGTGATGTTTTCACGGTGGTCACCGCCGTCGGGGACCGGGAAGCTCGGGTCGGTGGCCGGGTGACCGTCCAGGTGGGCGTCCCGGAACCGGGGAAGGAAGAATCCATCGAGGTGGCCGGACTCACCGTCCGTCCGATCAGTGTCGGGAATCCCCACGCGGTCGTGTTCGTCGACGACCCGGCCGGTACGCCGGTCGATGAGCTGGGCCCTCGTCTCGGCATCGATCCGATCTTTCCCGAAGGCACGAACGTCGAGTTTGCGGCGGTGCGTAGCCGGGGCCTCATCGAGTTGCGGGTGTGGGAGCGTGGCGTCGGTGAAACCCTGGCCTGCGGAAGCGGAGCTGCGGCGGCGGCGGCGGTGGCCCACCGGCTGGGCCGGGTCGGACCGACGACCACCGTCCGCTTGCCGGGCGGCGACCTGGAGGTAACCCTCGACGATCGGGGCGCCTGGCTGACCGGCCCGGCCAACTATGTTTTCGAGGGGGAGTGGTATGACTCAACCTGATCTTCGGGAACGAGCCCTGCTGGTTGCGGTCACAACCGGGGACGAAGCCGGGACCGACGCATCGCTCGCAGAGCTCGGTCGGCTGGTCGACACGGCCGGCGCCGACACGGTCGATGCGGTGGTGCAGCGCCGTGAGCGCCTAGATCCGGCCACGCTGGTGGGAAGGGGGAGACTATCCGAGCTGCGCCAGGAGGTGGCGGCGGGAGATGTCGACGTCGTCGTGTTCGATCGTGAGATAACCCCCGCCCAGGAGCGCAACTTGTCCCGCGCTCTGGATTGTCGGGTCCTGGACCGCACCGCAGTGATCCTCGACATCTTCGCCCAGCATGCCACCAGCCGGGAAGGGAAGATTCAAGTGGAGCTGGCCCAACTCACGTACCGCCTGCCTCGCCTGCGCGGCAAGGGCATCGAACTCTCCCGGCTGGGAGGCGGTATCGGTACCCGGGGTCCGGGTGAGACGAAACTGGAAGTGGATCGCCGGCGGATCCTGAGCCGTATCAGCCGGCTGAAAAGCCAGTTAGGTGACCTGGAGCAGTCTCGACATACCAAGCGGGAGCGCCGCAAGCGTTGGGATATGCCGCTGGTGGCCATCGTCGGTTACACCAATGCGGGCAAGTCGAGTCTCCTCAATGCCCTCACCGGCTCCGACGCCCTCGTCCAGGATCGGCTATTCGCCACGCTCGACCCGACCACCCGACGTCTCGAACTTCATGATGGCCGGATCGTTTTGCTGTCGGACACCGTCGGGTTTGTCCGGCATCTTCCCCATCAGCTGATCGAAGCTTTCCAATCCACGTTGGAAGAGGCGACTGATGCTGATCTGCTACTGCATGTGGTCGATCTGGCCGACGAAGATCCGGATGCCAAGATCTCAGCCGTCCGGGAAGTGCTGGCCGAGATCGGTGCCGATCGTGTGCCGGAGCTGCTGGTAGGCAACAAGGCCGATGCGGCGCCGGACCACGCCCTGGCTCGTTTCGAGGGTGCCCATCCCGAAGGGGTCATCGTGTCGGCCGCGCAGCGGTCCGGGCTGGAGGTGCTGAGCGAAGCACTCTGGCAGGTGTTGTCCCGGCAGTATCGTGAAGTTCAGCTGCTCATCCCCTTCTCGGCCGGATCGGCGGCGGCCCGGGTCCACGAGGTGGGTGAGATACTGGCCGAGGAATACCGACCCGATGGCGTGTGGTTTCGGGCCCGGCTCTCCCTGGCAGAGACGCAACGCCTCAGTGGGTACGTGATCGATGCTCGGCAACCCGTACGCTGATCCTCTCAGCGAACCGCCCGCAGTACGGCGACGACTTTGCCGATGAGTTGAACACCGTCTTCGAACACCATCGGCTCATAGGCGGGGTTCTCGGAGATGAGCCGGACCAAGTTGCCGTGCTTTTCGAACCGTTTGACCGTTGCTTCCTCTCCGTCCACCAACGCGGCCACAATTTCACCGTTGGCGGCGTCCTGCTGGCTGCGGATGACCACATAGTCGCCGTCGAGAATCCCGGCGCCCACCATGGAGTCTCCCCGCACGGCCAGCATGAACACCGGCCCGGTGCCGGTGAATTCGGTCGGGAGGGTGAAGATCTCCTCGATCTGCTCTTCGGCCAGGATGGGTGATCCGGCCGCGATGCGTCCCAGCAGCGGGACGTCCCGGTGGGGGCTCCGTTCGATGTGCTCCGTGCCGCCCTCGACGACCTCGATCGCCCGGGGTTTCGACGGGTCACGCCGCAGGTATCCGGATCTGACCAGAGCCGAGAGATGGCTGTGAACGGTGGAGGGGGAGCGCAAGCCCAGCACTTCACCGATCTCGCGCACCGAGGGCGGGTAGCCCCGTTCGGCCACCTTGGTGCGGATCAGTTGAAGGATCTCTCGTTGCCGGGTGCTCAACTCGTCCATGGCTCTGCCTTCCTCGAACGTGTGTTCCCAATGTACCGTCCCGGCCGACCGGAATCAAACATATGTTCGGTCTCCGTGTCCGTTGACCGAAAGGGGGTCCGCTCTGCAAGCAAGTTCTTCTTGACACCGAACACATGTTCGATATGATAGGCGAAAGACACGAACACCTGTTCGATCAGGTTTCTGTCACACCCGGTTCATAAAGTGAGCCGCAGATGGCGAAAGCGCCACCCGGACATGTACAGCAGGAGGGGAAGGTATGACGATCCGCATCAGCACTCTGACGAGAGCTGTAGTTCTCCTCACCGCGGTTGCCATTGTCTTCTTCCTCCTGCTGACGTCCGGTGCCGGGGCCGGCAACGAGGTCCGGCCGACCGGCATGCACGTCATCGTTAGCGGCGAATCGCTTTGGTCGATTGCCGCTCAGCACACCCAACCGGGCGAGGATGTCCGCACCATCGTGTTCGACATCAAGCGCATGAACCGGTTGGGACAAAGCGTTATCCGGGCCGGCGATCAGCTCATGGTGCCACTCGGCTCTTAGCGGACCGGGCCTCGAGATGGGTTCACGGTCGCTCCGCATCGGGTACCCTCGGTGCGAAATGCAATGCCCGTTTTGCGGATCGTCGCGGACGCGTGTGGTGGACAGCCGGCCGA
This sequence comes from Acidimicrobiia bacterium, assembly GCA_035282865.1. Taxonomy (GTDB): domain Bacteria; phylum Actinomycetota; class Acidimicrobiia; order Spongiisociales; family UBA4744; genus UBA4744. Next base: position 2,796 of record DATEVB010000211.1, on the reverse strand, counting down.
TCGATAGGGGTTTGGCGATCCGTCGCCGCCGTGTGTGCGAGGACTGTGAGAATCGCTTCACGACGTATGAGCGGTCCGTGGTAGCGCTGGTGGTTCGCAAACGCGATGGTCGATTCGAGCCGTTCCAGGTTGAGAAGATCCGGGCCGGATTCCAGAGTGCCCTGGCCGATCGTCCGGTCACCCGCAAGAAGCTCGAAGCGATGATCGGCGAAGTGGAAGCTGCCGCCCGCGCCCACGGTTCCCGGGTTGATTCGGATGACATCGGACGGGCGGTGCTCACCCAGTTGCGGGAGGTCGATCAGGTCGCCTATTTGCGTTTCGCCAGTGTCTACAAGGAGTTCCAGGGGGCGCAGGACTTCGAGCGGGAGATGGCTGCCCTGGAGGGCAAAGGCGATACCACTGGCTAACCGAGGCCGGCCGCCAGGCCGGCCAGCGTCGTGTCGAACCGGTCGATTTCGTCGGCCGCCCAGGCGGCCACGGCTTGCAGCGGAACCGAGATCCGCGTTTTCAAGTCGCCGACCGCGGTCTGCAACTCTGTGACCAGGGCGGTTGCGGCGGCCAGGTCGGTCGTTCGGAGCGCCGACAGGTATTCGACCTGCCACACCGCGTATCGATCGGCGACCGCTTGCGCCTGGGTACGGTGGGCCTCGAATGCCGGATCATGCGGGAGAGCGGCGATGGTGTCCAGGGTGGCTGCCAGTCCCAGGGCCAGTTCAACGCCCAGAGCTGAGATCTCGTCGGGGGCCGCGGTGGTGGGCAGTTGGGGGATCGTGAAGGCTTTGTCGAACAACAGACGGTAGGTGAGCGCGTCGCCGAGGCGTCGCTCGATGGCAAGCCCGTCTTGTGAGGCGTTGGCCATCTGGGAACGCAGGGGCGCGAGCGCGTCGAGCGTGTCACGTGATACGAGGGGCGGGGTGCTGGAGAGTGGCTCCGAGGCGGTCGTAAAGAGGTGGCGCGAGGCTGTGTCGACCTGGGAGAGGGCAACCGCCGCGTCGGATAGGTCTTCGATGGTGACCGCCGGGTCGGTGATGGCGAGCATCACCTCCCGGGCGATGGGTAACACGTCCTGCGCCTGGGTGACGGCGATGCGATACGTGACGGTGGCTTCCTTGGCGATCCGGGCGGGCCAGCGGACCCCGATCAGCAGCACCGCCACGGCGATCGCCAAGACCAGCCCGGCGGAAACGATCACCGACCATCGAAAAGTTCGGGAGGGAATATCGGCGAAGTCGCTTGCTTTCAGATCGGCAGCAGGCCGGACTGCTTCGTGTTCTTCGGTGGCGAACCAGAGACGCTCGATGAGGGTACCGGTGTCGGTGTGGCTGTCGTCCACCATCCGCATGTCGGACAAGGTCGGCAACCTGTCCAGCCCTGCCTTTTGAGTAGTCGCCTCCTGGGCCGGGGCTTGCCAGACCGGCCGGGGGCTGGTCATGGTGGTGAAGGTCGGCTCGTAGCCGGCTTCTTCGTCCAGGCCGAGCATCTCCAGCATCGAAGAGCTGTAGACCGAGCGGGGAGCCGATTCGGGATGGAGCCAGTCGGCGGCGCCAACCGGACCGAGCGCCACCGGGCGGGGGTTCGGCTGGAGGGTGAGTCGGGCTGCCGGGGCGGGCATCTCGGTGGGTTGGGCGGCCGGCCCGGGTTGCCGGGGGACGGGTCGGGCTGTCGAAGCAGGCCCGTCGGCGGGCTTGGATGCCGGGCGTGCGAGTGGGGAGGGCGGCGGAGTTGGTTTGAGCCGGGGCTCGGGGTCGGCGACTCGACCTGAGGGGTAACTGCCGTCGGCCCGATGATGACCGGCCGTCATGGTGCGGCCGAGGCGGAGCTTCTCCCAGCGGCTCGGGGCGCGGTGCCGTCCCCGGTTCGATTCGAGGATGGGGGTGGTGATGGTGTGCCCGGCAAGGCATCGACCGTCGCCGACGGTGATTGTTGCTTCGCAGGTTGTACAGTAGGCGTGCGGCACTCGTTTCTCCGTCGTGTGCCTCCGCCCATGAAAGCCCCACGACTTGCCCATGCAGATTAGCTTCCGCAAGCTCGATAGTGAACTACCTACGCCCGGCCACGCCCATCCCGGCGACGGCGGGGTCGACCTCTATGCGCGCCAAAACGTGCGACTGGAGCCGGAAGCCTGGACGATGGTGCCGACCGGCATCGCGGTGGCGATCCCGGACGGGTATGCCGGACTGGTGGTACCGCGGAGCGGCCTGGCCGCCCGTCTCGGGGTAGGGGTGGTCAACGGGCCGGGGTTGGTCGACGCCGGGTATCGGGGGGAGATAAACGTGATCCTGATCAACCACGGTCCCGAACCATTGGAGCTATCGCGGGGAGAGCGGATCGCCCAACTAGCGGTGGTTCCCGTCGTTCAGCAGGAGTTCGTTGAAGTGGATGAGCTTCCCGGGTCGGCGCGTGGAGAGGGCGGATTCGGTTCGACCGGCCGGTGAGCGGCGTTGTTGCTCGTCGCGCCGAGCCATTACACTGTCGACCATTCAGGCGGAAGTAGCTCAGTTGGTAGAGCGCAACCTTGCCAAGGTTGAGGTCGCGGGTTCGAGCCCCGTCTTCCGCTCCGGGAGGGGCGACTTGTCGCCCCTCTTTTGGCGACGTGGCCGAGTGGTTTAGGCACGGGTCTGCAAAACCCGTTACACCGGTTCGATTCCGGTCGTCGCCTCGGGTGGCGGGTGTTGGTACACTCTGGGTCCCAACGGGCGCTTAGCTCAGGGGGAGAGCGCTTCCCTGACGCGGAAGAGGTCGAAGGTTCAAATCCTTCAGCGCCCACCAGAGAACCCCCTAGAAATAGGGGGTTCT
>DATEVB010000210.1:0-16193 GCA_035282865.1 Acidimicrobiia bacterium | reverse complement strand
ATGCGCAGGGTGCCGGAACCGGGCAGAAACGGCGACAGGACACCCACCGCTCTCTCCGATCGAGTTCGCGAAACAACAGCCACCGACTGGCGGCCTCCTTCAGCGTAGCAGGCAGAGTGGTTCTAGATGGCTTCGCCACCTAGAACGTACCTGGTCCCTTCCTACTTCGACACAAGCCGGCCGGTGAGCGGATCGCAATACGAAGTACGGGCCAAAGGCCCTATCTCAACTCAATGAGCTTCGGTTGCTCCGCCTCGGCGGGGTCGTAACACAATCGGCAACGCGCTTCGTAGGCATCGGTAGCTCCGAGCACCACCAGTTCGTCCGAGTGAACAATCCGCTGGGTGTAACCGGCCGGGGCACCACATCGATGGCAAACGGCCAGCATTTTGGTGACATACTCGGCGTGGCTCGCCAGAGTCGGGATCGGCTCGAAGGGTCGGCTGAGGTAATCCAAATCGAGACCCGCCACGATGACCTGTTTGCCGGCCTTGGCCAGGTGATCGACAATCTCAACCAAACCGTCATCGAAGAATTGGGCTTCGTCGATACCGACCACCACCGTGGCCTCCTCGATGGCTTTGAGCAGGGCCGCCGAGTCCACTACGGGACTTGCCTCAACCGACAGGCTGCTGTGCGAAACAACCTCGGCTTGGGCGTACCGAACATCGATGGCAGGCTTGAACGTCTGGACCGGGATCCGGGCGATCTTGGAACGGGTCACCCTCCGAATCAGTTCTTCGCTCTTGCCCGAGAACATCGGCCCGCAGATGACCTCGACCCAGCCCTGCTCGCCCCGTCGGTACATAGCGGGCAGGGTAGTCATGTTGAGGCCGGCATTCTGACTAGGCCCGTACTTCGTATTTCGTACGGCGTACCTTGGTCCTCATCGGTCACACGATGTACGTCTCTCCCGGCACCGGAGACCTGCGCAGCCACACGGAGTTGGCAACGCCCAGCGAGATCGCCATCGTGACAAAGGTCGACCCTCCGGCGCTCATGAACGGTAACGGCAGCCCGGTGACGGGAGCGATACCGACCGTCATACCGATGTTGATGTAAACGTGAAAGGCGAACATGGCCGCGATGCCGGCCACTACCAACACCCCGTACCGATCGCGAGCGTTGACGGCGATCACCAGGAGCCGCCAGATGATGACGGCGTAGGCAAGCAACACCAGCGCCCCGCCGACGAATCCAAGTTGCTCGCCGACGGCAGTGAAGATGAAGTCGGTGGTCTGGGCCGGCACGAAATCGAGATTCGTTTGGGTGCCCAGGAAGAGGCCCTTCCCGAAGAAGCCTCCGCTGCCGATGGCGATCTCGCTCTGGATGCGGTTGTAGGCCGCACCGAGCGGATCCGCCGTGGAAGGGTTGAAGACGCTCTGGAGGCGCTCGATCTGGTACGGACGCAGCAGCTCGAGCTTCCAGATCGCCAGTATCCCAGCGCCGGCCGCCGTCATCACGACCATCAGCTGCCGCAGCGTCGTTCCCCCGATGAAAAGCATGACAAGGGCAATGAACGCGAACACCAACATGGTCCCCAGATCCGGCTCAATGTAGATCAACACCGCCGGGACGGCCACTATCACCATCGTTTGCACCAGCCGTCGCCAGCTCATGCCTTCTTCTTTGGCCGGCACCAGCACTGAGGCCAGCACCAGGATCATCGCCATCTTGGCAAACTCGGCCGGTTGGAGCTGATAGGACCCGATGGGTATCCATCGCTGTGCCCTGGCCCCACCCGGCTCGAACAGGAAGACGGCGCCCAGCGCGATCAGCGTACCGATGTAGAGGAGCGGAGCAACGTTGCGCCATTCGCGGTAATCGATGAAAGACGCCACAAAGAACAGCACCAGGCCGGCTGCGGCAAAGATCGCTTGATCGACCATCTCGCTGGTGGGATCGAGGCCGAGCGTCTCGAGCCGGGTCCTCGACGCCGAGTAGACCATCAGCACCCCCAAGGCGGCCAGCACCACCATCGCAACGAACAGAATCACATCCGGGGTTGGGCGGCGGCGATCGGAAACCGCCGCCGGAGTGGTGCGAGCGATGATGGCCATCAGTCACCCTCCACTCGCGGATCGACGATGTCGGTCGGTTCGAGATTCAACAGGTACTGCATGATGTGGCGGGCGACCGGAGCGGCCACGCGTCCGCCGCTACCTCCCTCTTCCACAACGACCACCACCACGTACCGGGGATTGTCGATGGGAGCCACACCGGCAAACCAGGCAGTGTCGTCACGGTCTTTGCATATTCGTGCCTCCCCGACGCCTTCACATTCCTGTCCCATCTGAGCGGTTCCCGTCTTTCCCCCCACCCGGAAGGCGTCGGCGCCCATGTCCGAGAAGGCAGGCGCCGCCGTACCCGCCGTGGTCACGCGCCGCATGTCGGCCAGCAGCGATTGGGTGGTGGCAGGGGTGATGCCGACGTTGCGGACCGCCACCGGCTCGTACTGCTCGATCAGCTGCCCGTCTGGGTCGAAAACCCGCTGCACGACCCTGGGCTGCCAGAAGGTTCCACCATTGACGAGAGTGGCGTAGGCGGTAGCCAGTTGCAGAGGTGTACTCAACACGGCGCCCTGACCGACGGCCGTCTGCATCAGATCGCCACCCAGCCATCCCTCTTCACGCACCCGCCAGGGTTGCTGGTCGCGCCATTCTTCAAACAGCTCCCGGTCGGGGACGATGCCCTGCGCCTCGTAGGGCAGGTCGATTCCGGTTCGCTCTCCCATGCCTACCGCTCGCGCCCAAACCTGGATCACATTCTCGCGCTCGGTCCCCTTGAAGTCGTTCCATATGCGCAGGGCAATCTTCCAGAAATAGATGTTGCACGAACGTTCGAAGGCGGTGTGAAGGTCCTGCAGCCCATCGTCCCTGGGATAGGTCCAGTTGCGCCAGACGAGTTGCGACTCGTCGGTGAAAGGCGCATTGAGCCGGGCGCTGCACTCGATCAGGTCGGTGGCGGTCCTGGTACCTTCGGGAAACAGCCGCTCTTCGGTGGCGGTCGTGTAGGTGATGGCCTTGAAGGTGGACGCCGGTGGGTACAGGGCCTGAATCGCCAGGTTGCTGAACACTTTTCTGTCGAGGAGCTCATCGAACTCCCGCTGGGTCAAACCGCTCACGAACACCTCCGGATCAAAATCCGGATAAGAACCCATGGCCAGGATGGACCCATCGGTGACGTCGATGACCACACCGGCCGACCGCTCAGCGAGGTTGGTGTAGTCCCCGGTCATCGTTTTCACCCGATTGGCGAGATGAATGCCTTCCTCGAGCGCATGCTCCAATACCCGCTGGGTGTCGATATCGGTTGTCAGTTGCAGCGTCGCTCCCGCCCGGGCCGGACGCTCGTCGAGCGGCTTGAGCACCTTGCCACCCGCGTTGACCTGGTTGGCGACGAAGCCGGAGGTGCCTTGCAGAAGTTCGTCGTATTGGCGCTCGACTCCTGATTTCCCGACCGTGCTGTTGGGATCGAGTCCGGGATTCTCCTCCAGATCACCCGGTGAGGGTCTGCCGATATGACCCAGCACGTGCGCCATGACGTCGCTCTGCGGGTAGCGGCGTACCGGCACTTCTTCAATCCCGACGCCGGGCAGTTCATCCTGGTGCTCGAGCACATAGAACTCGGTGTCCACATCGACCGCCGCCAACAAGAACCGCGTACCGGAGCCGGCAGATTCGAAGGCCGCCGAGACCTCGACGGCGGCCAGTTCGAGCAACCCGGATAGTTGTTGGATCACCCGCTTCTCGTCTGCGAGGGGGATTTGCTTCCGGTCGACCACGATCCACGGTTCCAGGCTGCTCGTGGCCAAAGGGATCCCGTCGCGGTCGATGATGTTGCCGCGCGGGGCGAGGGTCGGATCTATGCGGACATTCTGATCGCCGGCCTGTTGGTCGTACGTCTCCCCGGCGGCGATCTGTACGAACCAGAGCCGCGTAAACAACACCGCGAACATCGCCACGAATACGAGGACCATCCAGGTGAGCCGCCAACTGAGTCTCACAGCAACGACTCCCTCCGCCTGCGATCCCCCAACACGAGCGTGACCAGCGGTAGGATCCCGATGGCCAGCGCGAGGTTGTACACGGGAATCAAGACAATCTTGCGAAACACGTTCGGATCCCGGAAGCTCGCTTCTCCAAAGAGCGTACCGATCACGACGATCAATACCACCCCGAGCAGACTTAGCAACAGCACGGCGCTACCGGTCGCGACCACGTTGATGTCGAACCGATCCCTGGTCCGTACCGTGGAGTAGGCGACCAGCGTCAAGACCAGGGCGCGCAGGCCGAGCGGCGAGCTTCCCAACAGGTCCATAGCGATTCCGGACGTGAATCCCAGCAACACAGCCGGCTCGGCGTCGAGGCGGCGTGCGGCCGCTATCACGGTCAACATCACGAGATCAGGGGCGACTTCGAAGATCCGCACCTGTGCGAAGAAAGTGGTCTGCAGGACGACGGCCACAGCCGCAGCCACCAGTGACAAGCCGATGGCGCGAGTCCTCATGTGCCACCTGTTTCAGATCCGGCATCCTCCGCAGGGGTTTCATTGGCAGGGAGTTGCTCTTCCTGGCGATCCTCGGCGGAGAAGGTCCATTGCAGCACCACGACGAGTTTCAACCGGTTGAAGTCGGCCAGAGGGATTGCTTCCGTTCTGATCTTGGCGGCCTCCGGGCTGGCCGACTCGGCCACCTTGGCGACCGACAAGCCGGGCGGAAACTTGGTGCTACCGGCGGTGACGAGCAGGTAGTCGACGAACACCGGCTCTGCGGCGGGATTCACCTCGAAGATCAGCTTGGCGAGCCCCTGCCCGAGCAGGATCCCGGTCTCTCCGGTCTGGGATTCCACCGTGACGGCGCCGGTGGGGCGGATGATCGGCACGACAGTCGCCGACGAAGGGGTGACCACGCTGATCTCCCCCACCAGCGCACCGTCTTCATCTACCACGGGGTTGCCGACCACGAGACCATGGTCGGTGCCCTTGTCGATGGTGAAGCTCGAGTCGAAGTTGTCGCCCCGGGCGATGACCCTGGCCGGCTCCGTAGGGATGGATTCGTTGGGAAGGGTCAGATCGGTAATGCGGCGGAGAGTTTCGATCTCAGTCTCCAGTGTCCCGACCTCGTCGATCCTGGCCTCGAGCTCTGCAATCCGCCGGCGAAGGGCCTCGTTTTCGTCTCTCAGCCCGGCGAGGTTGGCTAATCCATCGACGAAATCCACTACCGGAGAGATGACCGAAGTTGCCAGATCTTGCACGGGAGCGAACACCGCCTGAGTTCCTTCTCGTAGCGTGCCGGCCACGCCGCCGCCGGACGCCCGGATGTCGAACGTCATCAGCAAGAAGGAGAGGACAACCAGCACGACCAGCATCGGCGTGGCTCGATCCTGATGGCGCCTTTCTCTCATGGCCTAGACATCCCCGGGGTCGAGCCCCCTCCCCTGCCGGTCACCTCAGACCCGGCTCGACGAGACCAAGACCCCCTGCAACGCATCGAACTCTTCGAGGCACTTGCCCGAGCCCACCACGACCGACTGCAACGGCCGATCGGCAGTGACGATCGGCATGCCCGTCTCGTAGGCGAGTCGCTCATCGATGCCATGGAGCAAAGCTCCCCCACCCGTCAGAACGATCCCGCGCTCGATGATGTCGGCCGAAAGTTCGGGTGGAGTCTTGTCGAGGGTGTACTTCACCGCGTCCACGGTCTGCTGGATGGGTTCCTCGATTGCTTCGCGAATCTCAGGACTGGAGAGCACGATCGTCTTGGGGAGGCCCGAAACCAGGTCACGGCCCCGCACTTCGGCGGCCGGTTCCTCCGCGTATGGGAAGGCCGACCCGATCGCCATCTTGATCTGCTCGGCCGTTCTTTCGCCCAGGAGCAGGTTGTACTCCTTCTTGACCCAGTCGATGATGGCTTCGTCCAGCTCGTCCCCGCCTATGCGGATGCTGCGTGACACAACGATGCCTCCGAGCGAGATCACCGCCACTTCAGTCGTACCGCCACCGATATCCACAACCATGCTTCCCGAGGGTTCCCCGACCGGAAGCCCGACCCCGATGGCGGCCGCCATCGGTTCCTCGATTGTGTAGGCGCGGCGCGCACCGGCATGGTACGCCGCCTCCTCAACTGCCCTCCGCTCCACCGGAGTGATCCCGGATGGAACACAAATCACGATGCGCGGCTTCGCCCATCGCCGCTTGTGAACCTTCTGGATGAAATAACGAAGCATCTTCTCGGTGATGTCGAAGTCTGCAATCACGCCGTCGCGTAAGGGCCGGATGGCCTGGATATAGGAAGGCGTGCGTCCGATCATCCGCTTCGCCTCCATCCCTACGGCGAGGGCGCGGTTGTTGCGAGTGTTGATCGCCACAACGGACGGTTCGTTGAGGACGATACCCGAGCCGCGCACGTAGACCAGCGTGTTGGCCGTGCCGAGGTCGATGGCCATGTCCTGGCCGGCGATTGAAAAAAGGGTGTCAGCCATAGAGGCCTCAGATCTGAGAACTCCGACAGCTTACTCGTCGGCTGGTCGGATTGGCCATGTGGAGTGTGTCACCGGGAGTCGCGGGCCGTACACAACCAGTGAAATCACGTGTGCCGTTGGCGGGTTGCTGTCTGCCAACTGCTCACCGCGAACTGCCAACTTGTCGAGGACTACTCCGGAAAGAAGATCTCCAGCTCCCGCTCTGCACTTTGCGGTGAGTCCGAGCCATGCACGATGTTGTTGGTGACAATGAGACCGAAGTCTCCGCGGATCGTTCCTGGTGCAGCTTGCTTGGGATCGGTTGCGCCCATCAGCGTGCGGGCCACGCTCACGGCAGATTCGCCGGACCACTCCGTCGCCACAACGGGACCGCTGGTGATGAACTCGACCAACTCCACGAAGAAGGTCTTCCCGGTGTGCTCGGCATAGTGCAACCTGGCCGTAGCCTCGTCGATGTGGAGGCTGCGGATCTTCTCGAGTCGTAGCCCTTTTCGCTCAAGACGGGCGATGACCTCACCGACCAAGCCGCGCTCGACGCCATCCGGCTTGATCATGATGAAGGTTTTCTCGATGCCCATGCACTCTCCTCGTGGGGATTCCGGCGGGATGGTAAACGCTCACGAGGGACGGCGAAACGCACCCGGTCCGGAGGAGGGGGCGATGGCCCCTCGCAGCACCGGTCTGGCCTCCCCCACAACATACAACGAGCCGGTCACCAGCAGAGCGCCGTCGGGGGGTGTGGCAGCTTTGGCCGCGATGACCGCCGACGGCACGCCCGCCATTTCGATCACCTCGACGTCCGGGCCGAAGGCTCTCCGGGCGGCGCTAGCCACCAGCCCGGGAGGACGCGCCCGATCGCTGTCGGGGGCGGTGGCGTAGAACCGGGCGACATGCCCGTCGATGTGCGCCAGCATGGCGTCGAGGTCCTTGTCCCCGAGCACCCCCATCACGACCGTCCATCCGAGGGGCGGAAACTCCTCGGTCATGGAGTACGCCAGAGCGCCGAAACCCTCCTCGTTGTGGGCGCCGTCGATCACGACCAGGGGTCGGTGTCCCAATACCTCGAGTCGGCCCGGTGATGATGCGGCACCTACCCCCTCGATGGCTGCATCGGTCGACAGCGCTCGCCCGTAGAGCTCCTCGACGGCGGCAACGGCCACCGCCAGGTTGAGCGTCTGGTGGCGGCCGTGAAGCGGCAAGTAGAGCCCCGAATACACACCGTAGATACCTTCCACTTCGCACAACCAGCCGCCCACCGCTCGCTCGGCCTCCGCTACCCGGAAATCGTGTCCATAGCGGCGTAGGTCTATCGACCTCGAGGCAGCGTGGTCGACGGCCTCTCGATCGGCATCCTCGGACATGGGGCCGGCAACCAGCACGCTCCCCGGTTTGGCGATGGCAAGTTTTTCTCTGGCTATCTGGGCGATGGAATCCCCGAGGTAGCTGACATGCTCGAGGGAGATTCCCGTTACAACCGCCACTCGACCGTCGGCGGCGTTGGTCGCATCGAGTCTTCCCCCGAGACCGACTTCCACCGCCGCCACATCGACCGAGTGAGAAGCGAACCAGGCCAGTGCGATGGCGGTCGTCAATTCAAAATAGGTCGGACGTTCGCCCAGTCGTTGCTCTAGCAAGTCGGCAAACGGCGCCACATCAGCAACCGCCTCGGCAAGTTCCTCCTGGGTGGCCTGAGCGCCGTTGATGGAGAAACGTTCTTCAACTTGCTCCAGATGCGGAGAGGTGAAAGTCCCTACGGTCAGACCGTGGGCAGCCAGCAGGGAACTGGCGATGCGAGCGGTCGAAGTTTTCCCGTTGCTGCCGGTGATATGAATGATCGGGTAGGCATGATGAGGGTTGGCGAGCATATCGAGCAACACCCCGATGCGCTCGAGGCCCGGCTTGACTCCCAGACCAATGTGGCGGTCGAGGAAGGCGAGGGCATCCTGGTAGTGCGTCACAGCCTCGTTTCAGCCGCCCAGCTCGGTCAGCCGGGTCGCCAGTTTGTCGACCAACGCGCTCAACTCGGCCGCCCTGGCTTTCTGGCCGGCAACCACCTCGGCGGGTGCCTTCTCCAGGAACAAGCGGTTGGCTAGTTTGCCTCGGGCCTGGGCAAGGTCCGACCAGGCGGCTTGCAGTGTCTTGTCGAGCCTGGCACGCTCAGCCCCTGCGTCGATCAGGCCTTCGAGTTCGACATAGCCTTCCAACGACCCCGCCATGATCCTGGAGAAGCCGATACCGGAGGGCGGTACCTCGGCGAAGTGCGGTCGAGTGGCGGCCAACGCCTCGAGCTGTTCGGTCCACCAAGGCTCCACCAACCCCTCAGGATCGAGAACGGTAACCGTCAATGGGACCCGAGGGGCGAGTCCGTGTTCGGCCTTGAACCGGCGAATGCCGGTAACCAACTCCTGGAGAGACTCCACTCCAACCACTGCTTCGGTCTCGGGCGGATCAGGCCAACGAGAACCAGCCAGCAACCCGCCGCCGACGAACACACTCCAAAGCTCCTCGGTGAGGAACGGGATCGCCGGATGGAAGAGCTTGAGCAAGTCGCGCAGCACCGTGCCCAACGTCGCCCTGGTGGCGGAGGCAACAGCCGGGTTCCGCAGTGGCGCCTTCGCCATCTCGAGGTACCAATCAAAGACCTCCGACCAGGCGAAGTTGTAGAGCAGTCCGTAGGCATCAGAGAAGCGATACGCGTCACACAACTCGTCGAAACGCCGGGTCACGGCGGCGAGCCGGTGAAGCACCCACCTATCGATCGGACCCGGATCTGTCGGGTAGCCGCCGTCGGCCGGCACCGATCCTGCCGGGAGGTGCTGGAGTGCGAACCGAACGGCGTTCCAAACTTTGTTCCCGAACTTGCGTGCACCAACGACCCACTCCGGATCGAACGGCACGTCGTGTCCTGGTGCGGCAGCCTGGATGAGGGCCAGCCGAAGAGGGTCGGCACCGTGTTCGTCGATAACGTCGAGTGGATCGATAGCGTTGCCGATCGACTTGGACATCTTCCGTCCGGAGGCGTCGCGCACCAATCCGTGAATGACCATGTCGGCAAACGGCACGTCTTCCATGAAATGAAGACCCATCTGCATCATCCGCGCCACCCAGAAGTAGATGATGTCGAAGCCGGTGATGAGGACCGCGTTAGGGTAGAAGCGCTGCAGGTCTTCGGTTCGGTCGGGCCAACCGAGCGTAGAGAAGGGCCAGAGCGCCGACGAGAACCAGGTATCGAGAACATCCTCGTCCTGGCGGAGCGATGACCCACCACAGCGGGAACAGGAGCTGGGGTCTTCCCGGGCCACAGTGGCTTGGCGGCAATCATCGCAATACCAGGCGGGGATGCGGTGGCCCCACCAGATCTGGCGGCTGATGCACCAATCGCGCAGATTCTCCATCCAATGGAAATAGTTCTTCTCCCATCGCTGCGGAACGAACCTGGTGCGGCCCTCCCGAACTGCCTGGATAGCCGGCAGGGTGAGGGCCCGAACACTCACAAACCACTGGAGCGACAGGTACGGTTCAACCACCGTCCCGCACCGGTAGCAATGCCCGACACTGTGGTGGTGCTCGTCGATACGGTCGAGATATCCGCGTTTGCGGAGGGCGTGTTTCACGGCTTCTCGTGCTTCAAAACGGTCCATGCCGGCGTACTCCCCACGGGTGACGATCGCTCTTTCGTCGAAGATCTTCACGGCGGGTAGCCCGTGCCGCTCGGCAATCTCGAAGTCGTTCGGATCGTGGGCTGGTGTCACTTTCACAGCGCCGGTGCCGAACTCCGGATCAACCGCCTGGTCGGCAACAATGGGAATCGCTCGCTCGACGAGGGGCAGAAGCACAAAGCGCCCGACGATGTCCCGGTATCTCTCGTCGTCCGGGTGGACGGCAACCGCGGTGTCTCCGAGCATGGTCTCGGCCCGGGTGGTCGCCACCGTGACTCCTCCGGCACCGTCAACGAACGGGTACGTTATGTATACCAGCTCGCCAACGTCGTCCTCGTATTCGACCTCGATCTCGGCGATGGCGGTCCCGCAGCGCGGACACCAGTTGATGATGCGGTCGCCTCGATAGATCAGCCCCTCTTCGTAGAGACGGACGAACACCTCCCGGACGGCTTTGCTGAGCCCTTCGTCGAGCGTGAAGCGTTGGCGAGTCCAATCGACCGAATCTCCCAACCTCCGCATCTGCAGACTGATCCGGTCGCCGTACTGTTCTCTCCATTGCCAGACCGCTTCGATGAAAGCTGCGCGGCCCATCTGGTGGCGGTCGGTACCTCGATCGGCCAGACTTCGTTCGACGACGTTTTGGGTGGCGATTCCTGCATGATCGGTGCCCGGCAGCCAGAGAACTGCCGCCCCTTGCATGCGCTTTCTGCGAACGATGACGTCATGGATTGTGTGGTTCAGGGCATGCCCCATATGGAGAGAGCCGGTCACGTTGGGAGGCGGGATCACAAGACAGAACGGCGCGCCGTCCGGGTTGTGTTCGGGTCGGAAGACTCCCGCTGTTTCCCATACGTCGTACCAGTCGGCTTCAACAGATCCGGGATCGTAGGTTGCTTTCATCGCTGTTCCACTCACCGTGGTTCCACCCATTCAGAACGATCGCAAGGCAGTGAGCCTACCGCGCTCGAGTCCCGGGGCAGAGATCAGGATTTGAAGTCGTAGAAGTCGATCCGCGACCGCCACCCACGGGCGACAATCATCCCGGTCCCACGGCGATGCGTCGAGAGCACCAGCAGGCCGCCCAGGGATACCAGGGCGAAGGCCAGGCCACTAATGCTCCCTTCGGGAACGCCGGTGAAGGGCAACGCCTCGGTGCCGGCGGCTGCCGACGCACCCGGAGCGGTAAGGGTCGTGTCCAGGACACTGGTGAGGACGCCGGTGGTATCAACGGGCGGCAGGGATGAGCCTGCCGAAGCACCCGACGTAGAAGACGTCGCCCCTTCCGTCGAAGACGTCGAAACGTCGTCGACAGCCGAAAGGGAGGTCACCGTGGTGGTGGTGGTCATCGTGGGATTGAACGGCGGGCAGTCGATTTCCACGTCGAACCCGCCCGAGAAGACCTCATCGGGACCGATGGTCAACGTCACCCTGACCGTCTCGGCCAGCGTTATCGACCCTCCCGCGGAAACTGAGCTGTACACCGTGTTCTCCACATCGAGAATCTCGACCGACGTGGCCGAACTTATCAGGAGATTGGAGTCGGGGTGTTGGGAGCCCTGATTGTGGGCTACCGCCGTCACGTTGCAGGTCTCGCCTCGACTCTCGAGGGGTACGTCCACAACGGCGAGCACGTGTTGGGAACCCCCCGGGCCTCGCACGATGGTCTCAACCGGAATGGTGATGTCTACCGTCGCCGCCAGTACAGGGACGGCGCCAATCAGCATCGCCGCCAGTACGAGAGGACCGAATCGTCGCACCACCTGCGCCCTCGTGATGTGCGGTAGCCGTCTTGTTGAAGAGGCGCCTCGAACCGGACGGTCTGCTGTCAGTTTCATGGCTAGATCTCGGCCTCCGCGCACCGCAGGTAACAAGAATCACGGTAGCGCCCCAGTCGCCAGGATTTGCGTCTCTTGGAGCGGAAGCCGGCCCACTTTTCGCGAATTGGGTCCGGCGACCCATCAGGCCGTCACGCGGAGCGCTCGCGGGGCTCCTCATCGAGTTCGTGGAAGGGAACCAGGGTCGGGTTCATCCGCTCCGCCACCACCCGCTCGTCGATTACGACTCTCCCGATGTCGGACCGGGACGGAAGGTCGTACATGGTGTTGAGTAGTACTTCCTCCAGGATGGCGCGTAACCCGCGCGCTCCGGTACCACGGGCCAACGCCTGATCTGCGATCTCGTCGAGGGCCCGGTCCGAGAAGGTCAATTCGACACCGTCCAGCTCGAAGAACTTCGTGTACTGGCGAACGAGCGCGTTCTTGGGCTCGCGGAGGATGCGGATGAGGGAATCCCGATCCAGATCGTCGACGGTCACCACCAGCGGCAACCGGCCGACGAACTCGGGAATCAATCCAAACTTGATCAGATCCTCGGGAAGCGCCTTGGCGAGGAGCTCCGCCGACCGCCCCGCGGAGCGACCGCGGATGTCGGCGCCGAACCCGATGGCCTGGTTACCGACCCGCCGGCCGATCAGATCCTCCAGGCCGGCGAAGGCGCCCCCAACGATGAACAGAACGTTGGTGGTGTCGATCTGGATGAATTCCTGATGGGGGTGCTTGCGACCTCCTTGCGGAGGAACGGAGGCAACCGTCCCTTCCAGGATCTTCAGCAGAGCCTGCTGAACTCCCTCTCCGGACACATCGCGAGTGATGGACGGGTTCTCCGCCTTTCGGGCGACCTTGTCGATCTCATCGATATAGACGATCCCGGTCTCGGCTTTCTTGACGTCGTAGTCGGCAGCCTGAATGAGCTTCAGCAGGATGTTCTCCACATCCTCTCCGACGTACCCGGCCTCGGTGAGGGCGGTGGCATCGGCGATGGCAAACGGGACGTTCAGCATGCGGGCCAGCGTCTGAGCCAGGAGGGTCTTGCCGCAACCCGTCGGTCCCACCAGCAGGATGTTGGACTTCTGAAGTTCTACCTCGTCTTTGGGTTGGAGCCCGGCTCGCACCCGTTTGTAATGGTTGTACACCGCCACGGACAGAACCTTCTTGGCTCGGTCTTGGCCGACGACGTAGTCATCGAGAAAGGAGTAGATCTCCTTCGGTTTGGGGAGCTCGATCAAGGCAATCTCTTCGGTCTCGGAGAACTCCTCCTCGATGATTTCATTGCAAAGCTCGATGCACTCGTCACAGATGTAGACACCGGGACCGGCGATGAGCTTCTTGACCTGTTTCTGAGACTTGCCACAAAAGCTGCATTTGAGAAGATCTCCGCCCTCACCGAACTTGGCCACGCTCAATCCTCCTTACCACCAACAACGGCGGCGAGTTCGCGATGGGAGAGGATGGCATCAACGATGCCGTAGAGCCGTGCCTCTTCAGCCACCATCCAGAAATCCCGCTCGGTATCGAGGGCTACCTTGTCATAGTCCTGGCCGGTGTGCTCGGCGAGAATGTGGTTGAGCTGCTCGCGCATCTGCATGATCAACCTGGCCTGGATCTCGATATCGCTGGCCTGCCCCTGAGCGCCGCCACTTGGCTGATGCAACATGATTCGGGCGTGGGGCAGAGCGAAACGTTTCCCCTTCTGGCCGCCCGACAGGATCACGGCGGCCGCGGAAGCTGCCATCCCCATGCACACGGTGGCCACATCGGGCTTGATGTACTGCATCGTGTCGTAGATCGCGAACAGCGACGTTATCGAGCCGCCCGGCGAGTTGATGTACAACATGATGTCTTTGTCCGGGTCTTCACTCTCGAGGTGCAGCAGTTGCGCCATGATCAGGTTGGCTACCGTGTCGTCGATGGGAGTCCCCAGGAAGATGATGCGATCCTTGAGCAGCCGGCTGTAGATATCGAACGCCCGCTCACCCCGGCTGGTCGACTCGATCACCGTGGGCACTAGGTAGTTCTCGTGGTTCAAGCTCATGGTTCCGCAGTCTCCTCTTCGGCTTCTTTGGGGGTGCTGAGGTCGATTCTGTTGCCGGACTCATCGACAGGCACGGCGGACTCCAGGAGCACGTCGAGAGCCTTGCGTTTCAGGATATCACCCATCACCGCCTTCTCCCGGGTACTTTCCGTGAACTCAACCCGGTACTCCTCGACATCCTTCCCGGCCTGGCCGGCCAGCGCTGTGACGACCTCATCCAGTTCTTCCTCGGATACTTCCAGTCCGGCCGCTCCAGCCACGGCCTCCAACAGGAGGTCGGTGCGGACATTGCGATCAGCCTGGTTGCGCAGGTCGTCGACGAAGACTTGCTGGTCCTGACCGGTCACCCTCAGATAATCGGCGATGCTGATCCCCTGGCCTTCCAGCTGATGGGCAAACCGATGCAGTGTGTTTTCCATTTCGGCGTTGATGATCGCCTCGGGGATCTCGACATCGATCTCGGCGAGGAGCGCTTCCAGGACCCCGGTCCGCAGCTCGTTGCGGACGATGCCGCGCTTGACCTCTTCGATCTGCTTGCTCAGTTCTTGCCGCAGTTCATCGACCGTCGTGAACTCGGTGACCTGCGTCGCCCACTCGTCGGTCAGGTCGGGGAGCCGCTTCCGTCGTACCTCCTTGACCAGCACCTGCATGGTGAGTTCCTCACCGGCCAAATCGCCGAATCCGGCCGGAAGTGGTGCGTTGAACTTGGCGATGGTCCCTGCTGTGGATCCGGGTAGCTCCGCGTCGAGGCCTTCTACAAACGAGCCGGATCCGACTTCGTACAGCAAGTCGTTGGCTGCGGCTTCCTCGACGGGCTCACCGTTACGTGTGGCGCTGAGGTTGATGGAAACGAAATCACCGTCAACGGCGGGCCGATCCACGACCTCGAGGTCGGCGAACTGTTCACGCAACCGGGTGAGTTGCCGATCGAGTTCCTCTTCGGTGGGTTGTGGCTGAGAAACCTCTACTTCCAGCCCTTCGTAGGATGGAACATGATCGAGCACCGGCCAGGTGGCCACCTTCACCTCTACTTCGAGGCCGTTTTCGATGTCCTTCATGTTCTCGACCTGGGGCGGAACCGCCGGGCTCAGGTCGACTTCCCGCAGGGCGTCGGCAACGAGGGATGGGAGCAGATCGTCGATAGCTTCACTGCGAAGACGTTCCGATCCGACGGTGGCTTCCACAACCCGACGGGGCGCCTTGCCCGGACGGAATCCCTTGATCTTGAGGTCCCGCGACAAGCGACGAGCTGCCTGGGACTTGGCAGCTTCGAGATCCTCCTCGGCCACCTGCAGGGTGAGGAGCTTCTCGAAAGGACCGGCGTCGGTGACATTGGTGTTCAATTGGATACCTCGCTTGATCAAGAACGGGCGCGATCGCACCGTCGATGAGGGTGACCGACGGGCTTCGAACCCGCGACCTCCGGGACCACAACCCGGCGCTCTAACCAAACTGAGCTACGGTCACCATGTGCGGACCGGCGGGCGCCCCCGGGAGGATTCGAACCCCCGACCAAGAGCTTAGAAGGCTCCTGCTCTGTCCTCTGAGCTACGGGGGCAGACTCGTGATCACCAACCCGACCCGCCGCCTGTACCTTACGTCCGCAGAGCGGGTGAAGGGAATCGAACCCTCATGGCCAGCTTGGAAGGCTGGAGCTCTACCATTGAGCTACACCCGCAACACCGGCCGCACAGATTAGTGCAGCCGGTCGTGTGTCGGGCTGGCCGGATTTGAACCGGCGACCCCCTGCTCCCAAAGCAGGTGCGCTGCCAAACTGCGCCACAGCCCGTGGCGATGCCTGCGGCATCGCGGTACAAGGTACTAGGTGTCCGGTACCCAGGACGAGTCAAGCCGGTTTCCGATGTCATGACGGCCAGGTCTAATCTGCTGGCGGGTCGCTAGCTCAATCTGGCAGAGCATCGGACTCTTAATCCGCAGGTTGTGGGTTCGAATCCCACGCGACCCACTTCACGTACGCACGGCGAGACTCGGCGCCGCCATGGTGAGCGCCGGGGATCCCGGTCCCATCGAGCGGGCGTAGCCGAATTGGCATAGGCGCCAGACTTAGGATCTGGTGGGCGCAAGCCTGATGTGGGTTCGAGTCCCACCGCCCGCACAAAGACGAGTCACGAGCGACCAGTCTCGAGTCCCGAAGCCGCCGGCCGGCGGCTTCCCGCTC
>DATEVB010000209.1:0-2624 GCA_035282865.1 Acidimicrobiia bacterium | reverse complement strand
AAGGATCGTCCCCCACACGTCCTTGAGAATCCGATAGTGGGTCTTGCGCGACCCCCGGACCCGATACCTCTCGACCAGGTCGATACCGGCGAGGAACTGCGTGGCGTTGCTCACCGAGGCTTTGCTTATCTCGAGTTCTTCAGCTAGATCGCTGGCGGAAAGCCCTTCGCCAGGCGCGAGGGTGAGGGCCGTATAGACCCGGGCGATGGTGTGGGGAAACCCGACCTCTTCCAACATCCTGGTGAGCCGCTCGTGCATCACCCTCCAGCGTCGGTCACGGTCGTCCAATCCGATGCTCCTTTCAGTCGTTCATAGCGTTCAGTTAATTATGAACGTTATGAATGATATCTCATCCAAGTCGGGCGCGATAGGGTATTTCGGCCCCGGGGCGGAGCTTCAGGTTTCAGGTTTCAGGCTTCAAGGACCAAGGTGCTCGGCCCCCACCGCCAACAGGGGCGAACTCGTTACGAAGAGAGGGCCCCCTGTTGAGGGGCCCTCTCTTCGCGAAGTGACCGCCGTTACGCCTTCGCCTTCTCTTCCTTGAGTCGCTTGATCCACTCGGCCACGTCCTCGACCTCTTGTTCGAGGTCGCGCTGATACTCCTCGAGCATCGCCAGCCGATCTTCGTCGGACCAACCTTCTCGTTGACGTCCCGCACCCGGGCCGCAGGGTCCGTACACGGCGTGCCCATGACGCATCATCTGATGGTGCATCATCATTCGACGGCTCATCATCCGGCTTCTCATGTTGTCCTCCTATCTCGATACCGCTCTAGAAAGGCGGTGATCGTTTCGTTTACCTCGCCGAGGGCATCGGCCCAGGCGCCGAGCAGGAGTTCCCCTGGTTCGGTGAGCTGGTAGGTCCGCCGGTTGCGACCCGGCAGATCGTCCTGCCACTCGGACTCGACGATCCCTTCTGCTTCCAGCGCCCTCAGCATGCGGTAGAGATTCCCCATGTCGATTCGCTCGCTAGGCAGCAACTCGGCCAGGCTGTCCGCCAGGTCGTACCCGTGGGTCGATCCATCTAGCAGGATCAGAAGTAGGGCAGGTTCGATGAAGCGCTCCACGCGGGCGTGGACTCGCCACTGACCCGGCCCCACACCTCGCCTGTTCCGTGACCGGTGTCCTCGGTGATGTGGATGTGGCATATCTCGATGGTACATGTGTTTCACATCTATGTAAACAACATTGTTACTGACATTCTTCCCCCGTCCCAGTTTCGGCTTCGGAGGGACCCAATACAGTGTTCGAACGACGCCAAAAACCGTGCGAAGATGACGTCATGGGCATTGAGATCGAACGAAAGTTCCTCACCGCCTCCGAGGAGTGGCGGGGTTTCGGTGAGGGCGCCGACTACCGGCAGGGGTACCTCTCGACCGATGCGGAACGAACCGTGCGAGTCAGGACGGCCGGGGAACGCGGCTACCTGACGATCAAAGGCAGCTCGGTGGGAGCGACCCGGACCGAGTACGAGTACGAGATCCCGGTGGAGGATGCCCGTGAGCTACTCGATGAACTATGCACGCGTCCTCTCATCGAGAAGCGGCGTTTCCGGATCCTCTACGCCGACCTGACCTGGGAAGTTGACGAGTTCTTTGGGGAGAACCATGGACTGGTCCTGGCCGAAGTCGAGCTGGCGTCCGAGGAACAGCCGGTCGATCTCCCCCCATGGATCGGCGAGGAAGTCACCGGCGACCCCCGCTATTTCAACGCCAGCCTCGTAGAGCGGCCGTTCGCCACCTGGGGCGCCTGACTTCCAGGGTTTTGGCGCCTAACTTGCTCACTATTCCGGCAACATGAGCGCCAAAACCCGGGTCACCCTCCCAGGTTGACGTAGATGTGCTTGGTCTCCAGAAAGGAATCGAGACCCCACGGCCCCAGTTCCCTGCCTACGCCGGACTGCTTGTAGCCGCCCCACATGGCCTCCGACGGGGCCGGCTGGGTGTCGTTGATCCACACGATCCCGGCTCGGAGCGCCTTGGATACCTTGAGCGCTTTGGTGATGTCGTTGGTCCACACCGAGGCGGCCAGCCCGTATCGTGAGTCGTTGGCGATCCGGATGGCATCGTCGACGTCCTCGAACGGGATCACGGCCATCACGGGGCCGAAGATCTCTTCCCGGGCAATGGTCATCTGATTGTCGACATCGGCGAAGATGGTTGGGGGCACGAAGTAACCGCCGGCCAGATGGGGTGCCGATGGCACTTGCCCTTCGAAGACGAGTCTGGCTCCCGACTCCTTGCCGATCTCAATGTACCTTTTCACCCGGTCGCGGTGCTCGGAAGTGACCATTGGACCCATGGTGGTGTCTGGGTCCATGCCGTCCCCGAGCGTCAGATCCGCCGCGTACCGGCTCATCGCCTCCAGGGCGTCGTCGTAGATCGATCGTTCGACCAGCACCCGTGACCCGGCCGAGCACACTTCGCCCTGGTTGTAGAAGACCCCTATAGCGCTTCCCTCGTATGCCCGGTCGAGGGTGGCGTCGGAGAACACCAGGTTGGGCGATTTTCCGCCCAGCTCCATCGTCACCCGTTTCATGGTCTCGGCGGCCAGTTTGGTGATCCGCTTTCCCACTTCGTCAGACCCGGTGAAGGAGATCTTGTCGACTCCCGGGTGAGTCACCAG
>DATEVB010000208.1:0-14403 GCA_035282865.1 Acidimicrobiia bacterium | reverse complement strand
TGATGATCACCGCGATCTCGAGAATCGCATCGACCTCGGGGTCGAGTCCGGTCATTTCGAGATCGATCCATACGAGGGGCAGATCCATGGCCAAGACGGTAGCCGAGCAGGAGGCCACAGGGTCGAATGGTGAGGTCGGCCTTTCCCCCTGCCTCCGCGCCGTTCGGCGCCGGCCGGGCACTCTTCGACGGGATGGTCCTCGGCTGTGGAACCCTGGAGTCCCGAGCCGCTGGTTTCGGGACACGGCAGGGCGAACCGGAGCTACTTGCGGAGTCCCTTCGGTCCGCGCAACACTCGGGCCGGAAGGCGGATAATGGCGCCGATCAGATCCAACACGCCCTTGACCGACACCCCGATCAGTCGAAACGGCAGCGCAAGCAGCCACACCAGGGGATAGAGCAGCAGGGCGAGCAGGGCCAGCGGCCAGGCCAGCACCAGCAAGATCAACCACAGGATGAATCCAACCATCAGCTCTTGGCCATTTTGCGGAGCACGGTGTGGAGGATGCCGCCGTTGCGGTAGTAGTCGACCTCGACGGGGGTGTCGGCCCGACAGATGGTCGTGAACTCGACCGCAGAGCCGTCCGGGCGGTCGGCTCTCACCCCGACTTCCTGGCGAGGGTGAAGGTTGTCGTCGATATCGATGGAGTAGGTCTCGCTGCCGTCGAGGCCAAGGCTGTCGGCATCCTGGCCGGGTAGGAAGGTGAGTGGCAGGACACCCATGCCGATCAGGTTGCTGCGGTGGATCCGTTCGAGGCTGGCGGCGATGACCGCCCGGACGCCGAGTTGGTAGGTGCCTTTGGCGGCCCAGTCTCGGGACGAGCCCATCCCGTAATCCGTTCCGGCGAGTATCACCAGGGGGATGCCGGCCGACTGGTAGTTGAGGCTGGCCGCGTAGATGGTCTTGACCTCCCCGTCGGTGAAATCGGTGGTGTAGCCCCCCTCCGTGCCGGGGGCCAGTTGATTGCGGACCCGGATGTTGGCGAACGTTCCCCGGGTCATGACCCGATCGTTGCCGCGTCGCGATCCGTAGCTGTTGAACTGATGCGGGTCGACCCCGTGTTCTGTCAGGTATTGGCCGGCTGGTGAGTGTTGGGCGACCGACCCGGCCGGGCTGATGTGGTCGGTGGTCACCGAGTCGCCCAGTTTGGCCAGCACTCGTGCCTTCTGGATTGGCGAGATCGGAGACGGATCGGGTGTCAGCCCCCGGAAGAAGGGTGGCTCCTGCACGTATGTGCTGTCCTCGTCCCAGGCGTACAGCGCGTCGCCGGCCGTCTCAATCGCTTTCCACTCAGCAGAACCGTCGAATACATCGGCGTATTGGGTTAGGAACTGCTGGCGGGTCACCGACGAAGCCACGATGTCGTCGATCTCCGACTGTGTCGGCCAGATGTCGCGCAGGTAAACGTCGGCACCGTTCGGGTCCTTGCCGAGCGGCTCGGTGGTCAGGTCGATGTCGACCGTGCCGGCCAGAGCGAAGGCGACTACCAGGGGGGGAGAAGCGAGGTAGTTGGCCCGCACGTCGGGAGAAATGCGCCCCTCGAAGTTCCGATTGCCCGAGAGGACGGAGGTCGCCACCAGGTCGTGCTGGTGGATGGCCTGGCTGATGGGGTCGGGGAGCGGGCCGGAGTTGCCGATGCAGGTTGTACATCCGTAGCCGACCAGATAGAAACCGGCTGCTTCGAGATCCTCGGTCAGACCGGCCCGATCGAGGTAGTCGGTGACGACCTTGGACCCCGGTGCCAGGGAGGTCTTCACCCAGGGTTTGCGGGTCAAACCCCGCTGACGGGCTTTCCTGGCGACCAGACCGGCGCCCACCATGACACTCGGGTTGGAGGTGTTGGTGCACGACGTGATGGCAGCTATCACCACGTCCCCGTCGGTTAGAGAGAAGCGCTGCCCGTCGTAATCGACCAGTACCTGGTCGTCCTCCGCCTTCTCGTCGTCGTTCGGTCCTCTCGCGTCTTCCCACTCCGAGATGGTGCCCACCGCCGCCGGGCTCGCCTTGCCGAAAGTGTTGACCAGGTCTTTTCGCCACTGAGCCTTCATACCCGACAGGTCGATCCTGTCCTGGGGACGCTTCGGGCCGGCCAGGGCAGGCTCGACGGTTGACATGTCCAATTCGAGTGCGGAGCTGTACACGATGTCGTTTGATCCGTCGCGCCACATGCCCTGGGTCCGGTAGTACTGCTCTACCGTCTCGATGAGGGCTTCGTCGCGTCCTGTCAGCCGCAGGTACCTGAGGGTCTGGTCGTCGACCGGGAAAAAGCCCATGGTCGCCCCGTATTCGGGAGCCATGTTGGCGATCGTGGCCCGGTTGGCGAGTGGCATGTCGGCCAACCCGGGTCCGTGGAACTCGACGAACTTCCCGACCACACCGTGCTCGCGCAGCATCTGGGTCACCCGCAGGACCAGGTCGGTTGCGGTCGATCCCTCGGCCAGCCGCCCGGTGAGCTTGAATCCGACTACCTCGGGGATGAGCATGTAGATCGGTTGTCCAACCATTACAGCTTCCGCCTCGATACCGCCCACCCCCCAGCCGACCACCCCCAACCCGTTGATCATCGTGGTGTGCGAATCTGTACCGACCAGACTGTCGGGATACAACTCCCCGCCGTTGTCCCACACGACTTTGGCCAGGTACTCGAGGTTGACCTGATGGACGATGCCGGTGGCGGGCGGGACCACCCGAAAATTGGCGAAAGCCGACTGTCCCCATTTGAGGAACTCGTAGCGTTCGCGGTTCCGCTCGAACTCGTACTCGGAGTTGATCTGCAAAGCCATCCCGCTGTTGAATGCATCCACCTGCACAGAATGGTCGATGACCAGGTCGCAGGGCACGAGCGGGTTGACCTTCTGGGCCGAGCTCGGGTCGCCGGTCATCCGCACCACCGCCGCCCGCATTGCCGCCAGGTCAACCAGGGCGGGAACACCGGTGAAATCCTGCAGCACGACACGGCCGGGCGTAAACGGAATCTCCGTCTCCGCCACCTTGCGGGCGTCGTAGGAGGCGAGAGCTCTGACGTCGTCGTCCGCCACCACACGACCGTCGTAGTTGCGCAGCACGGCTTCGGCCAGCACCTTGATCGAGTAGGGAATCGTGTCGATATCGCCGATGTCGCGCAGAGCGTCGAGGCGGAAGATGGTTCGTTCGCCCAGGGGGGTTGACATCGACGTGCGAGCCCGGAACGGATCGGGGGCGGTGTTGCTCATGGATGGTCACCTCGAAACAGGATGGCTGGATTCAGGATCAGTGTACCGCCGGGTGGGCAGAGCCCTCGCCGACCGCGGCTTTGCTTCCCCGCCGCTTCGCGGCATAATTGTAGCTCCACACGTTCATTCCTTCCCGAGGAGCACACCCATGGAAGTCACGCTGCGCGCTGAGACCGGACGGTCGCAGGGCAGTCGCCCCTCGCGGCGCCTTCGCTTATCCGGCCGGGTTCCTGCCGTCGTGTACGGCAAGGACATCGAGCCTCAGGCGATCGCCGTCGATCGCCGCGACCTCTACGGTGTGTTGCATACCGAGGCCGGTCTCAACGCTCTCATCAACTTGGACATCGACGGCGCCAACCAGCGACTGACCATGGCCAAGGTCGTGGACCGGCACCCGGTTCGGGGCGAAATCGTCCATGTCGACTTCGTGACCATCTCGCTGACCGAGACGACCCGGGCCGAGGTGTTGCTCGAGCTTCATGGAGACCCGATCGGGGTTCGCGAGGGCGGGATCATCGAGACAATCAACAACTCCGTGCTCGTGGAAGCCCTCCCGACCGACATCCCGACCAGCATCCTCATCGACGTGTCCGGCTTGAACGTTGGCGACACCTTGCGCGTCTCGGACCTACCCGTCATCGAGGGCGTCGAGTACGTCGACGATCTTGATGATCCGCTCATCACCGTCGTGTTGCCCGCCGCCGAAATCGCCGCGGAAGGGGAAGTCGAAGAGGGCGAGGAACTCGAGGAAGGCGCAGAGGCCGGGGCAACCGCCGCGCCCGCCGACGAGGAGAGCAGCGGCGAGTAGTCCCTCGCTTCGGAGGGCAGTATGCGGGTGATCGTCGGTCTCCGTAACCCGGGCCGGGAGTACGCCGGGACCCGGCACAACGTGGGTGCCGAGGTGGCGGAGGTGCTGGCCTCCCGGTGGGATGTTCGCCTGAAACGGGGTCCGGTGCGGGTGAGGGCCGACTTGGCCCGACACCTGGTCCACGAAGGGGCCGTGATCCTTGCCGTGCCGCGTACCTTCATGAACACGTGCGGCCCGGTCATCGTTTCTGTGCTCCAGTACTACAAGGCCGGGCCGGAAGACCTCCTGATCGTCCACGACGATATCGATTTGGCCTTCGCCCGGTTGCGGCTGCAGTACGCTCGGGGAACGGGTGGTCACAACGGCGTCAAATCCATCGTTCAGTCGCTCGGCAACAATGAGTTTCACCGGTTGAAGATTGGCGTTGGACGCCCGCCGGGTCGGATGGATCCTGCTGCTTTCGTCCTTCGTCCCTTTGCGAAGTCTGAGCGGGAGGACGTTGATGTTCTAGTTCGAGACGCGGCAGAAGTGGTGGAGCGGTGGATCGATGATCCCGAGGCGGCCGCTCAGATGGCGGCACGGCGGAGAGCTGCCGGGTCCTGAGTTTCCGAGTGTCCGACCGGGGGCCGGTAACTGGACATGGCGGGCCTGGAGGAGGCGGAATGCGGGGATACGTAGGAGCGCTCGATCAGGGCACCACCAGCACTCGCTTCATCGTGTTCGACCACAGTGGAGAGGTCGTTTCCACCTACCAGGAGGAACACCGCCAGATCTATCCGCAACCGGGCTGGGTCGAGCATGAACCAGCCGAGATATGGGAAAACTCACGTCTGGTGGTCGAAAAGGGCCTCCAACGGGGCGGATTACGCCGGTCCGACCTGGTCGCGGTCGGCATCACCAATCAGCGCGAGACGGCGGTGGTGTGGGAGCGGGCCACGGGCAGGCCGATCCACAACGCCATCGTCTGGCAAGACACCCGAACCGCCGATCTGTGCGACGAACTCGGGGCGAAGGGCGGGGCCGACCGATTCCGCTCAAAAACCGGTTTGCCGCTGGCCACGTACTTCTCCGGACCGAAGGTTTCCTGGCTGCTCGATCACATCGATGGGGCCCGGGCCAGAGCCGAAGCCGGCGACCTGCTGTTCGGCACGATCGACAGCTGGGAGTTGTGGAACCTCACGGGTGGGCCATCCGGCGGGAGGCACCTCACCGACGTGACCAACGCTTCGCGAACGTTGCTCATGGACCTGAACACGCTCGACTGGGACGATGGCCTCCTCGAAGCCGTCGGAGTGCCGCGTGCGATGCTTCCCGAGATTCGCCCGTCATCCGGGGTGTATGCCCGGGCGGTGGGCGCGCTCGACGGAGTGCCTATTTCCGGAATCCTCGGAGACCAGCAAGCCGCCCTGTTCGGGCAGGTCTGTTTCGATGTCGGTGAGGCCAAGAACACCTACGGAACCGGTTGCTTCATGTTGTTGAACACCGGAACCGACCAGGTCACCTCAAAGAACGGGCTGCTGACAACGGTCGCCTACCAGGTTGGGGCCGCCCCCCCGGTCTACGCGCTCGAGGGTTCGATCGCCATCGCCGGAGCGCTGGTCCAGTGGCTGCGGGACAACCTCGAGATCATCGCATCGGCGCCGGAGGTAGAGGCGTTGGCACGCTCGGTCGCCGACAACGGGGGTGTCTACTTCGTACCTGCGTTTTCCGGTCTCTTTGCTCCCCACTGGAGGAGCGACGCACGCGGCGTTATCGTCGGGCTGACACGGTTTGTCACCAAGGGCCACCTGGCCAGGGCGGCTCTGGAAGCTACAGCCTTTCAGACCAGGGAGGTGCTCGACGCCATGAACCTCGACTCCGGCGTCGGCCTCACTTCGCTCAAGGTCGATGGGGGTATGGTGTTCAATGAGCTGTTGATGCAGTTCCAGGCCGATCAGCTGGGAGTGCCCGTGCTGCGACCCGTGGTTGCAGAAACCACCGCGCTGGGGGCCGCCTACGCGGCCGGGCTGGCGGTGGGATACTGGGATGGTTTCGACGACTTGCGAGCCAACTGGGGATTGGACCAGGAGTGGCGTCCGGCCACCACCGGGTCGCGGCGCGATGAGCTCTACGCTCAATGGAAGAAGGCGGTGGACAGGACCCTCGGCTGGGTATAGGCGGCGTCGGGTGCCGGGCTGGTAGCCTCGATGAGGAGAACGGAGCGAGGAGCGAATGAAGATTGTCGTTGGTTTCATCAGTAGCCCAGCAGGTAAGGCTGCTCTCGATCGGGCCATTGAGGAGGTCCAGCTGCGGCAGGGAGAGCTGGTCGTGGTCCATTCGATGGAGGGTGGCGACAAAGAGGATGCCGATGAGGTCCTGGCCTATCGGGAAGAACTCGCCCAGGTCGAGCGCCGGCTCACCGATCTGGGAGTTCCCCACAGAATCCACGAATATGTGCGCGGACAATCGCCGAGCCAAGACCTCATCCAGTGCGCCACCGAAGAGAATGCCGAGTTGATCGTCATCGGCCTGCGCCGCCGGTCTGCGGTTGGAAAGCTTCTGTTGGGTAGCAACGCTCAGGAGATTCTGCTCGACGCCAAATGTCCGGTACTGGCGGTAAAAGCGACGCAGTGAGGCGCCGGGTCCGGGGCGACCGGTTTCGGGAGACAGCCGAGCCGTACATGCCACGCATCACGACCGGTGGCCCTCTCCCGTCCACGCCGGGGTAGTTCTCGACAGATTATCTAACCTGGAGTGATGCCCGATTTCATCTGCACGGATTGTGGCGGGGGGTTTTCGTTGCCGCAGTCCGTTCTCGACCGCTATCCGGGCTGGCGACCCGGGCGCTGCCTCGAGTGCCGGGACCGCATCGAAACCGTGCGCGGAGGATCCGGAAAGGCCGACGCCCAGCCCGAGGACCCGCGGTCAGGGGTATTCACGGATGGGGGTGCGTCTCCCAACCCGGGCCCTGGTGGGTGGGGAGCGGTGTACGTGGTCAACGACGTGCTCTTGGCTGAAGAGTACGGTGGCGATGAGGCGACGACCAACAACCGGATGGAGTTGACCGCCTTGATTGCGGCGCTCCGCCTTGTCCCGGCTCGTGTCCCGACCATCGTGTACAGCGACAGCAACCTGGCCGTGCGGACGATCAACGAGTGGGCGGCGGGTTGGGAGAAGCGGGGATGGAGACGCAAGACCGGTCCAGTGGAAAACCTCGATTTGGTCAAGACGGTCTACGAGGGTTTCCGGCAACGTCCCGAACTCGAGCTGAGGTGGATCAAGGCACACGCCGGTTTCAAATGGAACGAGTACGCCGATCAGCTGGCCAACCGCTGGCGGGAAGACTCGTGAGCAGTCGGATGGGCGCCGTAGCTCTCGTCGTGTCAGACTGAGCCGACATCGTCGAGAGGGAACCTATGCCGTACCGAACGATCATCGAACCGTTCCGAATCCACAGTGTGCAGGCCATCGATTTTCCGGATCGGCGCCAACGAGAGGGAGCTTTGCAACGAGCCGGGTACAACCTGTTCGGATTGCATGGCGACGAGGTGATCATCGATCTACTCACCGATTCCGGCACGGGCGCGATGTCCGCTCAGCAGTGGGCCGGAATGATGGTTGGGGACGAATCGTACGCCGGCAGCCGGTCCTTCTACCGCTTTCGTGATGTCATCGAAGACCTCACCCGCTTTCAGGAGATCATCCCCACCCATCAAGGTCGGGCGGCCGAGAAGATCCTGTTCACCACCGTGGTCGATGAGGGCGACGTGGTCCCCAATAACACCCATTTCGATACGACCCGAGCCAACGTCGAGTATCGGGGTGCAGAAGCCCGCGATCTGGTAGTGCCCGAGGGCCGTGATTTCGCCTCTGAGTTCCCCTTCAAAGGGAACATGGATGTCGAAGCCCTGGTGCGGACCATCGAGGAGGTCGGGCGCGACCGGGTGCCGTTGGTCATGGTCACCGTCACCAATAACTCCGGTGGCGGCCAGCCCGTATCGATGGCCAACCTCCGTGCCGTGCGGGAGGTCTGCGATCGATACCAGGTCCCGTTCTTTCTCGACGCCTGCCGGTTCGCTGAGAACGCCTGGTTCATCAAGCAGCGTGAGGACGGATACGCCGACCGTACACCGAAGGAGATTGCCCGGGAGATGTTCTCGTTGGTGGACGGTTGCACCATGTCCGCCAAGAAGGACGGATTATCGAACATCGGCGGGTTCTTGGCCATGAACGACGAGGCGATCGCCCGGCAATGCCGGAACCTGCTGATCTTGACCGAGGGTTTTCCGACCTACGGCGGTCTGGCAGGCTACGACCTGGAGGCGATTGCCCAAGGTCTGGTCGAGGTGCTGCAGGAGGAATACCTCCAATACCGGATCCGATCGACCGGGTACCTGGCGGACAAGGTGAGCAATGCCGGAGTGCCCATTGTGAGGCCACCGGGCGGGCACGCCGTCTATCTCGACGCCAAGAGTTTCCTTACGCACATTCCGCCGCACGAGTACCCGGCGCAGGCATTGGCCGTAGAGCTCTACCGGGAAGGTGGGGTGCGAGGCGTCGAGATCGGCTCGGTGATGTTCGGCAAGCCGCAACCTGACGGCACCGAGTTGCCGGCGGCGATGGAACTGGTCCGCCTGGCGGTTCCTCGCCGCACCTACACCCAGTCGCACATCGACTACGTCGGCGAAGTGGTGATCGCCGTTGCCGAACGGGCTGAGAGCCTGCGCGGCTATCGCATCGTTGAGCAGGCACCATGGCTTCGCCACTTCACCGCCACCTTCGAGCCGATCTAACTCGCTTGGCAGGCGTCCAGCTTCCCGCCCGGTGCGCTCCCGGCCCCCGGCAATCGTCAACGTTGCGGTATGAGCCCATCGCTGGTCGCCGGTCGCTGCCTGCCGGTATCATCGCCGCGCGCCGACCTCGAGGAGACCGTTGACTTCCCTGCCCAACCTGCTGGCGGTTGCCAGGATCCTGATGACTCCGGCGATCATGGCGCTGGTTCTGGCCGAGGGAGCCGTCGAGCACAACTACACCTACGCGGTGGCGCTCTTCGTCATCGCCGCCGTCACCGATTTTCTCGACGGGTTCTTTGCCCGGCGCTGGAACATCGGCACCGTCCTCGGAGCATTCCTGGACTCCACAGCCGACAAACTGCTGGTCACAGGCTCGCTGCTGGCGTTGATTGCTGTGGAGCGAGCCTCGGTGTGGGTGGCACTCATCATCATCATCCGGGAATTCATGGTCATGGCGCTGCGTGGCATGGCGGCGCTCGAGGGTCAGGTCGTGAAACCGTCCATCTGGGGCAAACTCAAGGCCAATGCCCAGTTCATCGCCATCGGGCTGGCGATGATACGAACGGCCGAGCCGTTGGGACCCCTCTACCTCGACGAGTGGATGATGTGGTTGGCGGCCGCCGTCACTATCGCATCCGGTTGGCAGTACGTTTCGAGGTTCTGGTCGGTCGTTCGGGCTGCGGATCGGTCGTGAGCACCCTGGTCACCGGTGGTTCCGGCGTCGTCGGACGGGCGGTGCTGAGCCGCCTCGTTTCGGAAGGCCGGGAGGTGCGGGCGCTGGTTCGCTCGGACGCCGCCGCGGAAACGGTGGCCGAACTCGGGGCCGAGCCGGTTGGCGGTGACATCCTCGATGTCGGCTCGGTGGCGGCAGCCATGGAAGGGTGCGATGTGGTGTATCACGTTGCCGGGTACAACGAGATGTGCCCGGCCGACCCGTCGATGCTGTTCCGGGTCAACGTGGATGGCTCCCGCAACACGCTGCGAGCGGCCTCGGCGACCGGTGTTCGAAGAATGGTGTTCACTTCATCGGCCACCACCCTGGGGGAGGAACGTGGGTCGGTCGGGAATGAGTGGTCGTCTCACCGCGGCCGGTTCCTTTCCAACTACGAGCGTTCCAAGTACGAAGCCGAACAGGTGCTGCTGTTCGAGCAGACCAACGTCGAGGTGGTGGTGGTCAACCCGTCGTCCGTGCAGGGTCCGGGCCGGGCCTCGGGGACCGGCAAGTTGTTCCTCGACCTCATCAACGGCAAGATCCCGGCAGTAGTCGATTCCCGCTTCAGCATCGTCGACATCGACGACTGCGCCCGGGGCCATCTCCTGGCGGAGGCAAACGGCCTCCCCGGGGAGCGGTATGTGCTGAGCGGGTCCACCCTGTCGACGGATGACGCCGTTCAGCTCCTCACCGACGTGACCGGGCTCCGGCTTCACCTCCCCAAACTTCCTCGCACTCTGGTCATGGGCGGTGCCGCCGTTATCGAGTTGGGAGCCCGGGTGAGGGGGCGCCGTCCCCGGTTTTGTCGGGAGATGATCCGCGTGATGTCGTTCGGTCACTCTTACGACGGATCGCGGGCGGTGCGCGACCTGGGGCTCGAGTACACCTCGGTCCGGCACACCATCCGGCGGACCATCGAGTGGTTCGTCCTGCAGGGATTGGTGGATCGAAAGCTGCCGAACCTGTAACAGCTTGCTCCTGGCCGCATGGTGCGTATTTTCGCCCGTCATACCCCACTCGATGCCATTGGCGATACGGGACGGAGTACGCGGTACTGAGTACTCCGTCGTGAGCGCTTTCCATCATGACAACGACCACCCGGCTGGGAGGCTGAACCGTCGCTGGGGGGCATTGCGATGAGATAGCCGGTTCAGTTTGGGGCCAAAGGTGGTCGCTGTCGTTAACGAAATTACCGCACCAAGGGCTGATTTTCGCGGAAATCGGTACGTCTTGCCACCAAAATGTCCCTTGCACCTGCTCGTCCTCGGAGGTCGTGGAGCGCGGCTACGCTCACCAGAGGATGCCCGCACCACTCGCACCTCTGGTGGATCGGTGGCGGCCGCACCATCTCCCGAACCTGTCGGGTCGTCTGGTCGTGCCGCCGTCCGCCCGCGCCTTCTTCCTGGCGGGCATGGCGGCCCATGCCAGGGGTCCACTGCTGGCGATCGTGCCCGGCGAGCGAGATGCCGAAGAGCTGGCGGAGGACCTCGCCCTGTTCCACCGCGCAGTTGTCCTCATGCCGGCCTGGGAGACTCTCCCATTCGAACACGTTTCGCCCAATGCGGGGACGATGGCCCGAAGAGCCGAGGCCCGTCACCTGCTGGCTTCCGGTCGGCCGGGATCGGTCGTGGTTGCGTCGGCTCGGTCGGTTTCGCAGCGGATCAGCCCCTCCAGCCCCGACCCGTTATCCGGCCGGGTTGATGAGGAGGTGGGTTTCGAACGGCTCATCGAGTGGCTGGCACAGGCCGGGTACCACCGTACCGACCGGGTGGAGACGAGGGGAGAGTTCTCGGTTCGAGGCGGGATCATCGACCTCTTCCCTGCCCAGGCGGACGAACCGGTGCGGCTCGACTTCTGGGGTGATCACCTCGAGGCCGCCCGGGTGTTCAGTGTGTCCAGCCAGCGATCCGTCGAGAAGGCGGAAGGATTCGTCGCCTATCCGGCCCGTGAGTTTCGCCCGGATCAGGCGGTTTCGGCTGACGCCCGGGTGCTGTTGGAGAAGGAGGCCTGGGCTTCCTCGACCTGGGATCGGCTGTCGGAAGGCGTTCTCTTTTCGGGAATGGAGTCGTGGCTTCCCTGGCTGGCACCACCCGTCACCGCTCTTTCGGGGCTGGCTCCGGGAGGTTCATTGGTCGTCTTCGATCGGGTGAGGGTATGCGACAGGAGCCACGACCTGCTCAAGGAAGAGGGAGAGCTGGCAGCTGCGCTCGCTCCTACCTGGGGTCATGGGGCCCCCGAAGCCGGCGATCACCCCGCCCTCTATCTCGATCTCGAGGAGGCGCTCGAAGAGCGTCCCATGCTCGAAGCTCCGCCGGCCGCCGCGGGACCACGGGACCGCTCGCTCCAGCTCCGTGGGTTCGACGCAACTCCCGGTGATCCCGATTCGGTTGCCGCCGGTCTGCGGCGCCTTCTCGACCAGAAGATGGACGTAGTCGTGGCTATGGATGGGGCGGGGGCTGCCGACCGGGTGGCCCGGGTGCTCACCGAGGCGGGGTTGTCTCTGACCAGAATCGACCGGCTCGATCGTTCCGGGTCGGCGATTCTTCCCGTCGGAATTCATCGGGGGTTCGTGCTTCCCGATCAGGCCGTTGCGGTCCTGGGAGAACAGGAGGTGGCCGGGCGGAGGCGAGCGCATCGGCGCGCCGGGCCGCGCCGGGCCGCACAGGACACCTCAGGGTATCGGGATCTGACCGAAGGCGACTACGTGGTGCACTTCCGGCACGGGATCGGAAGGTTCGAAGGCCTCGCCACCCGAACGATCGCCCGGGTCGAGCGTGACTACCTGGTGGTCGGCTATGCCGCGGGAGACAAACTGTACGTCCCTACCGATCAGCTGGCTGCGGTCCGCAAATACACGGGCGGCGAAGCCCCTCGGGTATCGAGGATGGGCGGCGCCGACTGGTCGGCGACCCGATCGAAGGTTCGCAAGGCGGTGGCGGCGGTCGCCGAGCAGGTGGTGTCCCTCCACAGGGCACGAGCGGCGGCGCGGGGGCACGCCTACGCACCGGACGCGCCCTGGCAGCGTGAACTCGAGGAGGCCTTTCCCTTCGAGGAGACCCCTGATCAGCTGTCCGCCATCGAGGACGTCAAGGCCGACATGGAGAACCCAGGCCCGATGGACCGACTCGTGTTCGGGGATGTCGGCTTCGGCAAGACCGAGGTGGCCATCCGGGCTGCCTTCAAGACGGTCATGGAGGGCAAACAAGTAGCAATCCTCTGCCCGACGACCTTGCTCGCTCAGCAGCACTACCAGACCATCTCGGAACGCTATGCACCGTATCCCGTTCGGGTTGAGATGCTGAGCCGGTTCCTGACCGCCAAGCAGCAGCGGAGGGTTGTCGATCACATCGCCACGGGCGAGGTCGACGTCGTGATCGGCACGCACCGGCTGATCAGCGACGACGTCAGGTTCAAAGACCTCGGGCTGCTCGTGATCGACGAGGAGCAGCGTTTCGGAGTCAACGCCAAAGACAAGATCAAACGGTTCCGGATTGGAGTGGACGTGTTGACGTTGACTGCCACCCCCATCCCTCGCACCCTGGAAATGGCGCTGACCGGTATTCGCGACGTATCGCACATTCGCACGGCTCCGGAAGATCGACACCCGATCCTCACCTATGTCGGTCCTTACGACGAACAGGCCGTTTCAGCGGCCATCCGGCGTGAGATGTTGAGAGAGGGCCAGGTCTTCTATGTGCACAACCGGGTTCAGTCGATCGAACGGGCGGTTGCTCATCTGCGACGGCTCGTCCCCGATGCCCGGTGTGCCGTCGCTCACGGGCGGATGAGTGAGGGCCGGCTGGAACAGGTGATGA
Source organism: Acidimicrobiia bacterium (assembly GCA_035282865.1). Taxonomy (GTDB): domain Bacteria; phylum Actinomycetota; class Acidimicrobiia; order Spongiisociales; family UBA4744; genus UBA4744. The sequence continues at coordinate 1,084 of DATEVB010000208.1, read as the reverse complement.
TCGACTTCTGGAACCACGAATACGACGTGCTGGTCGCAACGACCATTATCGAATCGGGCCTCGATCTCCCCCAAGTGAACACGCTCATCGTGGAGCGGTCCGACTTGCTCGGCCTTGCCCAGCTCTACCAGCTACGTGGCCGGGTGGGACGATCCAACCAGCGCGCCTACGCTTACCTCTTTCACCCGGACGGCCTGTCGTTGAGCGAGGATGCCTACCGGCGCTTGGAGGCAATCGGGGAAGCAACCGACCTCGGGTCCGGGTTCTCGCTGGCGCTGAAGGACCTGGAGATTCGGGGAGCCGGCAGCGTGCTCGGCGAAGTGCAGTCCGGTCATGTCGCAGCCGTCGGTTTCGACCTCTATACCGAGCTGGTGGCCGAGGCGGTGCGCGAGCTCGAAGGCAACTCGGTGCAGAGAGCCGAGCGTACCGAGGTGAGGATCGATTTGCCGGTGGATGCCCATCTGCCCGATGACTACGTGGCCGATCAGGGGGCGCGGCTGGAGGCCTACCGCCGGCTGGCACTGGCGGACAGCCACGATCAGGTAGCGGACGTCGGCCGCGAGTGGCTCGATCGCTATGGTCCCCTGCCTGAGGCGGCGGCTGCCCTCCTCGACGTCGCCCGGCTGCGTGTCGAGGCCCTGCGGGTGGGAGTCACCGAGGTTGTCAAACTCCGCGACGAGGTTCGTCTGGCCACCGTCGACCTGGCGGCCTCCCAGGAGGTTCGGCTGTCCCGGATAGCTCCGCGGGCGATCTTGCGCGCCGGGGAAGGGGTGATCTTTCTTCCGGCCCCGGCGGACGACGCGATCGTCGGGGAATTGCTCGCCTTCCTGGTCGAGATGTGGCCCTAGGAAGTTCGGAGTTCGGAGTTCGAAGTTGAAGGCCGGGCTTCCCACCTCTCACTTCCCACTTCCCACCCCCCACCTCCAATCTTCCAACTTCCTGCTTGCCCGGCCGCCTGCCTACCATGACGTCCGTCTCCAAGATCCGTTGCAAAAGGTGAATCCCGTGCGCAAATTCGTTGTCCTGCTCTTTGTACTGGCACTGTCGGCGGCAGCCTGCTCCGGCGGCGGAGCGATCGTGGCTA
>DATEVB010000207.1:0-3698 GCA_035282865.1 Acidimicrobiia bacterium | reverse complement strand
CATCGAACGGCTCCGTGACCGGTACCTCGTTGAAGCGAACATCAAGTACAGCGGCGATAGCCACATCACCTACGTGTACGTTCGTCGAGTGACCGGACAGGGCGCCGCCACCGCTGCGGACTGAAGACGGCATGTATAGGTGGGGGTGCACCCCCGGAGTCGGGGGCGGTCGCGCAGCGTGGCCTCGGCAGGGATCCCAGCGGTGACGGAAAACGTCTGCGCCGTCCTGTCGCGTCCCCCGGGACCCCTGTCAAGGCTCATCCCAACCGCTCCCCAGAGGGTCGTGTCCAGACACGGGTGGTGGTCAGTCAGCGAGGCTGCGGCCGGCCGGGTCGTCCCACCGGACAGTGGTCTCTCTCACCGAAAGGCGGCCGAGCCGGGCGTCAACTGACCTTGGCGAGGGCATCAAAGGCTTCCTGGGGATGCTTGGCCATGGTGAGAGGTCGGGCCGCCCGGTGCCGGGCCACCAACTTCGCCGCCAGGTGATCGTATCGGCGGGCGATGTTGGGCCAGTACAGGGTCGAGGCGATCAGTCTAGCTTCGGCGGCCATCCGGGCCATGAGAGAGGGGTGGGTGAATACCGTCCGGAGGGCGGCCGTCAACGCCATCGGATCGTCGTGCGGGACGACGATCCCGGCACCGGTACCCAGCAGCTCGACTGCGTGAGGGAAGGCGGTGGCGATGACCGGCTTACCTGCCGCGAGAGCTTCGACCAGCACACCCGAGGTGACCTGCTCGGTGGATTCGTAGGGAAGCACGACCAAATCCGACTGGCGGACTGCGACTGTGAGCGCGTCGTTGTCGAGATACCGGCCGTCGAACTCGACGGCAGCATCCAGTCCGAGAGCCCGGACCCGGGCGACGAGCCCCTCGCGGTACGCATCGCCCTGGGAAGCCTGGACCTTGGGATGCGTCTTGCCAAGAATGACGTAGCGGGGAAGCGGACGAAGGTCCCGAAGGCCTGCGAAGGCGTCTATCGCCATCTCCAAACCCTTACCCGGCCCGATGAGGCCCCACGTGAGCACAACCGGCCGGGCTCCGTTCGCCAAAGACGGGCCACCCAGGCTGACTCTGGCCCCGTGGGGAACCACTCGAACCTTGGCCGGGTCGACCCGGTAGCCGTTGACGAGCCGCCGGTTGGCGGTATCGCTCATCACGATCGTCCGCTCTGCCAGGGCGACCACCTTCTCCAGAATCGACCGTTGATTCGGGCTGGGTCGGCTGAGCACAGTGTGGAGCGTGACCACCGCCGGGATTTCGAGGCCCGACAGCAAATCGAGAACCTCGCTGCCATCGGGGCCGCCGTAGATCCCATACTCGTGCTGGACAAAAACCGCATCGTAGGAATTGAGTGCTTCGATCGCACCAACGAGGGAGGCACCGTCGCCGTTGAAGTGTTCGTGGACGACTTCCGCCTTGAACTCGCCAAGCGGGCTGTCCACCAAACTCACCACGCCCAGGCCCTCGTCTGAGCCACGCCCGTCGGCGACGGCCCCGCGCAAAGCGGCCGTGAAGGTCGCCAACCCGCACGACGTGGGCGGGTAGGTGCTCAAAAACGCGATCGAAGGGTGCTCTCTGTTACGCCTCATTGCCCATCCTCTCAAACGGTCGCCAATGGCGCCGGTTTGGTTGATGCGACAGCAATCGATGGTGCGGTGCGAAGTGGGTGGGTCCTTGGGGAACTCCGCAGGAGCAAACGAGAAGCTGAGGCTGTGGCCGCCTTGAATAGCGGAGTCTACACGAATACCCCGGCTACCGAGCCGCCCAGGTTCCTCCCGCTAATCCGGAGCTCGCCGTCGGTTGCGGCGCCCAACCAAATGAGCGTTTCGGCAACGATGTCGGCGGCCCGGCTCGGCCGTCAGTACGCCAGTAGCCGCCGGCGTGGAACGCCGGACCGAACCACCGAGGATGACATCGGGCGGTGTTAGAAGCCTCCCGTGCCCGTTATCTGTCCGCGCACGCCCTCCTGTGGCAGTAAGGCCGGAATGATCACCATGGCCGTCAACGCGGCGGTGGTCATCGACACCCACATGATCATCGAAACGTGGGGGTGGATACGGAGAGGCGACAACCACAGGCCGGTCAACCCCACCGCGATCCCCAGGGCGTTGGCGATGATCGGGCGCCCGGCACTGTCGATGGCCCGCAGCACGTAGCCGTCGCCTCCCGGCCGGGCGTAGTCGATGGCCGCCACGAAGTGGATGGCGTAGTCGATACCCACCCCGATGACGATCGACGAGAGGATGGCAGTCACCAGGTTGAGCTGGATACCCGAGGCGGCAATGAAGCCGAGCAGCGTGGCGCTGGTCAGCAACAACGGTGCCAGGGTCACCAGGGTCTGTCGTACCTTGCGATATGCCAGCGCCAGCATGAGCGTCACGAGGCCGTAGGCCACCGCCAGCGAAAGGAACTGGGCCCGCAGCACGAGGCGGGCCACCTCATCCCAGATGACCGGCATGCCGGTGAGGATCCGGATCTCAGCTTTCTCGGCTGCGAAATCCAACCATTGCTGCAGGTCCCCGGTCTCGAACGGGCCCGGCAACACCATGAACCGCAATCCGTCGTCCGACGCCATCTGCCCGACCGGCAACGGAGTTTCCCCGTTGAGCGCCCCGAGCAGCTGATCGTCCGGTACCGCTCCCTGGAGGTCGGCCAGGCTGAACACGGTCCGGATACCGCCAAGTTCCTCGAATTCCCGGGAGAGCGCCGCCAGCGGACGCAGGCCGGAGAGGCCTTCGGCCGGGTTGTATACGTACTCCCCCATCAGGGGCGTAGCCCCCCCGAACACCTCTGCGGTCTTCTCGAATCCGATGCGGACCGGATCGTCGTCTTTGAAATAGATCAGCTGGTCACCGTCGACCTCGAGTTGCGGGATGAACACTGCCGAGAAGGCGATGAGCCCGCCGGCCAGGACCGCCGCCACCCAGCGACGCTTGGCCAGCTCTTTGACGCCGGCCGTCAGGCGTGGACCGAGCAGGGCCGCATGATGCCTCGGTTCGACCTGAACACGGCTCAGTAGAGCAGGCAGCGAGAAGAACGATATGACACCGGCAAAACCGATGCCGATAGCGGTGAAGGCGCCGAGCTGGCGGATGGGTTGCACATCGGTGAACAGGAGCGACGCAAACCCCGCAGCAGTGCTGATCGTGGTGAGGATCATCGGGATCCCGACCCGACGGAGAGTCGACGCCACCCGCTCCACCTCATCGGAGGTCTGATGGACCTGCTCCTGGAAATGGGTGACGAAGTGGAGACCGTCGGCCGAGCCCATAACGATCACGAAGATCGGCACCAGGATGGTGACGATGTCCACGTCCCGTCCCAATCCGAAGACAACGCCGAAGGTCCACACGGCGCCGAGCAAGGCGGGGATGACGGCGAACACGGTGAGCTTGCGGTCGCCCACATTCGCATAGAACACGGCCAACAAGAGGACCACGATGACGGGCGGGATAACCAGCAGAAACCAGCCGAGCTTGTCGAGGACCGAGGCAAAGATGACCGGGTTGCCCGAGAACGTCAGTTCCAACCCGTCGGGTGGAATCACTCCAGCCACTGCCCTGGCAATCTTCAACGATTCACCTTCCGGAACCACCAACATCAAGGTATGGCGACCGTCGTCGCTGACCAGCAGATCGACCATCGGGTTCTGGCCCAGGAATGTGGCGATCATCGGCTCGGGAATGACGGCAATCTGT
>DATEVB010000206.1:0-22729 GCA_035282865.1 Acidimicrobiia bacterium | reverse complement strand
TAATCAAAGTCCGCTTCCTTCGTCCCACGTCCACCAGCTTTCACCCCTGTCGAGACGACCGTGCTGCATCGCCGGCGACACGCCGGAGGCCGTTGGGCCGCCACTAACGTGAGCCGTCGTCGAGGTTGGAGGAGCCGGGGTGGTGATTCGGTGGAGGGCGGTGCTGATCGGGGCCGGGGCCGGCCTACTGTCGACTGTGATGGCCGGGTTGGTGGTGTCTTTGATGGCAGGTTCCGTCGGTGCTGCCGACCCGTTCTCACTGGGCATCGTCCTGGGAGCGGTGGTTGGCCTCTTCGTCGCCGGGTTCACCGCCGCCAAATTCGTGTCCGACCAGCTGCCACTGAACGGCTCGCTCGCGGCGTTGCTGACGGCAGCAGTGGTCGGAACCGATGCGCTCTTGCGCGGCAGCGGTGCTACCCCGCTCACCCTGGCCGGGTATGCTCTTCTCGCCGCTTTCCTCGGAGCGGCGGGTGGCTCAATCGGGGGCCGCGGAGAGCGTTGATTCGGATGCAATCCTGTATTCAAGGCCGTTGAGAAGGTATCCTGTCCAAGCGAGTCCGCCGGACGGTCGCTGTTGGTTCTTCGGAACCCGTAGAGGAAAGTCCGGACTCCACAGGGCGCGGTGCTGGATAACGTCCAGGCGGTGTGAACCGACGGAAAGTGCCACAGAGAACAGACGGCCGATGGGACGAGACGGTTGCATGACCGTCCCGTGCGGGGTTTCGATCTCGCAGTGGTGTGATGAGCATCACTTCACAGGCAAAGGTGAAACGGTGGTGTAAGAGACCACCAGCGGGCCGGGCGACCGGCACGGCTCGGCAAACCCCACCGGGAGCAAGGCCAAGCAGGGAGCGGGTGACCCGCCCTATCTCCCAGGTAGGCCGCACCGAGGCCGACGGAAACGTCTGCCCCAGATAGATGACCGTCACCGATCTCAGGATCGGTACAGAATCCGGCTTATAGGCGGACTCGCGGGTTTGGGAGGGGCCCCCTCAAGGGGCCTCTCCTTGTTTCGTTCTTACCCAAGCGCAGAAAGCCGGCGGCGACCTACACCCTGGCTCCGACCAGATAGTCGACGGCCCCATGGAGAGTCATGAACTTCGGGTAGTCCCGCTCCGGGATCTCGATGCCGGTCTCCTGGTTGATACCCAGCATCCAGTTCAGATAGTCCATCGAATCCAAGTCGAGCTGTTCGGTCAGATCCACACCGGGGTCGATCTCATCGGAATCAACTTCGGGGGCGATGTCGGCCAGCACGGACAGGATCACAGCGAGGGCTTCAGCTGGTTTCATAGCTGCTCCGGTTCTTGCAGGTAGCGATCGACCGCCTGCAGGTAGATGCCGCCCCGGTGCCCATCGGAGACCCGGTGGTCGGCGGACAGCGTGGCTCGAACAATCGGCCGGATGCCGAGGAGACCGTCCACGACCCACGGCCGCGGGGTGGCCTTTCCAAATCCGATCAATGCAACTTGCGGGGCGTAAATGACGCCGTACACCTCACCGACCCCCCGGTCGCCGAGATTGGTGACCGTTATGGTCGGGTCGGACATCTCGGAACTCCGCAACCGGCCCGTCCGGGCCCGCGCCACGATGTCCTTCAGCGCAGTCATCAGTTCATCCAGACTCTTTTGGTCCGCGTGGTGAATGGCGGGGGCGATGAGACCACCATGCCGAAGCGATACCGCCACACCCAGGTGAATGTCGTCACTCGGTTGGAAAGCATCGTCCAGCCAGAACCCGTTCACTTCCGGCACATCGCCAATGGCGCGGGCGGCCGCTTTCAACAGCAACACTGCCGGCAACAGCCGGTCCGCCATCGATCTGCGCAGATTCTCCTCCTCGACCCACGCCAGCGCCCGGGTCATGTCGATATCGGCACCCAGGTAGTAGTGCGGAATCTCCCGCTTCGACCTGGCCATCACCTGGCCGATCGCCCGGCGCATCGCCAAGCGTTGCCTCTCGGTACCGTCCTCCTCAACCCCGGGCTGGACGGACTCCGTAGCTACCGCCGGTGGCTCGGTGGGACCGGCCTGGGCCCGGATGTCATCCTCGGTGATGACGCCGCCGGGACCACCACCGGCCACCGACGCCGGGTCGATGCCAAGCTCTTCGGCGACTCGCAGGGCGCGCGGCGAGATGAGGAGACGTTCCTCCGGCCGGGTAGCCGGAGGTCGGGCTGCCCGCTCCACGTCCCCTCTGGTGATCGAACCCCCCGGGCCGGTACCGATGAGAGTGCCCATGTCGACCTCGAGGTGGTGGGCCAGGTGCCGGATCGGTGGTGTCACGTGCGGATGACGGGCCTCGTTTGCACCGACCGCCCAGGCCGGCTCGGCTGTCACAGCGGCAGGCCGCATCTCCTCCTCAGCCGGCCCTTCGATAGCCTCGGCTATCTCGCGCTCTCCTACCTCCGGCAGGGTTACGACGATCGGCGGAGGCTCCTCCTCCGCCGGGCGGTAACGAGCGATGACGGTGCCGACGGCAACTTCCTCGCCGGACCCGACGACGATCTCCTCCATGGTCCCGCTATCCCAGATCTCGACGTCGATGATCCCCTTGTCGGTCTCGACCAGGACAATCACTCCGCCCCGTTCAAACGGATCGCCTTCCTTGAGTAACCACTCGACAACCTTGCCGCGGTCCATGTCGGCTCCGAGCGATGGCATCTTGAAATCGGTCACCGCCTCATCACCTCCTTCGCTGCCGCCACGATCTTGTCTACCTGAGGAAGGGCCGCCTCTTCGAGGTGCTTCGGATAGGGAATGGGCACCTCTTCGGTGCACACCCGCCGGATGGGCGCATCGAGCTCGTAGAAGCCACCTTCCATGATTCCGGCCATCACCTCGGCCGAGATACTCCCGCTCTTCCACCCTTCGTCGATGATCACCGCCCGGTGGGTCTTGGTCACGGTCTCCACAATGGCCTCACGGTCGAGGGGCCGGAGTGAACGTAGGTCGAGTACGTCTGCCTCGATACCTTCGGCGGCAAGCAGGGCGGCTGCGTCGAGCGTCTTCGGCAAGCTCCCGCCGTAGGTGATGAGCGAGACTTCTTCGCCCTCACGGCGTACGGCAGCTCCTTCGATCGGGACCGGGCCGGCGTCGACGGCCAGCTCCCCCTGCACCCCGTATAGCGACGCATTCTCAAAGATGAGCACCGGGTCCGGATCCTCGAGAGCGCTCCACAGCATGCCGCGGGCATCTTCGAGGGTGGCGGGCGCAACCACCTTGATGCCGGGAATGTGGGCGAACCATCCTTCCAGACTGTGCGAATGCTGCGCAGCCAACTGGCGTCCGGCACCGGTTGCCATCCGGATGACTACCGGAACGTTGAACTGCCCGCCCGACATGTGCAACCAGGTGGCGGCGGTGTTGAGGATCTGATCCAGGGCCAGCAGGGAGAAGTTGCAGGTCATCACCTCGACAATCGGGCGCATCCCGGCGACGGCGGCGGCGATCCCGGCTCCGGTGAAACCGGACTCGGAGAGCGGGGTGTCGCGGATCCGCTCAGGACCGAACTCCTCGAGCAGTCCCTTGCTCACGGCGTAGCAGCCACCGTACATCCCGACGTCCTCTCCCATGAGGAACACCCGGGAGTCCCGGCGCATCGCTTCCCTGATCGCCTCCCGCACCGCTTCCCGATAGGTGATCTTGATCATGTCGGTCATGACACCGGCTCCTCGCTGTACACGAACCGGGTGAGGTCTTCGACCGGCTCCCAGGTTCCGGCTTCGGCGAACTCAACCGCAGACCCAACTTCGGCCTGGACGTCTTCCTCGATCAGCTGGAGATCCCGATCGGAGAGAACCCCCGCCTCACGCAGCCGGTTGGTAAACAGGACGATCGGATCGCGGTGCTTCCACGCCTCGACTTCGTCTCGCCGGCGATAGAGCTCGGGATCGAACATCGAGTGGGCCCGGAACCGGTAGGTCTCCAGCTCGAGGAACAGCGGGCCGCCTCCACCCCGCACGGCAGCCACCGCCCGCCGGGCTGCGTCTTCGACGGCCAGCACATTCATCCCGTCGACCTTCCAGGCCGGAATCTCGTAGGCAGCCGCCTTCAGCGCCAGGTTGGTCTCGGACTCGGATCGCACCAGGGCAGTGCCCATGGCGTACAGGTTGTTCTCGCAGCAAAAGAGCACCGGCAGATGCCAGAGGGCAGCCAGGTTCATCGATTCGTGGAACTCGCCCTCGGCAACCGCCCCTTCGCCGAAGAACGCCACGGCTATCGCGTTGGATTGCTGCATCTTGGCGGCCAGTCCGAAGCCGACGGCCAGCGGTAGGCCCCCACCGACGATGGCGTTGCCCCCATAAAAGCGGGTGTCCTTGTCGAAGAGATGCATGGAGCCGCCCCGCCCCATGCTGCACCCTTCCACTTTCCCGTACATCTCAGCCATGATCAATGCCGCCGGCACACCGCGGATGAGCGCATGACCGTGCTCCCGGTAGGTGGCGATCACCGGATCGTCGAGGGTGAGCTGCTCCATAACGCCGACTGCTACGGCTTCTTCACCGATGTAAAGGTGCAGGAAGCCGCGGATCTTTTCCTGCTGATACAGCTCGGCGCATTTCTCCTCGAAACGGCGGATGCGAATCATCTGGTGGAGCAGATGCAGACTGTGGTCCCGATCAAGGACCGGATCGGCCGGGTCGTCACTCATGAGTTCTCCTCCAGCTTCTCCAGTGTCGAGAGGTCACCCTCCGGTAGGCCCAGTTCCCACGCTCTCAGCAAACGGCGCATGATCTTCCCGCTTCTGGTTCTGGGAAGGTTCGGCTCGAAGGCTATTTCGCGGGGAGCGACCGATGCCCCCAGCTTGACGCGGCCCCAGCCGATCAATTCCTTCTCCAATTCGGGGTTCCACACGAACCCGTCTTTGAGGGCAACAAATGCCTTGACGATCTCCCCGGCTACTTCATCCGGTTTGCCGATCACTCCCGCCTCAGCCACCGCCGGGTGTTCCATGAGGGCGCTCTCGACCTCAAACGGACCGATGAGGTGCCCGGCAGATTTAATGACGTCGTCGGCCCGGCCCACAAACCAGAAGTACCCGTCCGCGTCGCGCTCGGCCAGGTCGCCGGTGTGGTACCAGCCACCCACGAAGCAATCCTGATAACGCTCCTCCATGTTGATATAGCCCCGGAACATCGACGGCCACCCCGGCCGGAGGGCCAACTCGCCTTCGGCCAGAGACTCTTTGATCACCTCAGCTTGGCCGTCGTCACCAACGACGATCTTGCCCCGGTCATCGCGACGCAGAATGGCCGCCTCGATACCGGGCACCGGACGACCCATCGAGCCGGGCCTGATCTCCTCCGATACGTAGTTGGAGATCATGATCCCGCCGGTCTCGGTTTGCCACCAATTGTCGTGGATGGGAAGCCCGAAGGCTTCCCGGCCCCACAGGACCGCTTCCGGGTTCAAGGGCTCGCCGACGCTGGCGATCAAACGGAGTTGGGACAGATCGAACTCGCGGGGAACGTCGGCCCCGATCTTCATCATCATGCGCACCGCCGTTGGAGCTGTGTACCAGATGGTGACTTTCTGGTCCTGCAGGGTTCGGTACCAGCGCTCGGCGTCGAACTCGCCTTCGTCGACGATGTTGGTCAGACCGTTTGTCAGCGGCGAGATGATCCCGTAAGAGGTACCCGTCACCCAACCCGGATCGGCCGTACACCAGAAGACATCGTCGGGATGCATATCGAGTGCATACCGGCCGGTCAGATGGTGGTAGAGCACCGCCCCGTGAACATGTACCGCGCCCTTCGGGGTGCCGGTCGTGCCGCTGGTGAAGTGCAGCAAAGCCATGTCTTCCTTGTCCATCGGCTCGGTCTGGAAATGCTCGGAACCTTTCGCCACCAGCTCGCCGAAGTCGTGGGTGCCGGCCACCTGGGAGGGTTCCGGTTTGGAACTCACCAGGATGACATGCTCGAGGTCGGGGAGGGTGTGGCGGATCTTGGCGATCTTCCGCTTGTACAGCACGTCGGTCGTGATCAGCACCTTGCCCTGGCCGATCGACATTCGTTTCCTGATCGGGTCGGGCCCGAACGCCGAGAACAGAGGTGCAAACACGCTGCCGTTCTTGAGGATGCCGAGTGCCGCGATGTACAGCTCGGGAATACGATTGGCGAGCACAAAGACCCGGTCGAGTTTTCCGACTCCGAGGCTCCTCAACGCGCTGGCGAACCTCGAGGTGGATCCGGCCAGCTCGGCATAGGTGAAGTCCCGAACTTCACCCTTCTTGCCGAGCCAGCGGATAGCCACGTGATCACCACGAGGTCCCGTTGCGTGACGGTCGATCGCCTCGTGAGCGATGTTGATCTTGCCCTCCGGGAACCCTTCCAGATGTCGCCAAGCTTCGTCCCAGGTGAACGACGCATACGACGATGCGTAGTCGGTGAGGTTGGGGGACACCGGAAAGGGGCCGGTTTTCGGAATGGGCTCGAACTGCATTGCGCCTCCTTCTCGGCGCGGGAACTGCCCGTGGGCGCGCACCACGCCCACGCTCATAGCGTCCATGATCGGCACTCCGGGTACAAGGTACGAAGGGCCACAAACACCAGGCCGACCGGCAGCAAAATAACGAAAGGGCTCATCGCTACACTCGAAGCATCACCGTTTGGACGGAGATCCGATGAGTACGAGCGGTCCCTATGTTCACCCCCGCAGCCCGGTTCCCAGCGACCTCGACATAGCTCAAGAGGCTCCGATCGATCCGATTCTGTCGATCGCGGCGCGAGTCGGGTTGGCTGCCGATGACCTCGAGTTGTACGGCACCTACAAGGCCAAGGTCCACCTCGATGTTCGGGAGAAGTTCGCCGATCAGCCCCTTGGCAAGTACATCGACGTGACTGCTATCACACCGACGCCGCTCGGCGAAGGCAAGACCACCACCGCCATTGGGCTCAGCCAGGGTCTGGGCCGGCTGGGTCACCGGGTGTTCACCACGATCCGCCAGCCGAGCATGGGACCGACCTTCGGTATCAAGGGAGGGGCGGCCGGGGGTGGCTACAGCCAGGTCATCCCGATGGAGGACTTCAATCTCCACCTCACCGGCGATATCCACGCGGTTACCGCGGCCCACAACCTCCTCGCCGCCGCCATCGACAACCACCTCACCCACGGAAACCAACTCGATCTCAACCCGTTTGCCGTGACCTGGCCCCGGGTCGTGGATATGAACGATCGGGCGTTGCGCAACGTCATCATCGGTCTGGGCGGCCGGCCGAATGGCAACCCGCGCGAGGCCGGGTTCGACATCGCCGTTGCCTCGGAGGTCATGGCCATCCTCGCCCTGGCCGCCGACCTCACAGATTTGCGAGAACGACTGGGCAGGGTCGTCGTCGGTACCACCTTCGATGGACGCCCGGTGACGGCCGAGGACCTGAAGGTGGCGGGCGCCATGACCGTCCTCATGAAGGACGCCCTCATGCCGACCCTGTTGCAGACGCTCGAGCACACCCCGGCCCTGGTGCACACCGGGCCGTTTGCCAACATCGCCCACGGCAATTCAAGTGTCATTGCCGACCAAATCGCACTCCGCCTCGGCGATTACGTCGTCACCGAATCGGGGTTTGGTGCAGACATCGGCATGGAGAAATTCATGGACATCAAGTGCCGGGCAAGTGGCCTCACGCCCGATTGCGTGGTCATCGTGGCCACCATCCGGGCGCTGAAGATGCACGGGGGCGTGGGACGGGTCATTGCCGGCAAACCGCTTCCGGCAGAATTGATCGAGGAGAACCTTCCCGGACTGGAAAGGGGAGCAGCCAACCTGGTCGTCCATATCGGCATTGCCAGGAGATTCGGCGTTCCGGTTGTGGTGGCGATCAATCGATTCGGCAGCGACACCGACAATGAGATTTCACTGCTCGAGAAGATCTCGATTGAGGCAGGTGCAGGAGCGGCTGTGATGACCGACCATTGGGCGCAAGGTGGAGCCGGATCGATCGACCTGGCCCAAGCCGTCGCCACGGCATGCGATCAACCGAAGAACTTCCGGTATCTCTATCCGCTCGACATCCCGATTCGCGACAAGATCGAGGTGATCGCCACCAATGTTTATGGTGCCAACGGGGTCGACTTCCTGCCCGAAGCGGAGGCGAAGCTCAAGCTCTACACCAACCTGGGATACGACCGCTTGCCCATCTGCATGGCCAAGACCCACCTCAGCCTGAGCCACGAGCCTCAGTGGAAGGGCGTACCGAAAGACTTCCGTCTGCCGGTACGGGACATCCGGGCCAGTGTTGGAGCGGGCTTCCTCTACCCGATATGCGGAACGATGAGGACCATGCCGGGACTGCCGTCCCGGCCCGCCTTCGAGAATGTCGACATCGATCCCGCCACCGGCCGGGTCAGGGGCCTGTTCTGAACATGAATCTCCACTCACCCCCCCAGACATGTGAAAGGGAACGCCCATGATGAGCCCGGAGGAACTCGAGCGATTGCCCTTCTTCAAGGATCTGGACGCCGAGGAGCGTGCGCTCCTGAGCGGCATCACCCGTAAAGAATCTGCCGTCGCCGGTCAGCGGATCTTCGAAGAGGGCGAGCCGAGCCACACCTTCTACATCGTCGTGAGCGGTCTCGTGTCCTTGCGCCAGAAGACGCGCCTTGGGGGCGAGGAAGTAGCGATGGCCGCCGGACGGCCCGGTGAGTTGATCGGCGTGTCGGCCGTGCTCGGAGAAGCCGGGACTCACCCGACCAGCGGTGTGTGCCTCGAGCCGACCGAATTGATCGAGATCGATGCATCCGTCTTGATGGCCGCCCTCGAATCAAACCCCACCGTCGGGTTCCGAATCCTGCGGCGGCTCACCCACATCGTGGCCGAGCGCCTCGCCGTCGCCCGGGCCCAGATCCGCAACCAGAATCGTCCCGGGCTCATCTCCCACGGGTGACCCTGACCGTGGATGAGTTCCAGAGGCGTCAACCGCAGCTTCTGACGCACGGACGGATCACACGGCGGCTCCCTGCATAGCTTCTTCGACCTCGAAGTAGTCCGCCTTCTGGAAGCCGAACCAACCGGCCACCCGATTGGACGGAAACGCTTACACTCGAGTGTCCGGGTCACGGACCTGGCGTTGTGGAAACGCCTGGGGCGCCATGCGCTATCCCGCTGGAACCCCACGCAAGAACGTATTCGTCGGGGGCCGGTCGACTCGCCGCTAACGTTTTGGTTCGCTGATGTTGTTCCCAACCGTCGACTTCGCCATCTTTTTCGTGGTGGTGCTCACTGCCAACTGGTTTCTGATGCCGCACCAAAAAGCATGGCGGATCGTGATGCTGGCCGCCAGCTTCTTCTTTTATGGCTCCTGGGACTACCGCTTCACCGCCCTCCTGGCCGGGTCGATCCTCATCAACCAGGCGTTTGCCGTGACAATCCATCGGTCTGCCGGGCGCCGGCGGCGCCGGCTCGTCTCCGGGGCGGTGGCCGCCAACCTGGGCATCCTCGGGTTCTTCAAGTACTACGGGTTCATGGTCACCTCGGTAGCCAACACCCTCGAGGCGATCGGCCTCCAGGCCTCGCTTCCTCTCCTGCAAGTGGTCTTACCCGTCGGTATCTCCTTCTTCACATTCCAGGCGCTCAGCTACGTGATCGACGTCTACCGCGGCAGAGTCGAACCGGTCCCGCTCCTCGATTTCGGCGTGTATCTGAGTTTCTTCCCACAACTCGTCGCCGGGCCAATCGTGCGCGCCGGTGAGTTCCTCCCGCAACTGAAGGAGCCCCGCGATCCTCGCCGGCTCGATACCTCACGGGCTTTCTACCTGATCGTTGTCGGGCTGGCCAAGAAGGTAGTGATCGCCGATTTCCTGGCTACCCAGATCGTGGACCTCGTGTTCACCACTCCGGGACAGTTCTCATCACTCGAGGTGCTCATCGGCATCTACGGCTATGCCGTGCAGATCTATTGCGACTTCAGCGCCTATTCGGACATAGCCATCGGAGCAGCCCTACTGCTGGGCTTCTCCTTCCCCGACAACTTCAATGCGCCCTACACGGCACGGTCGATCGGTGATTTCTGGCGCCGCTGGCACATGACCCTGTCCCGCTGGTTGCGGGATTACCTGTACATCCCACTGGGTGGGTCACGAGGGTCGCGTGTTGCCACCTATCGGAATCTGATGCTCACCATGCTCCTGGGTGGTCTGTGGCACGGCGCGGCGTGGAGTTTCGTGTTGTGGGGTGGTCTGCACGGCGGATGGTTGGCGTATGAACGGTGGCGAGATGAACGGCGGCAGGCGCGGGGTCTGCCGGAACCACCCGACACGATCGGACGGCGCATCCTCAATCGCCTGGTGGTGTTCCACCTGGTGTGTCTTGGCTGGGTCTTGTTCCGGGCCGGGTCGCTCACCGTCGCCTGGGACGTGCTGACCCGCTTGATCACCGGTTGGGGGCCTGCCCCGGCCGTGACCCCGGCCATTGTTGTGGCGATCGTGGTGGGCATCGGGTCCCAGTATGTGTCGCGGGGCGTCGTCGTAAGCGTCCAGTCGGCCTTCTCCCGCCTGGCCCCGGCCTTGCAGGGCGTGATCCTGGCATTTGCGCTGGCCGCCATAGACGGCCTGGGGCAGGAGGGCGTCGCCGCATTCATCTACTTCCAATTCTGATCCCATGAACGACCAGACCCGCCGCCAACCTCGACGCCGCTCCCCCGCCGGCCACGCTCTGCTGGCCGTCATCATCGCACTCGGCCTCGGCTCCCTGCTCAACGCCCGGGCCCTCGAACGCACCGCCGGCAATCTTCCGTACGGGACCACCCGCTCGGTGGCGGTGGCGGTGACGGGCCCATTGCGCGCCATCAGTTCGTTTCTCCTGCTCGATCGCCCCCGCCAGGCGCTGGATACGCTCCTCGGTCGCTCGACTTCCGATACCCAACCCCCTGTGGCCGCTTCGCCCGACCCGGATCCGGACGAATCAGTCTCTACCAGCACGACCACAACCACCGAGCCGGTCGAGGACTTCCGGCTTCGTACGCCCACGGCTGCCGATCCACTCAACGTGTGGATCATCGGCGACTCGTTGATGGAGCTACTCGGCCCTTCGATCGTCAACGAGAGCGACGGCAGCGGCGTGGTCGACGCTGAAGTCGATTTCCGCTTCGTGTCGGGTCTCACGCGTCGCGACTTCTTCGACTGGCCCGCCTACGCAAAGGAACAATTGCCCTTGGTGCAACCGGACGTCGTCATCGCCATGTTTGGCGGCAACGACGGTCAGGACGCCAATGTCGATGGCGTCATCGTCGAACGATGGACACCGGAGTGGATCGAGTTCTACCGGAGCCGGGTAGCAGACGCCATGGATACTTTCATCTCCGAGGGCTCCCAGCTCTACTGGATCGCCTTACCGATCATGGCCAACGATCTCTTCAGCGAGCACGTCCAGTTGATGAACGACGTCTACCGTGAGGAAGCGTCCAAACGCTCGGCGGTATCCGTCATCGAATCCTGGGATCTCTTCGCGGATGAGTCGGGCAACTACTCGGCGTATCTCACCAACGAGGACGGGAACCTGGAACTGATGCGATACGGCGACGGAGTCCACTTCACGTGGGCGGGCGCCCGCCGTTTGGCGGCTGCCATCTTCGGGCAGATACAGGACGGCTGGTCGGCAGGATAGGAATTAGAGGACCGCCCGGCTACCGGGTTCCATTGCCGGCGCTGCATCGCCGCTAAGGTCGGCCTCACGACCTCCGGGGCAAACCCCGGATGATCGAAAACTCCCGAGGCCGGATCCCCGGCCGAATGTCGCACATCCGGCGGTATGGTGTGAGTGTGTGCGGCCGCTACGTGATCGCCCAGGATGTCGACGCCTACGCGCGGTTTTTCGGCGTCGATGAGATTCGCACCGAGATGCTGGCAGCCAACTATAACGTTGCGCCGACCGACTCGGTCTATGCGGTGGTTGACCACGAGAGTCGGAAAGTCCTGGGCGCGTTCCGGTGGGGGTTGATCCCCTTCTGGGCGGAGTCTCCAACCGGTGGCCGGATCAACGCTCGGGCCGAATCGGTGGCGGAAAGAGCCATGTTTCGCGACTCGTTTGCGCGCCGGCGATGCATCATCCCGGCGGACGGCTTCTACGAGTGGCAGCAGTTGGAACGCGGCAAGCTGCCGCACTACATCTATCTCCGAGACGGATCCCCGATGGCCTTCGCCGGCCTGTGGTCAACGTGGCGGGACCCCGACACCGGCAATCACATCCGGTCGTGCGCCATCATCACGACCAAAGCTCCCCCCTCCCTGGCTCCCATACACGGACGCATACCCGTCATGCTCGATGCCACCGTGTGGGATGATTGGCTCGACCGAACGCTGATCGATCCAGACCGGGCCCGCTCACTCATCAAACCGGTCCCCGAAACCGCCATCACCGAACACCCGGTCTCCACCCTGGTCAACGACGTCCGGAACAACCTCCCGGCATGTGTGGCCCCCCTACCGGATCGATCGCCGTAAGCTCCGATGTCGACGATCCGGAGAACGAGAACCTCATGACGAGATTCGCCTACTTCTGCGGCCATGAGCAATGGCACCCCGAGCAGCTGGTCGAACATGCCCGCCTGGCCGAGCAGGCCGGCTTCGACATGCTGGTGGTATCGGAGCACTTCCACCCGTGGGTAGATGACACCTCGGCCGCCGGATTCGCCTGGTCGACGATGGGAGCGATGGCGGCCGCCACGAACAAAGTGGAGTTCGCGACGGGAGTAACGACTCCCCTGTGGCGATACCACCCGGCGGTGGTTGCTCAAGCGGCCGCCACCCTCGATCGCCTCTCCGCCGGTCGGTTCAACCTCGGCGTCGGGACCGGCGAGAACATCAACGAAGGCCCGCTGGGGTACCAGTTTCCCGGCTACGCGGAGCGCGCCGCCCGGATGGCGGAGGCACTCGAGATCATGCGCCGGTTGCTCGACGGCGAAAAGCTGACCTTTCAAGGCGACTACTACACGACGGACCGGGCCAAGCTCTACAGTCCGCCTCTGGGTCCCGTGCCGATCTGGCTCGCCGCCGGAGGGCCGAAATCTGCCGCCCTGGCCGGTCGCATGGCCGACGGCATCATCACATCGGTCAAGGATCCGGCAGCCACCGCCGAGCGGGTTCTCAATCCGGCGCAAACCGCGGCGCACACAGCCGGACGGCCGGCGCCACGAGTCCTTGCCACCCGCTGGTCTGTGCTGGCGGAGAGCGAGGACGAAGCGTGGGAGGCCCTGCGGCCCTGGCGCGGTCTTCGGGCTCCGGGCCGGCTCGAAGCGGTCGACCCGGCCGACCTGCGGGAGAAAGCCGACCGCCTACCTCGCCGGGAAGTACTCGATCGGTATTCGATCGTCGCCGATGCCGACCAGATCGTGGAAACCTACCGCCCCCTCATCGAAGGTTGCGCAGCCGACATTGTCGCCGTGCAGATGACCTCGGTGGATCAGGAGTCGCTCATCAAGATGCTGGGCCGCGAGGTGCTACCGAGACTGCGAGCCATCGCCACATGAGGCGGGACTTGTGCCCCTAACCCATGGGGGTCGTCACAGGGCAGAATGGGACCACACCGGAGAAAGGATCAGGGCAGTGACAAGAAGGGAATTGCCGGAAGGGACGGTTCTCCTCGACGTGACCGATGTGAGCTATGCATCGTTCGCCAAGGACTTCCTCGAGAGGACCGGCCATCAGGCGTTGGTTTGCCATGGCCCTTCGCATGGGCTGTGCCCGCTCCTGGCAGGCGCCGGTTGCGAGAAGCTCGATGCCGCCCACGGTGTCGTGTTCCAGTTCGATCTCGATCGCCCCGAACACAGAACGATTCTGGCCCGGTACAAAAAGATCCTGGATCCCGAGATACCGGTCCGGGTGGTCGTGGAGCATGGCCAGGATCGGGCCTATAGCGAGCTGCTGGCCGGTACCGACGTGTGGGCGCGTGAACCGACGGCGGGCGATCTGGACGCGTTCGCAGCCGAGGTCGAAGCGGCCGATCAGTCGCGAAGTACGAACGAGTAGTGCCTTGAAGGTGGATCGAAAGGGGCTCGCATGGAAAAGGACGTCACACTCAACCTCCACTTATCCGAAGATGAGATCGAGACCATCGCTCATGCGGTGCTCAATCTGCGGGGTGACCATTTCGAGGCGATCGGCAAATCCCGTCGCAATCCGGTCGACCCGCCGATGCCGGTGATCGGCGTGGAACTGGCCATCGCCCGCGCGTTGCAGACGCTGACGGGTCAAGTCATGGAAGCCGCCCAGGACAAGGTGGAGGCTTTCCTGACGAGCGAATAGGAGTCTGTCCGGTTTCACAACTCCACTTCAAAGAGCAGGCTGTCGACTTCCGCCATCGTTTCGGGCCCGATGGGGCCAAAGGGTCGCCGCTGGAGGGCGGCCAGAAGGCTGGCGCGTTGATCGGCGAGGGCCGCTCTGGCTACTTCGGCATCCGGGCTCGACCCGAGACCGGCCAACCAGCCCCTGAACGGAGAGGCGAACGAGGGTCCGAAAGTTGCGAAGAGGTCGAGCCGCCACCGTCCTTGCTCGTCCCGTCGGGCGATCCAGTCTCCAGAACCCTGTGACTGACGGAGCGCAACCGTTACGGTTGCGAACCCTTTCCCTTCAACCGAGAATTCCTCACCACTTCCGATTAGTACTCCGGCCAGGTCCTCTTCGGCAAATGCCGGGAATCCGGTCGAGAACGACTTCCAGAAATTGTCGCGTATCGATTCGGGCAGTCCGTCCGACAGCATGGAAGCGGTGGCGGCGACGTCGTACCCTTCCAGCGAAACCATCAACGCCAGCTGATCGTCGAAGGTCAACGTGCTCGTGTGCTGGTAATCCCCACCCACGACCGCCTCGAAGAGAGCGGTGAGCGCTTCCTCCGGTGAGGCGGCCCCACCCAACGTGGTCGTCGTTGTCGATTCCGGCTCAGGTTGCTCCGTACAGGCGGCAACAGCCACCAGGAGCACTGCCAGAGCGAAGACGGCCAACCTCACCGCGGGGACCCTAGTTCTTCTTGGGAGTTGGTTTTTCTTGGGGGTTGGAACTCGTGACTTTGTGACGAGTCTCCGCGCAGGCTCCGAGGGGTCCGCCCCGACATGCGAGCGACAAGAAAATCGCTCCGACGCAGAAGGTATGGGCCTGACCAGCCACTTTGACTGTGGCCGGCCCGGCCGGGAACGGCCGGAACCTTGGCGCAGGCCTCGTGCCTTTCGCGAGGCGCGGTCGCGAAGGACGCCGACCTGAGAGCCCGTACACTTCCCGGCTGTGAACACCCGCCGCTACGCCCTATCCGCCATCATCGGCCTCGTAGCCGGGATCACAGGCGGGCTCTTCGGCGTCGGCGGCGGGATCCTGGTGGTGCCCGGCCTCGTGCTGCTGCTCGGGTTTGTTCCCCATCGGGCACATCCGACGTCTGGTGCTGCGATCGTTGCGACGGCCGGTGCTGCCCTGGCTCGATTCGCCGTTGACGGGTCAATCGACTGGCCGGCCGCGGTTGCACTCTTCGCGGGAGCCGGGATCGGAGCCCTGATCGGAGCCCGGGTCATCGATCGGATCTCGGCAGAGTGGCTTGCCAGGGCGTTCCTGCTGTTGTTGGTGGTGTCCGCGGTTCGGTTGCTGATTCCCGATAACGCAACCGAACCGGACGCGTTCGTTGTGTCGGTTGATCTGACCGTGGGGGCACTCGTCGGTCTGCTGGCGGCAGGGATGGTGGCCGGCCTTCTGGCCGCCACCCTGGGAGTCGGAGGCGGCATCGTGTTTGTCCCGACACTCGCCGCTCTCTACACCGTGAATCAGCATGTCGCCCAGGGAACCTCCCTGGCCGCCATGGTGCCAACCACGATCGTCGCCGCTTTGGCGCACGGCCGGGCCGGTCGCATCGACTGGCAGATCGCCGGCGCGCTTGGCGTCGGCGGCATCATCGGTGGACTGGCAGGAGCAGAGGTAGCTCTGCGTCTCGACCCGCTGGTCTTGCGCCGCCTATTCGCAGGTTTACTGGTCGTGGTGGCTGTCAGGATGCTCCTCACTCGACCACAGCCTTCGGGAGGGCACCCACCCCAGGAGTTGGAGTAGCTAGGAGACCAACCGCCCGGTGCGGAGCAGCTCGGACCGCCGCTCGGGATCGCTCAGCCGGTTTTGTCGATACAGGTAGATGAGGTAGCCAAGACCAACTACCTCCTGGACTATCCGCCACGGATCTGAGAAGAGCCGCTCCAGCAGCCCCGACCAGTACTCGGCCATTCCCGGCGGGAACTCCCACCCGAAAGCAGGCCACAGGAAGGTCTCCTGCACCAACCACATGGCGTCGAGGAGCAAATGGATCAATGAGCCGACGGCCAGGGCCATCCACCGTCGGCGCACACGCCCGCGATGGGTGGTCAGCAGCACCACCGACATCAGCACCGTCGAGAACAGCAGGGTGTGACCGATCACCTGGCTGTTGGCGTTGAACAGGGACGGGAAGAGGATCGTACCGAGAGGTTTGTCGATCAGGTCGGGCAGGATGGCGCCCAGCGCCAGCAACCGTAGATCAACCTTCGGGTCGCGGAAGACGTACCTGAAGATGGCGATTGTTCCACCGACGTGCCAGAAGATCATTGATGGCACCGCCCGGCGGTGGTCAAGGAACGAGGATCCGCCGACAGTGGAGGCATCGGGGGAGGTCCTCGGCCAGCACCTGCTTCTGCTCGGCAGTCGAAAGTCTCAGATGACACCCGCCGCAAATCCCTCCGTCCTCCAGGCGACCGACGGCGACGCCCTCCTTATGCTCCCGGAGATTCTCGTAGAGCTCCAGCAGTTCCGGATCGATGAGGGGAACGATATCCAGCTTTCGGACCTCCTTCTTGGCGATCTCCGCATCGAGCTTGTTCCACTTCTCACCAATGACCGCTTCCAGCCCCTGCTCTTCGGTTTGTGCCGATTCCAGCTCGACCTTGATCGCTGCCAATTCGGTCTCCAGTTGTTCCCGGCGATCCAGGAGCACCAACACTTCTTCTTCCATGGTGCCCTCCCGGTTTCTGAGCGACTCGACCTCCCGGCGCAAGTTCTCGGTCTCCCGGGCGCTCAAACCTCCGGCGTACAAACGCTGCTCCTGTTGGTGTACCTTCTGTTCCAGCAGTTCGAGCTCACCTTCTGCCTTGTCCTCCTCGAGACTGATCTGTTTGAACTCGTCGGCGATCTCGGACAAGCGGTCGGCAATCCGTGCGGACTGAGCGTGAGCCGCCCGAAAACCCTCCAGTTCGGGGAGGGATTGCCGTTGATGCAGTAGCCGGTCGATGTGTAGGTCGACCGCCTGCAGATCGAGAAGGTCGACAAGGCTCTGGAATTCGTTCATCGGTTGCCCTCCCCGTCGGCGGGATGCGTGAGATCGACGGCCCCAGGCACGATACCGGCAACCAGAGCGTACAACCTCTGGATCCCGGGTCGCTCGGTCGCCAGATGCCCCGGATCGATGACCGACAAACCACGGTCGGCTGCTTCGACCATCCGGTGGTGGGCGACGTCACCGGTCACCAGCACATCGGCCCTCGCCGCGGTCGCCGCCCCGATATACGACGCCCCCGAACCGGGAACGACCGCTACACATCCGACGGACCGGCCCGGATCGCCGCTGACCCGCATTCCCCGGTCCCCCAACGCACCGGCCACCCGATCGACCAGATTCCGCAAGCTGACCGGTTCGGGTGGCCTTCCCACTCGACCGGCCATCCCCAGATTCCCTACCGTCGGGTAAACGTCGAAGGCCGGCTCCTCATAGGGATGGGCAGACACCAGCGCCCGGAGCACGGCGTCGCGGCGGGCGGTTGCCACGGTCATCTCGATCCGGGTTTCCGGCTCCCGGTTCAGTGTTCCGGCCTCCCCGGTCACCGGGGTCGTACCGTCTCCGGCGAAGAAGGTGCCGGTTCCTTCGGTGCGATAGGAACAGTTCGAATAGTTGCCGATGGACCCGCCACCTGCGGCAGCCATGGCGTCCGCCACAAGGTCGGCGGCGGCGGCTGGAACGAAGGTCACCACTTTGATCGATTCGCCCGCGTCCACCGGGCCAAATCCGGTCGTGTCGATCAACCCGAGCGAATCGGCGAGGGCGTCGGCGCTGCCGCCCGCGGCAACATCGAAGTTGGTGTGGGCCACCGCCAGGGAGGCTCCGGCTCGGATGAGCCGGAAGGCGCGCCCCATCGGCGAACGCCCGGCGGTGAGAAGGGAGGTCGGTCGGAAAAGCAGTGGATGGTAGCTGACCAGCAGATCGACTCCGAGGTCCTCCACGCTGGCAACCACCGATTCGGTCACTTCATGGCAAACGGCAACGGTGCCGGCCGAGGCCGACGGATCGCCGAGCTGCAGGCCCACCGGATCCCGACCGGCGGCCTTGTCCCAGGGAGCCGCCAGCCCCAGATGGGTGAGTACTTGAGCCACGTTCATTGGCACAAGATGGTACCGGTCCCGGCCTTCAGGCTCATGTCATGGAGACATCAAATGGCGAGGTCCCAAACCATGAGCTGGCGCCGCCGTAGCGATCTCCGGCAACCACGCTCGGGCAGTCGGCCGACTTCTCTTTCCGGTTCAGGTAGCCCCAAACCTCGTGTGGCGGTATGACCACTACAGGTGGTATCCTCGTGCGGGAGGCTCAATGAACTCGGAACGGGTGGGTGTCATTGGCGCCGGCGTTATCGGCGTCGGTGTTGTTCAGGAACTGTTGCAGGCCGGTCACGACGTCATCGCGTTCGAGGTTGATGAGGTGGTTTTGCAGCGCGCCGAGCACGGCCTGCAACCACAGAACGAAGAACCAGGGGGTGCCGATGGACGTCGGTGAGGCCACGGCGCAGCTACAGGAATTCGTTCTGCGTTCGCTTGGAAAACCAGACCTGACCGGCAGGGACGATATCTTCGAGGTGGGCGAAGCTAGCTCCCTGTATTCGATGGAGCTCGTCCTCTTCATGGAGGAGAAGCTCGGAATACCACTCGATGACGATGATCTGGAACGCGACAACTTCGCCACCATTGACGCCATGGCCGGTTTGATCGCGCGCAAATTGGGAGACGCCTTGAACTCCCCGGCAGCAGGCGCTCAGACATGAGAGTCGAACTCAACCGCGCGGCAGCGACGACGTCGGACCCGCTCGACCCCTTCCCCGGTCTGGTCGAAGTTAGGATCGGCACATGAGGGGGCGGTCGGCGGCGAGACACCACACGACGCGTCTCACATGAGCAAATATCGAATACAGATATTCGAGCCCGGGTTGCTCGACCATGTCGCCCGCCTCCAACAGCAGCTGAGGGGCGGGTCCCGCTCCGACAATCGCGCCTACCTGACCTGGAAATATCTAGAGAACCCCTACCTCACCGATCCTTTGCTCTACATCGCGCGCCACAGGGACCGGGTAGTGGGAATGCGGGGGATGTACGGAACGAGTTGGCTCGTGCCCGGCCTCGACCACCCACAAGTGCTTCCTTGCGCAGCCGACACCGGGATCTCACCGGACCATCGTGATAGTGGGTTGTTCGCCGACCTGACGGATTTCGCCCTGGCCGATCTGAACAATCGAGGTTTCCCGTACGTGATCAACATGAGCGCCACACCTGCCAACTACGTGACGTCGATCATGACCATGGGGTGGCGCAAAGTCGGCTCGTACGAGCCCCTCATCCGGTCGACAACGCCGATCAGCGTGGCAACACCGGAAAGACCGAAGCTCGGAGCCATATCCGCCATGAAACGGTTGTCGACGGGGCTCAACTCCAAGCGGGTTAGAGCCGCCGTTAGGAGCGCCAGAAGGCTTCGAAGAAAGGCATTTGGGCGAAACCCTTTTTCAGAATTCGACCAGCACCTGCGTCCGGTCGGCGCAGACTCTGTCGAGATCGCCCTTAGACCTCGACAGGACGCCATGGAAAGAATCGCTTCACAATTCGATCCCCGCACGGCAATACGCCACCTTCGCGACGAGACCTACTTCGCGTGGAGATATGCCAACCCGCACGCAACCTACCGGTTCCTATTCCTGGGCGCCGACGACTCCCAAGGGTACGCCGTGCTCCAGGGCACCTCCGGAAGCCCCGCCATCCAATTGGTCGACTGGGCAGGCGAAGCGGAGGGCTTTGCCGAACTCCTCGACGCAACGATCTCGTTGAGCAAGCCTGCCCAACTGGGCACGTGGGGCGCCACCGCACCGCCTGCGATCAGGCAACACCTCGGTCGGGCCGGATTTGTCCCCGACCGGATTGATTCGAGGGCTCGGAGGGGCGGTCTGATCGTTCGCTCCCTGTCCGCCGGTGAAATCGACGACTGGTCAATCGGCACACGGCCGCTTCTCGACCTCGACAATTGGGATCTGCGGATGATCCTGTCGGATCGGTACTGAGCCGGTGCCGGGAGCGGCAGCTCGACACGACTCGAGAGACTGAGCGCGTCAACGGATCAGCAGGGGTTTCTTCTGGTGGGCGGTGGCGGCTCAACAAGCCTCGTTGGTGGTCGTGTTTGTGGCGGTGTTGGTCGTGGTCCCGCCCCATCACCTTCGCCGACGATTCGGGGCCGGCCATCCTGGCGGTTTCGGACGAGCCCAACCTTGTGTCCGCCTCGAACGCCTTCGCATCCCGGGTCTACGAGCGATGTACTTCTTGCTCGCCAACGCCATAGAACGCTCCCACTACCGGGTGAGGAATGTCAGCATCGTCGCGGTGTCGAAGTAGCGGGTGGTGATGAGATAGCAGGGTCGGTCGTCGAGCAAGCTCTGTTCGGCGAGGACCCGTTCGACCGGCTCGCCCGACAGGAGTCGAGCGGCCCGTTCTATCGAGCCAGGACAATGCCCCCTTCGGCGGTGCGAGCACTCCGGTTGGCCGTCCGTGACCGGCTCATCGCCCTCTCCCCCGCCCGCGACGTCAGCTCGCCCGAATTGGAACGCCCCGATCGGGGTAGTCGCGCGATTGCGCATCGCAGAGCCAGGCGGTCTCCAGCCCGGCGACTTCGATCTGCTCCGCAGTCAGCTCCGGGCGCCCGCCTACTTCCGGGTTGACTCATTGATCGTCGGTGGCCAGCAGATGGCTCCTTCCGAATGTCCATGATCGGGTGGCTGTGTCGAGGAGGAGTTGATAGACGGATATGGTGGCCGTCTCGAAGCCGACCACCGAGCTGGCCATGTAGAGGCGCCAGATCCGGTAGGTGGTCTCGTCGGCTGCGTCCAGTGCAGCCTGGCGGTTGGTTTCGAGGTTGTCGACCCAGTGTCGCAGGGTGAGTGCGTAGGAGGTGCGCAGCGATTCGGCGTCGCGTAGCTCGAAACCGGCGCCCTCGGCCTGTCCGATGACCTCGTCCACTGTGACCAGCTCGCCATCCGGGAAGACATAAGTGTTGACGAAGGTGGGTCTGACCCGGCGGGACCGCCGGTCCCGGATCACGATGCCATGGTTCAAGAACGTTCCACCCGGTTCGAGCATGTCCCGGACCCTGGCGAAGTATCTGCCGAGTTGCCGTTGCCCGACATGCTCGAACATCCCGACCGAGGCGATGGCGTCGAACCGCCCTTGGACATCGCGATAGTCGAGTACCTTGAAGGTGACCCGATCACCCACACCAGCATCAGTGGCGAACGCGGTGGCTAGATCGACCTGTGGGCGGCTGAGAGTGACCCCCAAGGCTTTGACACCGTAGTGCTGGGCGGCGTGGATCGCCAGAGCCCCCCACCCGCACCCGATGTCAAGTAGGCGCTGACCGGGCCGGAGCTGCAGTTTGCGGCAAATCAGGTCGAGTTTGCGCCGCTGAGCCGTTTGGAGTGGCTCGTCGGGATCGAGGAACGCGCCGGACGAGTACACCATCGCCGGGTCGAGGAATTGGCCGAAGAAGTCATTGCCGGTGTCGTAATGGGCGGTGACCGCAGCCTGGTCCCTGTTCTTGGAGTGAAGCCGGCCCCTTCTCTCGGGGCGGGTGTGCGTGCTGCGACGGTTTTCGGCAGGTAGCTTCCGGAGCTGCCGGATCAGCCCCAGCGAGCCTAGACGCCTGCGCGGCATCGATTGGAGCGGGCTTGCGAACCGCACCGCCGCCAGGATGCTGCCCTCGATATCGACGTCGTCGTATATGTAGGCCTCCCCGGCCGTCAGATCGGCGAATGGCAGCAACAGGGCGCGCAGGGCGCCGGGGTGGTTGAGCACAACCGTGGCCGGAGCGTCGCTCGGTCCCCACACCTCCCCGTTCCAAGCGCGCATAGCGACGGCCGGTTCCCCGGCCACCGCCACCAGCCGTCCATACACGGACCGTGAAATAGCCAACGCATCGGTCATCACAACTCCCTTCGCCTGCGACTTCGCCCACCCCAATCCGATGAGCCGACCCGGGCAAGCATTCCACGGGGGCTCGCCTTCCGGGCAGCCTGCTCAATCGACCTGATCAGGGGAAAGCCGCGCGATCCTTTATACACGTCCCACGAGAGCCAGGCTGCGCCACCGCCGGTCGGGTTCGCCGATCGAAACCCTGCAAATCATCGTCCCCACGTCCCCAGGTCACGTGCATGTCCAGTTAAGGGACCATCCAGTTCGGTACGACATCCTGCGGCGACGAGTAGTCCGGGGCGTTCTCGATCGGCGCTTGGCGGCCGGTCGGGCGCCTGGTCCCAGTATCCCGACCAGAAGGCAGCCTCGGGTGGGTCTCGGGATCAAACCCTTCCTGGTTGGAATCGCCACAGCTCTCGCGGTCGGCGTGGTGAGTGTCGGCCTGGTGTTCGTGTTCGGACCGCTGATCTCGGTCTGATCCGTAGAATCGAAGCGATTGCCACGGATGTCGGATGGCGGGTTGGCACCGGAGA
>DATEVB010000205.1:0-6831 GCA_035282865.1 Acidimicrobiia bacterium | reverse complement strand
TGACGGCCGCCCTCCGGAGGGTATTCACCCACCCCTCTCCCATGGCCCGGATGGCCGCCGAAGCGAGACTGATCGCCTCGACCCTGTACTGGCCCACCATCGCCCGCCGATACGATCACCTGGCTGCGAAGTTGGTGGCCCGGCACCGGGCGGCCCGACCTCTCACCATGGCCAAGCATCCCCAGGAAGCCTTTGATGCCCTCGCCAAGGTCAGTTGACGCCCGGCTCGGCCGCCTTTCGGTGGGAGAGCACCCTGTCCGGTGGGACGACCCGGCCGGCCGCAGTCTCGCTGGTCCTTTACCGAGGCTTCGTTTCGATCATCTCCGACGGATGACCGATCATCGAGGTCTGTGGGAGCATGCTCGCTTCACCACCCCGCGCACCGAGCACGGCTATTGCACCGACGACAACGCCCGGGCGCTCATCGTCGTCAGCCGCCAGCCGGATCCGTCCCCCAGCCTCGTCGAGCTGGCCGGGGTCTATCTGGCGTTCCTTCAGCACGCCCAGCTCCCCGAGGGCGGCTTTCGAAACCGGCGCAGCTTCGACGGGTCCTGGGCAGGTGCGGTGGGATCGGACGACTCCCAAGGACGGGCGCTCTGGGCACTGGGGTCGGTCGCCCGCCGCGGTCCGGCATTGTGGATGCGTGAATTGGGTCTGAGCATGTTCGACCGGCCACGGGACTTCCGCTCGCCCTCTCCACGCGCCAACGCCTTCGCAGTGCTGGGCGCAACCGAGGTACTGCTCTTATCACCCGACCATCGCCACGCCTGGCATATCCTGGAGCAGAGCGTCGGCCACCTCCGCATGGAGGATGATGCTCGCTGGCCGTGGCCGGAGCAGCGGCTCGCTTACGACAACGCTCGCATCCCGGAGGCCCTTCTGGCGGCCGGGATGCTCCTGTCCAACGACGGCCTCGTCGACGCCGGTCTCCGCCTGCTCGAATGGTTGGTGGCAGCGGAAACGTACGACGGTCACTTCAGCTTCACCCCGGTGGGTGGGTGGGCGCCGGGTGAACCTCGGCCGGGCTTCGACCAGCAGCCGGTGGAGGCAGCCGCCATGGCCGATGCCTGCAGCCGGGCCTGGTCATTGACCGGCGACGGTCGGTGGAGGGACCGGGTCGAGCGGGCGGCTCGCTGGTTCTTGGGCGCCAACGACGCCGGAATGGCTCTCTACGATCCTCGGACGGGGGCGTGCGGGGATGGTCTCGGTCCCGATTACACCAACCTGAACGGGGGGGCCGAGTCGACACTGGCCGCCCTCGCCACGTTTCAACAAGCAGAAACGGTTGGCCGGGCTGAAGTGCGCCGGGGTGCAAGATCCGTGGCCTGAGCGTACTGGTCGCCTACGCTCTGATTCCGCGTTCCGGTACTCAACAAAGGACGCGGACGGACCGAAGCAAGCGACCCACGACATGAACCCAATTCGCGTCACTCGAACCGCGGTGCGCCTTGCCCCGGACCCACATCGCGTGATCACCAAGCCATTCTTGCCCGGCCAGCAGGTTTTCCCGGACGGGCAGTCACGAGCGGAGCTGATCATCAAGCGGATCCTGGCCATGCCGGAGAGGGAGGTGGCATCGACTCTGGCGGCTACGCAGGACCAGTTCGCAGACCGGCACACCGGCCTCAGCAGCATCCTCGAGCGCAACTTTGCGGTGGTGGCCGACCACGTCGACAACCCGAACG
Organism: Acidimicrobiia bacterium; assembly: GCA_035282865.1. Taxonomy (GTDB): domain Bacteria; phylum Actinomycetota; class Acidimicrobiia; order Spongiisociales; family UBA4744; genus UBA4744. Next base: position 5,146 of record DATEVB010000205.1, on the reverse strand, counting down.
GTCTTTCCCCGGAACGCCGGCTACTGATCGGCGCCTACTTCACGCACGAATACTCGATCGAGGCGGCTGCCCTCAGCAATCCGTCGATGGTCCCGGCTCCCGATCAGCTGGGCCTGGACCCGGGGGAGCAACGTTTCGTCATGAGCCTGCGGGCCATCGGTGAAGGACACATCTCGTCCATCGAGTTCCGCTCGGGCGTGATCGACGCCGGCGGAAAGATCTTGATGAACAAACCCGGCCGGTATGCGGTGACCGCCCCTCGCAGATCCCCTATCTACGACAAACACGTCTTTTCGACCAAGCTGGAGGAGCTGGGGGCGTTCAATGACATCACCCGTATGTGTCTCGATCCACTACCTCCTCATTTCACTTTCGAGCAGCTCGAAGCGGCAATCGCGGATCTCGACCGGCAGGGCGTGGATCGCGCCATCGCCTTCCAGACAACCAAGCTCATCCATTGGCTGGCGTCTTCGAACTACGCCAGCACCTTCCCAACGGACTCCGAGATCTCGGAACGAGTGATTTTCCCGGCCGGACCTACCGAGAGCCACGGGATGGAGGACGCCCGCTTCGTGCGGTTCACCGATGACGACGGAACTGTGGTCTATTACGCCACCTACACCGCGTTCGACGGGATCCAGATCCTCCCGCAGCTGATAGAAACCCCGGATTTCCTATTCTTCCGGGTCGCCACTCTCAATGGAAGCGCCGCTCAGAACAAGGGTATTGCCCTGTTCCCGCGCAAGATCGACGGCCGCTACGCGGCCCTGTCCCGCCAGGACAACGAGAACAACTACCTCATGCTCTCGGACAACGTGCGGTTCTGGCACGAAACCGAGAGGATCCAGGAACCCGAGCGCCCATGGGAACTCGTGCAACTAGGCAACTGTGGCTCGCCCCTGGAGACCGAGGCCGGATGGTTGGTGATCACCCATGGCGTTGGGCCGCTTCGCCGCTACACCCTGGGAGCCATCCTTCTCGACACTGAGGATCCCTGCCGGGTCATCGGCCACCTGAACGAGCCACTGTTGGAGCCAAATGAGGACGAACGCGAAGGGTATGTGCCCAACGTCTTGTACTCGTGTGGCAGCATGATCCACGGCAACCGCCTCGTGCTTCCCTACGGAATCTCGGACGTCGGAACCGGCATAGCCACGGTGCCGCTCGACGATCTCCTCACCCGGCTGGCGGAGAAGTAACCGCTTCAACTCGTCCCGGACACCCGGCAGGCTCGTCTCGTCTGGTGGTGCTCCACGACGCGGTGATAGACGGCAAGGTACTCGTCGACCATGCGGTTTACGTCGAAGCGGCGCTCGACCGATGTTCTCACTGCCATCGGGTCCATGCGGCCGGAGGCGTGAACGGCGGCGACGGCCTCGCCGATCGAACCCACCAGGAAGCCATTTTCACCGTCGCGAATCAGCTCCGGCATCGACCCGCGCGGGTGGGCGATCACCGGTGTCCCGCAGGCCATCGCCTCGACAACACTGAACCCGAATGGCTCGTCGAAGTCGATGAGGTGCAGGAGTGCCCGGGCACCGCCGAGCAGATCCCCGCGTGCTTCAGGACCTACCGGGCCGATGTAGCGGACTTGCTCCCCATCCACCCGGGGTTTCACCAACCGATCGAAGTAATCACTGTCCTGGATGATTCCGGCGATGGTGAGCGGCATGCCGGCCCGTTCGGCTACCTCGATGGCCTCGGCGGTTCCCTTGTCAGGATGGATCCTGCCGAAGAACAGCAAGTAGTCGCCCGGTCGCGGACGCACCGCAAAGGCCTGCATGTCGATGCCGTGGTGGATCGTGGCCACGTAATCGAGCTTCTCGTGCCGGTCCGCGTCGCTTATCGCCACGTAGTAGCCGCGGTCGTTGTACTTCTCGAAGACAGGCACGATCCGCTCAGACGAAAATCCGTGAATGGTGGTCACGACCGGGGTGTCTACCAGACCGCTGTAAGTGAGCGGTAGGAAATCGAAGCTGTTGTGGATCACATCGAACTCTCCGGCCCGCTCAAAAACCGCCGAGATATGCAGGCCCTCCCAGACCTTCGGATCCAACCCGGCATCTTCGGAGTATCCCGTCGGGGCAGTCCCCACCAGGCGCGCCCCGGTCAACGAGTCGGCGGTGGCAAACAGGGTGACGTCGACTCCCCGGTTGACCAGCCCTTCCGTGAGGAGAGAGACGAATTGCTCCCATGGCCCGTAGTGACGCGGGGGCACGCGCCACGAGATCGGGGCCAGCATCGCCACCCGGAGCCGGTTGGATGCGAGGGTTGGAGATGACATCAGACGGCGAGGGTAGCTCTCGCCCTGGGCCGCTCGCCACAGTCCAGCCCCATCCCAGTCTTCGTCTTCGGCTCTCCGCGGCCCGGTCGCGGCCCAAGCGTGGGGTGGACCCCTTCGTGAAGTCGCCTTACCGGCATCGCCCCGCCCAGGAGCGATCCAATGAGCAACCGAACCGGCCGGGAGGAACTGAAGGCGTCGGAGCCGCGTTCGGAAGCCGGCAGAGTGGCGTACGAGGACCGAGGCAAGGATTAGCGCCTTTCGTGAGCTGTTCTTTCGGCTCCGACCCGAAGCGGGCCTAACTCGAGCCGGGCTGGTCCGGACACGCGCCTCCCGGCGGCGTCTACTGTTGGAAGTGAGAGTCGCGCCGCGGGGTCACCGCATGGGCCATCTGGGATCCACCACGGGCAATCCGGGGGCCCGCCGCTTCGGGCGGGATCCCTTCCACCGGACGTGCGTCATCCTTTTCATGGTTGCGCTCCTCGCTCCGTTTGGCACGGCGTCGATGGCCCAAGAGGTCCCCACCGCGCTGGTCGCCACTGTCGACGGCCCGATCACGCCGGTCACCGCCGAGTACCTGGCCGATGGGATTCGCACGGCCGAGGAGGAGGAATACGAGGTCTTCGTCGTGGAGTTGGACACCCCCGGCGGGCTCGACGCGTCGATGCGCGACATCGTCCAGGCTTTCCTCGGTGCCCGGGTGCCGGTAGTCGTGTACGTGACCCCGTCGGGAGGGAGAGCCGCTTCGGCCGGAACCTTCATCACGATGGCCGCCCACATCGCAGCCATGGCCCCCGGCACCACAATTGGAGCCGCCACCCCCGTCGATCTCGCAGGCGGTGAGATCACCGACAAGGTCATCAACGACGCCGCCGCGTTTGCCGAATCGGTGGCGGAGGTCCGGGGCCGGGATGTCCGGTTCGCCGTCCAGGCGGTGCGCGACGGGCGGTCGATCACCGCCGACCAGGCCATCGAGTCGGGGGTCGTGGACCTGGTGGTTCGCGACCTCAACGTGTTGCTGGAGGAGATCGACGGGGAAACGGTGAGCTTGGCCGACGGCCGTCAGGTGATTCTGGACACGGAGAGCCGGGGCGTCCAGGCCTACGATGCTGGTTTCTTCCGCAGCCTGTTGCTGGTTATCGCCGATCCCAATCTGGCGTTCCTGTTCGTCTCCCTGGGCACGCTGGCGGTCATCTACGAGGTCGCCAACCCCGGGCTGGGACTGGCCGGGATCGTCGGGGTGATCCTCTTGATCCTGGGATTCTTCGCTCTTTCGGTGCTGCCGGTCACGGTGGCCGGGGCGGCGCTGCTGATCCTGGCGGCAGGGCTGTTCATCGGGGAGCTGTTCGTACCCGGGATCGGGGTGCTGGCGGCCGGAGGGACCATCGCCCTGATCGTGGGTGGGCTGCTCCTCTTCGAAGGCCCGTTCGGTATCCGCCCGATCGTGCTCTGGCCGGTCGGCCTGGTGGTTGGCGCCGGGGCGGTGCTGGCGGGCCGGTTGACCTGGCGGGCGCGCCGGGCACCCGCCGCGTCGGGAGTGGAGGCGCTGGTGGGTCGCCGGATGGTGGTCGCCACCGCCGACGGGCGGAGCGGTCAGGGCTTCGTGGAAGGAGCCTGGTGGCGGATCCGGTCCCGCGGCGGGGATCTGACCAAAGGCCAATTGGTGACCGTGGTCGCCACCGAAGGACTCGAACTGATTGTCCAGACCGAGGAGGAGAACCCATGAGCGATGCAACGGTAGGCATCCTGATAGCGGTGGCGGTGGCGCTGACCATATTCATCGCCGCCGTCCGGATAGCCAAAGAGTACGAACGGGGGGTGATCTTCCGGCTGGGGCGGGTGATCGGCGCCAAGGGCCCGGGTCTGTTCTTCATCATCCCGATCGTCGATCGGATGGTGCGAGTCACGCTCCGGACCACCACCATGGACATTCCACCCCAGGACATCATCACCAGGGACAACGTGACCGTCCGGGTGAATGCGGTGGCGTACTTCAACGTGGTCGATCCCGTCAGGTCTGTGATCGCCATCGAGAACTACATCTTCGGTACCGGGCAGGTGGCCCAAACAACCCTTCGCAGCATCATCGGACAAGCCGACTTGGACGACCTGCTCGTCAAGCGGGACGACATCAACCAGCGCCTTCAACAAATCATCGATGGGTTGACCGACCCGTGGGGGGTCAAGGTGACCCTCGTCGAGGTCAAGGACGTCGAGCTGCCCGACGGCATGCGCCGGGCCATGGCCCGCCAGGCCGAGTCGGAGCGGGAACGACGTGCCAAGGTGATCCACGCCAAAGGAGAGCGGGAAGCGGCCACCGAACTGGGCCAGGCAGCCGCCATCCTCGAGGCCCATCCGGCCGCCTTGCAGTTGCGGGTGCTGTCCACCATGACCGAAGTCGCCGCGGAGAAGAACTCGACACTGATCTTTCCGCTACCGGTCGAGGTGCTGCGCTGGGTTGAAAGAGCAACCGACAGGCGGTAGGTGGTGAGCGAAGGCCAGGGCGGGTGACACGGCCACACCCCGGGCAGGCCGTCTTTGGCCCGACGATGTGAGTTCAGTGGCCATCGTGGCGCGGGCCGCCGCGATGAGTCTGCTACGTTCGCAGACGGTGACGAGGTTTGATGCAACCCTGCGACGTTTCCGAATGTTGGCCCGGGGCGTCTTCACGAATCGCGACGGCCCCGATCTCGCCTACCTGGGGGCGATCGAGGACCCGGAAGAGTTCGTGTGGGCCATCCTGCCCCACGCCGCAAGGAGCTTTGCCGCCACCATCCTGGCGCTCTCTCCTGGCAAGGCGAGGGTCGCTGCGGTGGCCTACCTGTACTGCCGGATGCTCGACACCTTCGAGGATCTGTCTCCCGA
>DATEVB010000204.1:0-4883 GCA_035282865.1 Acidimicrobiia bacterium | reverse complement strand
AGGCCGACGTTCTTTCTGTATTCGTGTTCGAGCAGTCCCCATACCGAGTGATCGAGCCACTCGCCCCGCACCTTGATCTCCTGGCGCAGGATCCCCTCCCGGAAAAAGCAGAGCTTCTCGGCCACTCGCTCACTTGGCCGGTTACCGATGGCGATTCTGAGGATCACGCGGTGCATGTGGAGCTCCTCAAAGGCGATCTGGAGGGCCCGGGCCGCCATCTCAGTTGCCACCCCCCGGCCGGTTTCGTCGGTGCGTACCCAGTATCCGATCTCGCCGGTTTTGAAGGAACGGGAGATGAACCATACAGAGATGTTGCCGACGTGGCGGTCCGGGTCGTCAAGGCGCCGAACCGCGAAGTCGTAGGCGCGTTCCTCGCGCCAGGATTTGATGCTGTCACGAACGTAGTTGGTGGCGTCGCCCTTCGAGTACCCGAGATGAGCCCACGGCAGCCACTCGTTGAGCTCCATCTGCGATACCAGCACGGCCTCCATCATCTCGTCGGCGTCACGGCGCCGAAAAGGGCGCAGCATGAACCGGCGCGAGAATCGCGGGGTGGTTGAGAGGTCATCCATGTCCGCTCAGACTATCGGCGTCGTACCATGTTCGGGTGAAGCAAATCTGGGAACGTCTTCCGGGAGTCCAACGCCATGCTCCGCCGCCGGGTGAGATGCCTCAGGCTGCCGTCCTGGTTCCACTCTACGAGGACCATGGTGGGGTCAACCGATTGATCCTCACCAAACGGCCGATGACGATGCCCACCCATGCCGGGCATCTGGCGTTTCCCGGCGGCCGTCCGGACGACGGTGACGGCGGTCCGGTGGGGACGGCACTGCGCGAAGCGGAAGAGGAGGTCGGCATCGATCCCTCATCGGTGACAGTGCTCGGGTTTCTGCCCGCCATTCACACGATCCAATACTCCTTGATGGTGGTCCCGGTGGTCGGTTGGATCGAGGGCGTACCGGAGTTGCAGCCGTCACCGCGAGAGGTCGACAAAGTGCTCGAACCCCCGGTCGAGATCTTCACCGACGAGGACCGGTGGCGCTTCGAGACGTGGCGTGAACACAAGGTCTGGTTCTTCGACATCGACGGTGAGGTCCTGTGGGGCGCGACTGCCCACATGGTCCGCCAGCTGGTCGGCCTGGAGCCGGCGGTGACGAGGATGCCGCCCCGTGATCTGATCGATCCGTAGCAATGGTCCCTGGGCGGTGAGGGGTTGATCCATCCCCTACGAGCGGTGGGGACCCGGGTCCGGGTCCCCACCTTTTGATGTCCGGCGGCGGAGCTACTTCTTCTTCGGCTTTGCGGCGGTCTTCGGCTTTGCGGCGCTCTTGGCAGCAGGCTTCTTGGGTGCTGGCTTCTTGGCTGGCATGTTGCCTTCCTTCGACATTCCCGGTTTCCGCCGGTACGCGACGTCCGGTCGGTTGGCCGGATGTGCAGATTGTATAGGTCCGCACCATCGTAGGTGCGGCTTCTGTGCCCGATTTTTCATGAGATCAAGTTTGCACGGCCCGTTCGTTTTCCCGGAACGGACCTTCGATATCGTCTTGACGGGAACCGAAGTCAACCCGACGCCCCCCTGATCAGCTCCCACGCCCGGCGGACATGACGTTCGGCTGTGTGGGTCTGCCCGATCGACATGCGGAGGGTCAACATGCCATTGAGCTTGGTGTGGGTGATGTAGATCTCGCCGGATTCGTTGACCCGGTCCATGATGCGCTGGTTGACGTCGTCCCCGCCGATATGACGGAAGCACACCAGATTGACCGGAGCAGGGGCAGCCAGTTCGAAGTTGTCGTCGCCCTCCACCCAGGAGACGAGGAGCTTCGTCAAGCGGAGGTGCTCGCGCACGAACGCCTGCAAGCCTTCGACACCGTAGTGCCGGATCACGAACCACAGCTTCAAGGCGCGGAAACGCCGCCCCAGTGGGATCTGCCAATCCCGGTAGTCGATTACGGCCCCGGAGGCTGAAGCTTCGTTGCGCAGGTACTCGGGCAGCACGCTGAGGGCGCCGATCAGGGCAGTGCGGTCGGCGACGAAGAAGGCCGAGCAGTCGAAGTTGGTCAGCATCCACTTGTGCGGGTTGAACACGTAGCTGTCGGCCAGTTCGACCCCTTCGTGGATCCAGCGCTGCTCGGCGAGTAACGCGGCGGTTCCGGCCAGGGCCGCGTCGACGTGGAGCCACATCTGGTGCCGCCGGCAGATTTCACCGATCTCACCAACCGGATCGATGGCGGTCGATGAGGTGGTCCCAACTGTCGCGCACACGAAGAAAGGCCGCCGACCCGCCGCGAGGTCTTTCTGGATGGCCTGTTCCAGGGCCGCGGGTTGCATGGCGAAGGCGGCGTCGACCTCGATCGAACGAAGGTTGTCGGACCCGATTCCGGCGATACGAATCCCCTTCTCGATGGACGAATGTGCCTGCGTGGAGGTGTACGCGACCAGGTTGCCCGGATTGCCGGTGTGATTGCCGGCGCCCCGGGTGGCCTTCTCGCGGGCGGCGATGAGGGCGGTGAGGGTGGCGCTGGAGGCGGAGTCCTGAATAACGCCCCCGCCCGCCCCGGAGGAGAGGAAGGTCGGGGGGAGGCCCAGCATCTCGACGAGCCAGTCCATCACATGGGTCTCGAGCTCCGTGCAGGCCGGACTGGTAGCCCACAACATGCCTTGCACCCCGAGACCTGAGGACACCAGATCCCCGAGAATCGCAGGTCCCGACGCATTGGCGCTGAAGAATGCGTGGAATCCGGGGGACTGCCAGTGGGTGATGCCGGGCATGACCACCCGGTCGAGGTCGGCTACGACGCGATCGAAGTCCTCACCGGTAGCCGGCGGGTGTTCGGGCAACCGGGCACGGATGTCGCCAGGTTTGACCCTGGAGAGAACCGGGTACTCTTCGACGCCCTCCATGTAATCGGCGATCCAGTCGATGACCTCTTTGCCCCGTTTCCGGAACTCATCGGGAGTCATGTGCGGAATAGCCACGCCCGGTTCCCCTTCTGATCTTGGAATACCCAGGACTATACGGGACGGTCGGAGCCTTGCCGCCGCAACAATCCGACGATCAGGCCTTCGGTGAGGGCATCCCACGAGGCTTCGATGACGTTCTCGTGCACCCCGATGGTTCCCCACGTTTCGTCCTCGTCGGATGTTTCGAGGAGCACCCGCACCGTCGCGCCCGTTCCGTGCGAGGAATCCAGTACCCGCACCCGGTAGTCCGTTAGCCGGAGTCGGTCGATGTCCGGATAGGCGGTTCTCAGCGCAGCCCGGAGGGCTTGATCCAACGCGTGGACCGGACCGACCCCCTCACCGGTGGTTACCACCCGTTCGCCGTTGACCACGACCTTGACGGTGGCCTCGGAGAAGATCTCCTCGTTGGCTCGCCGATCTGTGAAGACCCGGAACGATTCCAGCTCGAAGAAATCCTGTTCCCACCCCAGTGCTCTGCGCATGAGAAGTTCAAAGGATCCGTCGCTGGCCTCAAAATGGTAGCCCCGGTGTTCGAGGTCTTTCACCTGCTCGAGGATCCGGGCGGCGGTCTCGGAGTCGACCTCGAGACCGAGGTTCTTCGCCTCGGCCAGGACGCTCGCCCGGCCTGCCAGCTCGGAGACGACCATGCGAGTGTGGTTGCCGACCTGCGTCGGGTCCTCGTGCTCGTACGCGTCGGGTTGGCGGGCCAGGGCCGAGGTGTGGAGCCCGGCTTTGTGAGTGAAGGCGGATGTCCCAACATACGGGTGATGGGGATCGAGGGCGATGTTGACGATCTCTGCAACATGGTGCGCCACCGGGCCGAGGAGTTTCAGCCTCCCCGGGGGAAGCACCGAAAGGCCCACCTTGAGGGCCAGGTCGGGAATGAGGGTCGAAAGGTCGGCGTTGCCGGTGCGTTCTCCGTAGCCGTTGATGCAACCTTGCACCTGTCGAACGCCGGCATCGACCGCCACCAGCGAACTGGCCACCGCGCATCCGACGTCGTCGTGGAAGTGGACTCCCAGCTGACTGTCGGGGAGGGCCTCCTGCACCCGGCCGATGGTGGTCAAGATCGGGGAGGGGAGAGTTCCACCGTTGGTGTCGCACAGCACCAATCTTTCGGCGCCGGACTCGGTGGCTGCCTGCAGAACCCGTAGCGCGAACTCAGGGTTGGTCCGGAAACCGTCGAAGAAATGCTCGGCATCGAAGAACACCCTTCGGTCATGATTGCGCAGGTACTCGATCGACTCTGCGACCATGCGCACCCCCTCGTCGAGGTCGGTTCGGAGCGCTTGGAGCACGTGGTAGTCCCAAGACTTGCCCACGATGCAGATGACCTCGGTTTCGGCGGTGAGCAGCGCCCGCAACTGGGGATCATCGGTCACGGTGCCTCGCGGCCGCCGGGTTGACCCGAAGGCCACCAGCGTCGCAGTTCCGAGGTTCAACTCTTTCTTGGCCCGGTGGAAGAATTCGTTGTCCTTGGGGTTGGCGCCCGGCCACCCACCCTCCACATAGTCGACTCCCAGCTCGTCGAGCAGAGAAGCGATGCGTAGTTTGTCGCCGACGGTCAGCGAGATGCCCTCCTGTTGAGAACCGTCGCGCAGGGTCGTGTCGTAGATCTCGGTCTTCATTGGCGATCTCCCGGGTAACAAAAAACCCCTCGCAAGGCGAAGGGTTGGGCGCACACGGTTGTCCGTGTGCGCTACTCGATGATGATGGTGGTGGTCGGCTTGAACATCTGGCCTCGCAGTATGACCGACCGGAGCCAACCCGTCAACCGCCGAAGGGGTTAGGAGGTAAGAGGTCCCGGAACGCCCAGAGGCCGAACAAGGCACTGAGTGACTTAATGTCGCTATCTTGTAGGTCGTCTCGATTTCCCCCGCAGCTCGTCTAGCCGCGGCCGATGCCGCTTATCATGAACC